>JALRLR010000156.1 GCA_023254355.1 Candidatus Poseidonia sp.
CAACCTGGTCAACCAGAATCGAGAGCGAGTCCCACGAACCGGCCCGCACCACCAGATAGGTGGCGCCAAACTCTCCCATTGAGAATGCCAAACACAACGAAGCGGCCATGGTGCCTGGAACGACCAAAAACGCCCCCCGGGTGTGCCACCAACGAGCGAAATTCCCCAGAGGAAGCATGGCTGCTTGCTCGGCATACTTCGGTTCGATGCGTTCAATGGCCGGCACAAATAACCGAATCACAAACGGCAAGACCAGCATGATGTGGGGAATCACCGGAAGGTACGGGAAGGAAAACAAATCGGGGTAAAAACGCAAGATGCCCGCCACCATGCCCAAGCCGACCATGACCGCCGACATCGAAAGCGGCAGCATGCACAGCGAATCCAACACGCCGGCGGCGCGCTGATGCCCTCGTTCTCGCAAGGTCACCAAACTGGATGCAACGGCGTATCCCAAGGGCATGGCGACCACCAAGGTGATGACGGCGTACGAGAGTGAATTGCTCAGTGCGTCCATCACCGGTACCGTTGAAAAATCGCCTGACCAAGCTCGCTTCCAACCCTCGAGCGTCCATTGGTGGCCACCGGCAAGGTTCGGCGACCGAACGCGGAACGACGCCAAGACCACCGAGAGCAGCGGAGCGAGCAACAAAGCGAGCGTCCCATTGACGAACCAGGCCCACCGTCGTGAAGGAGCGCCGTGCCGCTGACGATTGAGCCCTTCGTGGTGCAGGGCGAGCACGTGGCTGTGCTTCCGCTCAAAGCGGCCAGCGACGACCAACATCACCAGCATCAACAACATCTGCAGGGTGGCGATGCCCAAGACCGCCAGACTGGTTTCAAGGCGGTACCCCGGTATACCGGCTGTTCCGCCCATCTCCCCCAACAAGGACTCAAGGGTGTTGGACGATGGAGCGAGCCATTTCACCATCGCGAACGAGGTGAAACTGAAGAAGAACGTGTAGGCCGAGGCGACCAGGGTGGCCGGGCCCAACACGGGCATCCAGAGGTGCCGCACACGCCCTCTCATGGTTTGGCCCGCTGGAAGCAACCGGAGCTGTTCTTCCCACGAAGGGTCAAGTTGGGCCACCACGGGTTCAACAAATCGAACCATCAAGGAGAGATTGAACCAAACGTGGGCCACGATCAAGGCGATGAAATGACCAGGGTGTTGCCAACCGGTGAGGGTCGAAACGGCTCCGATGAATCCCGTTTCACCTCGAAGATCAAGACCGAGTCGATGGATGACGCCGTCGGGGGAAAGAAGCGCAAGAAAGCCTGCCGCGGCAACGATGGGCGGGGTGACGAACGGGAGGAACAGCAAGGAACGCTTCAAACGAACCCGATTCCATTGATATCGACCAAACGCCCACGCGATTGGCAAGCCGATGACGGCGGTCAACAAGGTGGAAAACAGCGCTTCCAGAACCGAGAATTTCAAGGCGTCCATCGCTCCTGGTTGTTCGTGGAATTGGGCGAGCGCCGCCCAAGGGGTGATGCCGGTCACCCCCCACAACCGTAGCAGCGCTAACATGAGTGGGACAAGGCCAAGACCGATGACGGTGGTCAACGCAAGCCATTGAACAACGTGGACACCGAAGGGGCGCAACGGTTGACTCGCTCCGAACATTCACCCACCCTTATTGCGTCGCGGCGGACCATGCTACCAACCATTGGTCCATGTCTTCCCCAATTCGAGTCGTTGAGATGTTCGCGTTCTGAATCGGCTCATCCGTATGGAAGCGGTAACCCGACGTTTCGGGCCACGCGGCGTTTTCAAGCACCGATTTCATGAGGTTGTTTTCAGGCATGTTTCGGTTCACCTCTTCGCTGAGCAAATAGGTCAGGAAGGCGTTGGCTGCGTCGGCGTTCCCGCCGCCGTTGACCAGGGCCCCGTACTCGACTTGATGGAAGGTGGCGCGTGGCAAGACCAGCGAGGTGGAAACGGTCCAATTCTCGCTGTAAAAGGCCTCAACGCCCGGTGAGTGGCAATACGAAACCGTCAGGGCCGCACCGCCCAGATGGCCCTCCGTCCACGGTCCGTAGCCACCGCTGTAGTACGTTTCGTACGCTTCGGTCCAGCCCGTGGTGAAGATGGCCCCGTTGCCCGCCATGGCCTTCCACCAATCAAAAGCCGTGG
>JALRLR010000157.1 GCA_023254355.1 Candidatus Poseidonia sp.
GGTCAGCGGGAGTTTGGTCAAAGGGCCCGAGGGGATCGTGGTGGTTGATGCGGGAGAAGGCTTCCAATCCCGTTTCACCGACCAACGCCGACGGCTCAAGGCCCACAGCAAAGGCGACGCGCTCAAACCGACCAACGTGCGGGTGCTGGCGTTTACTCACGGACACCTCGACCACACCTGGGGGACCTTGCCTTGGCTCCAGTCCATGGACCTCGAACATCGGCAAACGCCGTTGTTGGTGATGGGCCCCACCTCCATGACGGCCATCGAAGCGTTGCGCAACGGGGAGCCGTTTTCCGACGAGGTCCCCCCCGCCGACCTGGCTCGTCAATTCGTCTCGTGGTTCATGCTCGGTGGGGCGGGACTCACCTTCCCCATCCGTTGGGTGTTGGGCGACGTTCATGCCAACGTCTGGGTGGAACTTGACCCGAGGGAGAACACGGTCACCGACCTTGAGGTCATGCCGCAACCCGAGGGCTGGAAACGCACCCGTGTGACGCCCTATCCCACCCAGCACACCGTGCCTTCGTGCGGCTGGATGGTGAGTCATGGCCCGTCGCTTGGCACCTTTGACCGCGCACGGGCGGACGAACTCAACCTTTCGACCAAACAGCGAGCCGAACTCGCTCGGGGCGAAGACATCGAACTTGCCAACGGTGATACCCTTGAGAGTGCGTGGTTCCGCGGGGAAGACCGTCCTCCGCTCAGCGTGTTGATCTCCGGTGATACGGCTTCGTGTCCCCCGAAGTGGCCCGCTGGCCTCAACCCGACCTTGTTGATTCACGAAGCCACCTTCCTCAACGAACAGCAAGACAAAGCCCACGAACACCAACATTCCACCGCCGTGGGCGCCGTGCAAACGGCGAAGGCGGTCAGCGCCACCTACCTTGCCTTGACCCATTACAGCAACCGCATCAAGGACGTGAGCGAAGTGCTCGACGAAGCCTTACCGGTGGCCGGCGAGTTGCCCGTGGTGGCGCTCAACGATGCTGACCGGCTTCGTCTGAACGACGAAGGGGTGCTTAACCATCTGGCATGGGGTCCGTCGGGGTGGAACGCAAGGAGCATCGCACCCATTCATTGAAATGAGCCTCGTCAATACCCAACCCATGCGCTGGGTTTCCGCCTTGCTCCTCGTGGCCGTCCTTGCCTTGGCTCCGTTGAGCGTCATGGCGGAGGGCGGGCGAGCTGCACCCGACTGCGTGTCGGTATCCGCCAGCAATTTGCAACCCACCATGGACGTCGATCCCGACGTGTGCGTCATCGTCGACCTTGGGGTGTTGATGCCTGGCGACGTGTATGATCTAAGTGTCATCGTGGTCGACGATGCCATCGACCTGTTGTTCTTCGATGAAAACGGCATTCAACCCTACGAGTTGGGCCAATCCTACCGGTCGTCCATGGCCCAACCCGCCAGTACGGAATCAGCGCTTGGAGCCTTTGAATTCCACTGGAAGGTGCCGCCCTCCATCGCGGCCAAACGATGGTACATGGTGCTCGACAACCAAGCCCACGACGGCGATGCGGGTCAAGGTGACCAAGGCGGACAGCGAAGCACCGTTTCGGCGTCCGTGTCGCTGCTCAACCAAGCCTATTGGACGCCGTTCCATGATCTGGTGGCGGTGGGCGCCGATGACCACACCGTTCTGCTTTCGGGCGACGATCTGCGTCTTGATGCAGGGACCACGGTGGTCGTGTCCGCTTGGAACATGGAATTCATCGGGGACGTTTACTTGCAAACCCGAGCCATGCACGACCGCTACACGACGGGAGCGGTGGGCGTTCAATTCATCGACGGCGGCGGCTTGCAAAGCATCGATTCGCCTCGCTCCTTGACCTGGCAAGTGCCGGCCTCGCTCGAAGGAGAGGAGTTGCTGCTCGTGGTCGACAACACCGACACCCCGCTTGGTGGCGGCAACGGCTCGCAATCGCTTCGTCTCACCGTTCGCCTGGAGTTGGCTCCCCCGCTGACACCCACCGTGGTCGACAACGCGGGCGGCGTGGTTTCCCTCGGCGAATCCATCGCCTTGGATGCGTCATCGACCCCCAATCGTTTGGGTCAACAAGGCACCTTTTCGT
>JALRLR010000158.1 GCA_023254355.1 Candidatus Poseidonia sp.
CTGCGCCTCTCAGAGTTGTGCCGTGCTCGGAGCGGTTGACCGGTTTGATGACCTTGGCAGCGGACGCGATGCGCCAAATGCCCTCGACCTGTCCTCCGACGACGTGCTGAACGGTTCTCGAGTTGGCCTCCTCCCGCTGAACGGGACAAAGACGGGACATTTGGTCCGCGCCGTTCACGATGTGGCCGACGTGCTGACCGTCCACATCGATGCATGGGAAGACAGCGTGCATCTGATCAGCGTCTCCGTCCATGCACCTGGAGGAGCGATTGTCGTTGATCTGGTTCCCTTGGACCCGACGACGGGGGCCGTCGATGAGCACGCCCGTCGAACCACCACCATGGTCGACGAGGACAGCATCAGCACACAGGTTGGTCGTGGCACCCACCTGCTTCGCCTCAGCGTCCCGGATGCCAACGAAACCCTTGCTTCACCATGGGGCAGCGACCTACCGGCACTGAACTATTCCGTCACCCTGACGCATGTGGTGGTCGATGAGGGAGAAGAGCCGTGGTTCCCGCCGAACGACACCGCTGAAGTGTGGGGTGAACGGGTTCGATGGATCCTTGGAACGATCCTCCTGATCCCCGCCCTCGGTTTTGTCGTCATGCATCGCCGACGTCTTGCAATGTCGAAGACCATCGCTGCGCAACGTGCGATGTTATCACGCATCACGGCTCGCTTGGACGCAGGGCGTGCTCCGAGGCTGGAGCAGCGCGATCTCCGTCGGGCCCTCGACGCTGTGGCCTTGCTCGACTTCGACGAGGCGTGTTCAGGATGGGGGACACCGGATGTCTCGTACAGGACAGACGAGGTGGCGCTTGCCTGCTGGAGGCTTGACCCTCGGCTCGCAGAGCAGGACGGAGAGCGCCTGCTCATCGGCATCTCCAACGCAGGACCTCAATGGGAGGTTGTGGCGCTCCGGCTCGACGCACCCGTCGGCCGACCGGTCAACGTCCTTGCCGTGGAGCCTCGATTCCATCACCGTGGCGAAGAGGTGTTCATCGACACCCTTGGTGCTGGAAGCGTCACCTTCCTTACCATCGAAATGGAACGGGGACCGACGCATGTCGACGTGGAACTCAACGGTTTGGTCGAAGCGAGGCCACGGGCCGCGCGAGCGACGGACAGCCTCCTGCTCGACCTTCGTGACGAGGAATGATCAGCCGTTGCGACGACGCTCGTCGGCTTCCGCCCGAACACGAGCGACCAGATCTGCTGGAGCGAGGTCCGATCGGAGTTCCTCAAGGGCTCGCTTCGTCGATTTGGAGAAGGATGACGGCATGTGGAGTTTGAGGAGCACCACCACGTCCCCCCGACCACCTCCGCGAAGACGGGGAAGCCCCCGACGTCGAATTTCAATCGTGTCTCCGGACGACGAACCTTTGGGCACCTTGATGTCGAGCGGAGCGCCATCGACGTGGTCGAGCGTCACCGTTGTGCCAAGGGCGAGGTCCGAAAACCCGAGCGGAAGGGACATGATGAGGTCGTTGCGGTTTCGTTCAAACCATGCATGAGGAGCAACGTCGATCTCCACGAAGAGGTCGCCTGCGGGTTGGCCATCACGCCCCGGCTCACCTTTTCCACGCAGCCGCAATCGAGTTCCGTCCTCTGCACCGGGCGGGATGTTGAATCGAAGCGTTGTCGAGCGGTCAACACGACCACGTCCACGGCAGGAACCGCAGGACGTTCGGGCCGTCCGACCGCGGCCGCTGCACGCGGTGCAGGGTCGGTCTTGGCGCGTCTGGAACGGCCCCATCTGAACCACCCGGGACGTGACGCCTCGGCCCCCACAGGCCTCGCATGTGTCGAGCAAGGCGCCTTCAGCACCGGTTCCCTCGCAGGGTGTGCAGGCCACAGGGAGGTCGAGTTCGACTTCTTCCTCTGAGCCGTTCATCACGTCTTCGAAACGAACGGTATGGTGGTACACCATGTCTGCCCCGCGACGTCGATCTCGACCGCCACCTCCGCCGCCAAAAAACGAGGAGAAAATGTCCGCTCCACCAAACAAATCGGAGATGTTGATGCCACCTCCACCGAAGCCGCTCATGCCTGGGCCGTCGTGA
>JALRLR010000159.1 GCA_023254355.1 Candidatus Poseidonia sp.
ATCGAATCCATGGCCCAACGCCGCCCAGGAGGACGACCATCGGAGCGTAGGTGGCGACGCCGTAGCCAAACGACTTTTCCCCTTCGTACCGGTTGAGCAACCGGAGGTGGAGCAAACTGATGCCCACAACGGCCAAGGTTTGTGCGTAAATCCCGGTGGCGTTGGGGGACCAGTCGCTGTTGGCGTACGCATTCGGGTCACCAAACAACGACAGTTCCAATGTTCCGGTGGCAAACGCCATGGCGTACCGGGCGCCCCACATCGCGGCGATGGTGGAGAAAAAGAAGGCGATGCCGAGGAAGTAGTTGTGCAGGTCGTAGAGTTTGCCTCCGTTTTTGCGGCTTTGGGTCTCGATGGCGCCCATGGTGGCAGCAAAGGACAGCAATCCAGCGAGGAAGACCACCAGCATGTTGGTGTTGGTGGCGCTTTCGTCGTAGGCAATGATGAACACACCGCCCCAAATGGTGAGGAACCCGAACGCCATCATGACGATCTGCGAGACCTTCATCATGTCCATCTCGTGCTGCGAGACCGGCGCCCCAGGCCGGGCCATGGTGACAGGGCGGGTGTTGGTGGGGGCTCCGTCCACCAGCGCTCCAGGCGTGGTGTAGACCGAGTTGGCCGGCACGGTTTGCTGCAGAAGTCCGGGTCGTTGCGGTGCAGGCATGATGCTCGATGCACCATCGCCGGATGGTGTTATAATTGTTCAGCCGGATTCGCACTTGAATGGGTGCCTCGTGGTCCGTTTGGCTCGCATCGGCAATGCATTGAAAGCCTCGCTCTGGTTGGGTGGGGCTGGGTGAAACCGTGTCGTTGAAGAAAACCCTCAGTCTTGTCTGCTTGGGATTGTTGTTGTTGCCCATGATGGCAGCCGCCATGCCTGTTTCCCCCGAACACGTTGGTCAGGACACCAGCGAGAACGGTTGGTGGGTCGAAACCACCGTTGACACCAACAAGAACGGCATTGGTGACATGGTGGAGAAGTTTCACGACCACCCGTTGTTCCTTGACGCAGCCAACACCCTCCCCATCATTGTTGACTTTGACCACACGCCCACCGATGCCGACGTGGCCATGCTTGAGCGTGAAGTCGGTTACGTCCACGCGTGGGACCTGCCGCTCATCGACGCCGTCGCCGGTCGAATCCCCCACAACATGATCCTCGAGACCACGACGCTTCCCGGCGTGGTCATGCTCGAATTGGACGGCATCCTCGAAGCACAAAACGGCGATGCGGCGGTCGTTCATGAGGTGGATGTCGCTCGGGCCCAAACCGGCTACGACGGCTCAGGTGTGACCGTGGCGGTCATCGACACGGGCATCGACGGCATGCACGTTGGTCTGGACGACATGGACGACGATGACAGCACCAACGACCCGAAGATCATCGGCTTCTACGATCCCGTCAACAACCCGGACAAAACCAACGGTACCGAGGTGTTTCCCTACGACGACCAAGGGCACGGCTCACATTGTGCAGGCACGGTGGCTGGCACCGGCGCACCCACCTACGAACACCCTGGCATGGCGCCGGGGGCCTTCCTTGTGGGCGTGAAGGTGCTGGATGCCGGCGGCTCAGGCAGCTTTGCCGTCGTGATGGCCGGCATGCAGTGGACGGTGGACAAGCGCTACGAGTTCAACATCCGTGCCGCTTCCATGAGCTTGGGTGGCCCCGGTGCCATCGAGTGGACCTCCTCCGAGGAAGACAGCGTGAACCGGATGTCCAACGAAATGGTTCGTGCCGGCATCACGATGCTCATCGCTGCGGGCAACAGCGCCGTTTCCGCTCAAATCGGGACGCCTGGTTCTGCCGAGGACGTCATCACGGTGGGTGCGCTCGACAAAGACACCAGCATCGCCATCTACAGCAGCCAAGGTCCGACCGAAGAAGGCCGCATCAAGCCCAACGTGGCGTTCGTTGGCTCGGACGTGATGTCCGTGGCTCACAACACGGGCGACGGTTACGTCGCCTTCAGCGGGACAAGCATGGCCCCGCCCGGTACCGCCGGTACGGT
>JALRLR010000015.1:0-11185 GCA_023254355.1 Candidatus Poseidonia sp.
AACTTCCCGGTGATGCGTTGCCTTTTTGTCAACCATTTTCCGTCGCTCTTCAAGAAGATCTTTGAGTTCCGCCATCCTACATCTCACCTGGTCGAGGGAGAATTCCCATCCTCCCGCACGCTACCGACCCACCTCCCCCATTTAATCCTTCACGGCGGTCGGTTCGGGCCTAAGACGAGGCGGTGTTGAGTTCCGCCTGCACCGTTGCCAGCGATTGTCGAAGAGCCCCAAGGTTGGCGGTGCGCTTGGCTTTGACCACCAAGGTACCAATCGGCAAGGCTGAAAGCATGACGTAGCCGTTTTCTTGAACCAACGTCACCGTCTTTTCAGGGCCGGTTTGGGTGAGAAGTTCTCTCCAAGCCTTGACCGAGGCGTCGCCGGGGTGAGATGCTCCGCTGGCGCTGGTGTACACCACGAATCCATCGGCTTCAAACACCATCACCTCCATTACATCCCGTTGCTGTGCAACCGGTCGCAAAAGTCGCTCAAGCACACCTTGAGGACACCAACTAGGGTGAATAATCCTTGGCCTCGCTCGGCCGTGGGAGCGGACCTCGCATCATGTAGCCGAGACCGGATTGGTAGTAGCCCTCCAAGGTGGCCTGAACACCGAGGCCACGGGCTTCGTAAAACCGTTGAGCGTCAAGGTTGGCCGCCTTGACCTCCAATTGCACGTACCGGTATCCTTCGTTCCAGGCTGCGAGGGTAAACCGGTCCCAAGCACGACCACCGTGGCCAAGGCGTTGAGCGTTGCCTTCGATGACGAACGCTGCGACACGAACGATGTCGTCCTTGAACGGAGTGGCCCAAAAAACCCCTTGAATTGGGGCCGAATCACCGAGCGTCGGGTCCCTCAACAGCATGTTCCCTCCCCAGGCTGGAATGGGGAGGTGGCGTACCGAGGATTCGCTGTATTGTTCACCTGTTTCTTCCAAGAACAACCGAAGCACTTGGGCAACCTGTTGAGTCTCCAGGTCCAGAGGGCGTGGGCCTTCTCGCCACTCGGGGATTTGCATGGTGGTTCCCTCAGGCGTCTCGTCGCTGTCGCCCCGGCATTGGCTCGGCTCTTCGTTGGGTGGTTCGGCGACGCTTCTTGGGTTCCCGTTCAGGGACCTCCACCTCGTCCAGACCAGCCAAGCCCCCGTGTTGCAACATGGCGGAGAACTCCTCCAATGAAAGCGAATTTCCGGCCGCAAGACGTAGTGTAAACTCTTCGATCTGCTCAGGCAACGGTTTGGGGTCATGGCCCGGGAGTGAAGCCAAGTAGGTTCGAAGACGCCCGGCCTCTCGGCGAACGGGGCGCAGGGTCTCGTTGTTCTTGTTCAAATGCTGGGCGAATTTTCGGTCCTCGCGATTGATGGCCTTGACCGTCTCAAGCAACGCCGAACGGGTGCGTTCCAAGTCCGCAAAGAGGTGGCGTTGTTGGTCGTATTGCCTCACCATGGCCTGCATCTCAAAAAACCTCGAAAACATCTCGATTTCAGAGGCCATGTTCGGCGATTCGGAATGGTGAGCCGGCGTTGTCAGTCGGGCATGAAATTCTTCCATGGCCTGGACGAGCCGGTGGCGAGGAACAGCAAGCCTGCTCACCAATTCGTCTCGGGCTTGGAGCAAACGGTCAAACTCGGCTTTCAGTTCAAGGGCTTCCTGCAATCGACGGTCGTCGGAAACACCGGTGAGGTCCGGTACGGTCTCCAGCTTGTTCACAGCGAATTTGATGACGTCGGAACGGGCCTTTTTGTCAGCGTAGATGGCCTTCCGCTCGTCTTCGTAGCGGCGGACGTCGACCAACAGGTCCTCGTAACGCTGCTCAACCTGCTCCACCGGAAGGGAGGCCAAGTCCGAGAACAACGAATCGCCTTTCACGAAGAGCCCTCCAAGTCCATTTTCTGCTGTTTTCGGAGGACATAACTTGACGGTCCACCTTCTTCCACGCGCTGTGCATCCTCGAGGAGATGCCCCCAGTTCCCTTCGGCCATCTCCTTCCAAAATTGGAGCGCTTCTTCAGTGTCGCTATGCGCATGTTGGGCGGTCCATAGGCGAGAGACGGTTCGTCGTCGAAAGGTTTCGTTTTCCTCATAGGCCGCCCCCGTCTTGGTGCCCTCGGACGGTTCGTCATCGGTGGCTTCGTGGCGTTGCTTTGCTTCGTTGGTCAGCACATAGGCCCGGTCGTTTTCCTCACGGCGTTTTTCCAATTCAATCGGGATTTCTTTCGCCATGCGTTCGCGGCGTTGAACAATCGCCTTCACCATGGCCTCCGGAGTCACGCTGAGCATGTCTTCGGGGGCCATGAAACGGGGGGTGCCTTCAACGTAAAAGAACCAACCCCTTGAGGGTCCATCCGACGAGAAGGTGAAGAACCACGGGATTCACGGGGTTCCATGGGAGAACCCCTGCGACCAAGGTGGCGTGTCACGTTGGTTGTCCTTTTGCTCTTGGGGTTGCCCTCCTTCCCGGTTCAGGCTCAAACGGGTTCTGCTCTATTGGATGAAGCCAGTTTTGGTTTGGGCGAGTCGTTTTCCCTCACCAACAGCAGCCTCAATTTCACGTTTGAAGTTCACGAAATGAGTGGCCAATCGGCGAACGCCAGCGCCGAGGTCCTTGTGCAGACCCTAGAGGGCGCCACGGTTTCAAGCACCCTGCTTGACGTGGCCAACTTGACGCCGTTTGAACAACGCAACGTTTCTGCTTCCATCAGCGGGCTGGCCTACGGTTACAGCCAAGTGACCGTGGTTCTCACGGGGGACGTTGGCCAAAACACCAGCACCCACGCTGCGTCGCTTACGAGCGTTGTTCAGCGTCTGCGACCGCTGAACGTTTCCTTCGCAGGTCCAACGAGCGTGACCGTTGATGGCCTCACAAGCGAAGGCCTTCCGACGGGAAACATCACCCTTCACGATGGTGATCGATACCGATTTGCGTTTCCCATTCAAAACAACGGTGATGTCAATTGGACGGGCGCCGTGGTCGCCAATTTCACCAACGGTGAACACAGCGAGGAACACATTGTCCCCAACCTCGCCGTAAACGGAAGTTCCTCCAGCCAAGTGGTGGTCAATGGCCAATCGGCTTTGCGGGAAGGACTCCTCACATGGCGACTGACCTTGATTGAAAACCTATCATCCGCTTTGGGCATCCACCAACTGGAAGGCTCTTTCACGGTGGGTCCCCCGCCGCTACCGCTCCTCGAGGCAAGCCTGACCTCAAACGTGGATGCGGTTGATGCAGGCGATGAATTGACCCTGACGTTGCGTGTTTGGAACAACGGAACGGCAGCGTTCTCGGGAAGGTTTCTGTGTGACGTTGATGGAACCGAACGTCTCAATCAGAGTCTACCTCTTGACGTCGGAGGTTCGGGGAACCTCACGTTGACCGTGATGGCAAAACCACTCACGACATCGTGCCGAGTTGAAGGTCAGCGAATCGCACCCACCTCGCCTCTTCCGGTGACGCTGCACGTGGACCTTCCATCGGCCGTCTTTGAGTCAGCAGGTTCACCGGCTCCGAGTTTTTCCGGTGGTCCATGGCACAAACTCGATACGGTTCACGGCAACATGCTCCTTCGAAACACCGGTGAGCTCGAGGGACGCATACGATTGGTCTTTGATTTGAACGGGGTTCGGTCAAACGGCGACTGGGTGACGCTGGCGAGTGGCGCCGCGGGGGAAGTGATGGTGAGCGCTCCGTTCTTGAGCGATGGAAGTCTTCTCCTCCATTGGTTCCTTGAGAGCGATGACGGGGTGGTCACGGGTACCGTGAACGGGAGCAGCACCTTCTCCGTGGCCAGTCAGCAATCCGTTGCGCTTTCGATCATCGACGTTGAGCAAGACGAGACGGGCGCGGTTGAATTTGTCCTCCAATTGTTCCTCGATGAGGGTCGTTCTCGCGATGTGGTGCTTCAGTTAGGCTACGAAACCGGTGACGCCACCGTTTACCTCCGGGAGCAATCGCTTCGGTTGGAACCCGGTTCATTGTCCCTCCCTGTCCAATTTGGCACGCTTGACGGAGAACGTTTGGTTGCCAAAATCTCGGCTGTCGATTGGAGCATTGGACCCGGTGCCTTGGCCACCTCCACGGCGTTGCCAAACGATGCAACCGAGTTCTGGTTGGAGTTTGATGCCGTGACGTCTCCCCTGCGGCCCGTGGTTGGCGATTCGGTCAGCCTCACGCTCTCGTTCCATCAGTCCGGTCCAGCGGTTTCGGCAACCGGTGAAGTATGGATCGTCGACGCCTACGGGGCCGTCCTCGCACGGGCCACCCCGCCCGCTTGGAACGACGGTCAGAGTGTCCTTTCGGTGGAGGTTATCTGGCCCAAAGGCAACACGGTTTCGGTGAGAGCTCACTGGGTCATCGAAGACAAAACCTTGGTTGAGGAAGCGAACTACGTCTCGGGTCAGATTGAGGTTGACACCGGCGTTGAATGGCCTCTGGGGGCGTTGGCTTGGGGCACGATGCTGGGGGCAGGAATCGTTCTGGCGGGTCGGTTGCGCTACCGTTCGCCATCCACCTCATCCTCAACCAAGCCCCGACCCACTTCAACCACCGCTTCATCAACCAAGACCGTCGACGAGAAGCGTGAAATTTCGTGCCCCGAGTGCGATCGTCGCCTGCGTGTCCCCGTAGCATACGAGGGTTCAGTTGGCTGCCCTGACTGTACCACGAAGTTCACGGTTGAGGCTGAAATTTCCAAGGTCGAAGAGGTGGACGAACCAACGGAGAGCGATTCTCGCAAAGGGGCTTCATCAGGCTCAAATGACGGGAAAATCGAACTTGGGTGTCCCGATTGCCAACAAACCCTACGGATTCCTGCTTCGTATCAAGGCTCGGTCCGCTGTCCAGCTTGTACAAAAATATTCAAAGCAAACGAAGGCATAACCATCCTTGAGTAGGTGGTCATGTGGTAGGTCATTTTCAAGAATTTGAAGATGAGTATCTCGAGACCATGTACGAGTTCCACGAGACCGAGCCGCTCGGGATTGTACGAACGGGTGACTTGGCCACCCGCCTCGGGGTGACGCCGGCTTCAGCAACGGAAATGGTTCAACGCCTCGCCTCACGGGGTCTGCTTGATTACATCCCCTACAAAGGGGCCCGTCTTACCACAGAAGGTTTGATTCACGGTCAAAAGATGAAACGTCGCCATCGATTGGCGGAGGTTCTTCTCGACCAACTACCCTACGAAGGCAACGCTCATGAGACCGCCTGTCGTCTTGAGCATGCGATTGACGATGACATGGAGGTGGCCCTCTCCCGTCTAATCGGCCCCGATGCCAAAGACCCAAGCGGCCGTCCCATCCCCGCTCCAACCGAAGACATTGCCCTCCGGTTATCGCAAGCAAGTCCCTCCGTGACCGCTCACGCCATGTCAACAGGGGCTCACGGGGACGTGGTGGGCCTCTTGCTACCTGCCGATGTTTGCGCGCTGCTCGCCCAACAGGGCTTTGGCCTCGGCACCGTTGTCATGCGGCATGAATCGGGGTTGGCGATGGAAAACGGGGACGAAGTCCACCTCCCGGATGATTGGTTGCGGGGTGTTTTTGTCACCCTCGTTGAAAATCCAGCGTGAACCCTTTAGAAGTGAGGATTTCATCCCACACCATGGCTGATGAAACCGTGACCTCTGAAGAAGCGGCAACCGCCGCCGAACCCGAGTCGGGTTTCGGATTCCGTCTCTCCGAATCCATCATGAATGCCATCGACCGGCAAATCATCAGTTCAGGGCTTCGTTTGATCATGTTTCTCCCGGCCTTCGCTGCCATCACTTATTTTTGCAGCTGGGCGTTTTCGCAATCCTCTCCCACGTTTTGGCTTGAAAACATTGAACCGAACGTGAAACTTGGTTTTTCCACGTTCATGGCGGCTTTGTCCTTTGTGGTCGTTCTGGGCTACATTCTGGCAGCAGGGTTCCATCGCTATCGTGTTCGAATCTCGCTGGCCACCTTCCACCAGCGGGTGGAGCAATCCAACGTTGAGCACCGCTCCGTGCAATCGCTGCAGGGGTACGATGGCTTGCTCTACCAACTTCAAACATCCATGTCCCACCACACCAAATCCCTCGGGTTTGCCTTGCTTTCGTCGTTGATGCTCGTGGTGGTCCTCTACTACGGTACAGGTACGGTGTACGGTAACTTGTTTTTGCTGGCCTCAGCCTCCTTCCTCTTGTTGTCCGTTGGTCAACACCTGCCCACTCGTTCAACACCGTTCAACATGGTTGAACAAACCGGCCTCTTGCAGGCGTACATACCACCGGTGCATCCCTCCACGCTCAACATGGTGTTCAACGATTTGATGAAAACGCACATGGATCCGTTGCTCAGAGCCCAATACGATGATTACACCGCCCACTTGGAAAAAGTGTTCAAGCGGGGCATTGACCGTCATTTTGCTCATGAAAAATTCTTGATGACCCTTTACCGTCACGCAACGGGTTTGGACCGAAAGACGCTGGAGGACGAAATGACGGAAATTTTGACCAAGAACGGCATGGACTTTGTGTTCAACCACGAGGTGTTCACGTTGGAGTCGTGGTTGAGGCTCATCGGGCTCATCAGTCAGCGTTGCCCTGCCTTCTTCCGTATGGTCGACCGTTTGAAGCAAGACCTGGAAAGCGGTCGAGAACCCGCCATGAAGGACCTCATCTTCGAGGTTGACATGGAAAACGTGGTGACGGAAAAAGCGAATTTGTTCACGCTCTTTCACAACCTTTCAAACAAGACACGTACCGTTGTGTTCCGCGTTCAAACACCGAATTTTGAACCCAAGGATTTGGCCTTGACGTACCGACTCGAACCGGGCGAGTCGTACTGGTGGTCCAATGAAGCCCTCCCTCTCGCTGCACAAGGCAACGAGGACGTGTTGGGCAAGATGTCGGGATTGCTGAAGGACAGCACGGTTTCTTGGCAGACCCTCATCCCGACGACCAACGGCGATGCGACGGTCTCGGTTCGTCTTGAGGAAACAAACGGAGAATTGCTGCTTGGACGCCAAATCAACGTCCGAGTTCGTTCGGAATTTCGGCAATGGCTTCGGACCACCGGCTCCTACGTGGCCTATCTCTTCGGTGGTTTTGGTGTCTTTGTGGCGTTCCTGCTCGTCTTGTTCGAGGTCTTTGGCGGTTCAGCCGTGTGATGCGGGACCTTTTTCCAAGCCATAGCCTTGAAATGGTGTAGGTGGTGGAGTATACCATGCGCGGATTCCCAAGCGACGGTGAGAAGAACCCGGATGCTGACCTTCGTGAAGAACTTCAAAGCATGGAAGCGCGTGTTCGAAAGATGCGTGACAACCGCAATTCGCTTCGAGATCAAGGTCGTGCGGTGGCCAAAAAACGAGACGCTGTTCAAGAGCAGTACCGAGAACACCGCGAAAAACTCACGGAAATGAAGGCCGAACTCGATGCAATTCAAGCCGAGCGCAACATGTACAGAGCCAAGCGCGATGCCATCAACGCCCAACTCAAGGAGTTGTTTTCCCAAGCAAAAGGACGTCGCGGAGAACACGGCGAGCGCAAGTCAGCGACGGCCGAATACTCTCACCTCATGAGCCAAATCAACAACCTCGAAGAGCAATTTGAGACCACCTCGTCCAGCACCAAGAAGGAAAAAGAAACCATGGAACGAATTAAGCGAATGAAGAATCGAGTGCGAGAACTGGAGCCTGAGGTTGAAAAATTCGAAATGGTCGCCGTTGACCTGTCCAACCTTGATGAGGCCATCAACACGCTCAAAGCTGAATCCGACGATGCCCACAACAACTTCGTCGATGCGATGAAGCGCGCCGATGAAAAATGGAATGAGTACAAGGAGCAACTGAATCACCGTGATTTCTTGAAAGCCGAAGGTGACCGTCACCACAGCGAATCGGTTGAATTCCATGAAAAAGCCGATGCCGTCCACAAGAAAATCGACGAATTGATGGTTGATGTTAACAAAGCCCGGGAACAATTGAACATGGCCATTGAAGAGCGCAAATCGTGGCTTACCGATCACAACAAATCCGTCAAGGCGGTCATGAAATCCGGCGCAGAATCGGACGAAGTGGCTGACATGTTGGTTAACTCCTTGCTCAACGATGGCGAACTCGTCTTCGGAGGCGTCGGTCGTGAGGAGACGCAATCCACGAGCGGGCGCTCAAACGTTTCATCGAAAAAGAAGAACATGCGCCGCATGGGTCCCATTCGCCGTCGTTGAGGCAGCACGATGTTGGGCATTATCATGGCCGGCGGCCAGGGGACTCGGCTGATGCCGCTGACCGCCACCCGGCCAAAACCGATGGTGGAGGTACTTGGGCGCCCCGTGATCGATTTTGTCAAAGATGCCATGGTCGAGGCAGGGATTGATGAAATCGTGGTCACGACCGGTTACCGCGGTGAACAACTCGACGCTCATGTGGCCAGTTGGAACGCCAACGATGGTTTTCGGGCCTGGGTGAATCAAGAGTCGACCCCCATGGGAACAGCCGGAAGTGTTGGGTTGTTACGTGACCGTGTCAACGGGACGTGCGTGGTTGGGTCAGGCGACGCCATCGCATCGTTTGACATCAAGGCTCTGCTCAAGGTTCACCGAGCAAACAAAGCGAAGGTCACCATGGCGCTCTGGCAGGTTGACGACCCCTCGGAGTTTGGCATCGTTGGCCTGGCCGCTCGCGTTGATGGCGAGGTTGATGGCCAATTACGCCAAGGTTTCATTCGCCGTTTCCAGGAAAAGCCCCCTCGCGACGAAGCCTTCAGCAACGTCATCAACGCCGGCCTCTACATTCTGGAACCCGAAGTCTTCGACCATATTCCAGTCGGTGAAAAGTTCGACTTCAGCAAACAGCTCTTCCCAACCCTCTTGCAACTGGGGTGGCCGTTGTATGCGAGCACCATCGACGGGGTTTGGTTTGATGTCGGCCAACCCGCTGAACTGTTAAAGGCGCAGCAAACCCTCCTCGAACAACATCATCAGTTGCCGTTTCAACTTCCGACGAATCACGAAGTTCGTGCCGATTCGATGGTCTCCAAACACGCAACCATCAACGGGGTTCTTGACCGGAGCATGGTGAGTCAAGGATGCGTGATTGAAGGAGGGGCACACGTCCTCGACTCGATGTTGATGGAAGGTGTTGTCATCGGCCAAGGTTCCACCGTCGCCCGTTCCGTTCTCGGCAAGAACGTCCAAATCCCGCCCGGCTGCACCGTTGAGGATTGCGTGGTGGGCGACGATGAGCGCCTCGGGGTAAACGGCGTGTACATCGGGCAAAAAATCCCTTGATTCTTGAGTCTTGCAGGCGTGAGAATATTAAGGGTCGCGTGAGGCGGACGGCATGACCACCATGTCCAAAGCACCTGTTCGCAGTTACGACCGCACCTGGGAAGAGATTGAAGCCATGCTTGCTCAAGCCACAGAGAAGATGAATCAGTGGAAAGAGTGGTACGAGGCCTGCAAAGATCAGGACGACAAAGACGGCATGAAAGAAGCCGCTCGAAATCACAAGGCCTTGCAGGGTGTGGTGAAGACCCTCAAGTGGACGTTGGGTGAAGAAGGCATTAGCGACCCGTTGAACTGAATCACCAGCCCCGCTGGTCGAGTCGGACCTCCAAGGTTTCCAACTCATCGCCCTTCATTGGCTCGCCCTGCATCATGGCCATGGCTTCAGCGACTTTGCCCGCATCATCGTAATGGGCGGTGGCCATCACAATGGCATCGGCCATGGTTTTCGGGTCGCTTGACTTGAAGATGCCCGAGCCAACAAAAATGCCGTCCATGCCCATGCGCATCATGAGTGATGCGTCGGCTGGTGTAGCGATGCCGCCCGCTGAGAAGGTGACGACGGGAAGCCGTCCCATTCGGTGGACATCGTCGAGGACAGAGCGAATGCCGTTGTGCATGGTCTCATCAATGGCGCCAAAGGGCGTCATCTGATGCACACCAGGAAGTTCGGATTGGCGGGAGAGAACGTGGTATCGCTCCATGATTTTCTCGGTGGCAAGGTCAAGGCCGTGGTCGTCAAGGGATTGGATTTGGTGAATTTCCTGGTCGATGAGACGTGCATGGGTTACGGCGGCGACCACGTTGCCGGTGCCGGCTTCCCCTTTGGTGCGAATCATGGCGGCGCCTTCCCAAATTCTTCGGACGGCTTCTCCAAGTCCGGTCGCACCGCAAACAAAGGGAATGCTGTACTCGTGTTTGTTGATGTGGAAGTAAGGGTCTGCCGGCGTCAGCACTTCGCTTTCGTCAACCATGTCAACGCCCATGGCTTCCAAAATTCGAGCCTCTCCATCGTGCCCGATGCGTGATTTGGCCATAACGGGAATGGATGTGCAGTCGAGGATCCCTTGAATCATGTCAGGATGACTCATGCGAGCAACACCGCCCGCTTTTCGGATGTCAGCGGGGACGCGCTCCAAAGCCATCACGGCGACCGCCCCTGCGTCTTCAGCGACGGCGGCTTGTTCGGGGTTGACCACGTCCATGATGACCCCGCCTTGTTGCATGCGGGCGAATCCTCGCTTGACCAAATCGCTGCCTTTTCGGAATTGGGAAATGTCGGTGTTCATGGTGTTCACATCCTGGGTTGGCGCAGGTCACTTATGACGCTTGGTTCAGCGCCGTGGAATTTCTCAGTCGGAGGCGAGAACAGGCGAGTCGCCCTCAGCAATCTCGGCATCCACGGATTCCTCGGCGTTGCGGTCAATCCATGCCTCTTCTCCGTCCGGAATATCCGTATCGGCGAAGATGGCGTCAACGGGGCACTCGGGGACGCAAGCACCGCAATCAATGCATTCATCGGGGTCGATGACAAGGTAAGTTTCGGCTTCGCGGAACGCTTCAACTGGGCAAACAGCAACGCATTCTTGGTACTTGTGATCGACGCAAGCGGATGTAACAACGTGTGGCATGGTATTCCTCCAAAAATTGCTGGGCCGATTCTCTACTTAACTGCTTGTCAACCCATGGACGGTGGCTCTTGTGGCTCATGGTGGTCGTTCGTTGGTTGTTCATCCTCGTCAACGGCAACCTCTTCCAATCTCGGCTCATCACCGGCAGAAAACAGCGAGGGTTGGCGGAGTCGAACATACGCCGTGGTCAAGACGGCGTAAAGGAGCAAGCCAATGGCCAAGGCCGTGAGGGTTGAGCCGAGGGCGCCGGAAATTGAACTCGCATCATCCATCGCCGTATCGTTGGTGGTCAAGTTTGCCTCATTGTCC
>JALRLR010000015.1:11280-24447 GCA_023254355.1 Candidatus Poseidonia sp.
GTCCGACTCGTTGGTTCCCACTGGAGGGTCGACCGACGCATCACACCCGTCGGGCACCTCGTCGTCATCGATGTCGATTCCGTCATCATGGCCTTCGCATCGGTCAAGTTGGTTGGCAACGCCGTCGTTGTCGCTGTCAATGAGTTCATCGCAACCGTCAGGAACCATGTCACCATCGACATCGACGGTGTCGTCCGAGCCGTTGCAACGATCGTCCGCATCGGCCACCCCATCGTCATCACGATCCACCAGAACATCGCAGGCGTCTGGAATCCCGTCCTCGTCCTCATCAACGGTGTCGTCAAAGTCGGGGCACGCGTCTTGGCCGTTCGGAACACCATCGCCATCGCTGTCGACGAAGTCGTCGCAGGCATCAGGGATGTCGTCGTTGTCCTCGTCCACGCCGTCGTCTCCCGCCGGACAGCGATCCATCGGGTCGACCGTTCCATCACCGTCGCTGTCGTCGATGCACCCGTCACCGTTCGCGTCCCATCCCCAAGCGGATTGGGTGGGGCAAGCATCCTGCCACGCTTCGAGGTAGTTGGTGGCGTTCAGTGTCCGATTTTCCAGGGCTGGATGGTCGGCCGAAACGTGATGAGCTTTGTAGATTTGATTGGCCGTGGTGCCTGCTCGAGAGCCCGAAGGGACGGGAACAAATTGCTCGTGAACGGTTCCATCTCCACCGATGGGGTTCACGTAATGCCAGACCACCTCTCCGTTTTGGTCGATTTCAAACAGCGTTCCGTGCGTGCCGTGCGTGACCAACATGTGACCGTTCGGGAGTGCATCAACGCCTGAAATCGATCCTGAGTACATCGATTCCCCCATGTTCCATGTCCAGGTCGGCGCACCAGGTCCGTAGGTCCCGTTCGAGGCGAGCTCGTAAGTGCCGTTGCTCAATGAGGGCTGCAAAATATCAACGGAAGAATACGCAGGGTAGCGTCCGTTGCCGTTGTTAAACAGCGCAAGTCCTCCCGCATAGGGATGGCCTTCAGGAATCCAATTCACGTCGTGCTGACCAAACAATTGCTGGTCCGATGACAAACCCTTGTGGTAGACTTGTGGATTTCCCCAACGGTAGAGCAGGTCGCCCCCCTTTCCTGAGTTTCCCCCGGTGTGGCCTGCGGCTTCCTCGATGGTGGTGCTGTGGTCAATGATGTAAATTTCGTGCATGCTGCGGCACGAGATGGCAATCTGGTCGAGGACGGGGTTGTAATCGATGCCGTTGCAGTGCATCCAGTCGGCCCGTCCTGCGGCGTTTCCGGTCCCCCCCGCATAGTTGATGTTGATCAGCTCTGGATGGTCTTCCACGACGCCGTAATTGTCCTTGGTTGGATCGTAGTCTTGAATCAAGTGGTCCCATGCGTGCCATCGCCAGACGATGTTGGCGCTGTCGTTACCAACGGGCTCAATTTCCACGATGTGGTCTGGCCAAATGTTGTTTTGTCCTCCGGGTGAATCGCTGGCAATCTCTGGGTTTCTCCCCGCTTGAAGGGCTTCTTCTTCCGTTCGTTCTTCCCACGCGATCATGAGGATGTTTCCGTTCGGCATCGGTTCAATGTCGTGATGAGAAATGAAGGTCTCCGAGGAATATTCCCATGACCATTCAAGTTCGCCTTCCCAAGAGATGCGTTCCAATTTTCCACCGGTTCCTCCTCCCGAAAAATTTCCAACGGCGGTGCTGGCGATGTTGGCCGTTCGCAACAGGTCTCCGTCGGGGAGAAGGTAGGCCGAAAGGGCAGGCCGGTGTTCCCCGGGTGAGGTCCATTCGTGAACCCAGCGTCCTTCGTGGTCGATCAAGTAGGTTGTGTTGGATGGAATCGGTGCGAACAGGGTGTAGCCTGCCGTGGCCTGGCTATCGCAATAAATCACGCCAACGGTCCAATTGTCTCGGTCAGCGTTGCAGGTGGGGGTTGGATGCGGAAGCACCGGCGAGGATGCAAACACGTGGAGCGGTGCGCACATCAACATCATCATCACGGTCGTGACCAGGACAAGTGATTTGGTTGACATCGCATCGCCTCATGGCAAGGTCCCGGCAAATTCAGCGGCTTCTTGGAGGCAGAGGCGAACCTGTTCCTGAGCCGATTGGCCGGGGTAGACCTCAATTTTGGCTTGCCCCTTGATTTGGCCGGTCGATGCCACCTCTGCAAGGGTCATTTCCCCGTTGATGAATCGGTTCATGTCCAAACGAAAATGCAACACATGTTGTTCATCCAGGCGTAGGTCAAGCTCTTCATCCAGCCTCTGGAGGTTGGCTTGGCCGAGTCGAGCCAGTGAAAGCAGGGCGGCTTTTTTCTTCTTCATGCTGGCTTCAATGAGGACAATGTCTGGGCCGTGATAGGACGTGCTTCGGTCCAACGTCACGGCTTCGTCATCCCCAACGAGCCACGCCAAACCGTCCGCAACCGCATCGACGTTGGTCAACGCGCTGCAGGTCGCTCGCCAGGTGATTCGGTGGAGTCCCACAAGACGACACATCAACGCCCGCTTCATGAGGTTACCGAATTCACGATTGAAATGTGCGGTGTAGCGATGAGGCTCCTTCAAATAGGGGAGGTTTGTCGCCAGTTTGCACGTGGGGTAGCCCCCGCAAGACACACCGAGGAATTGACATGGCGAAGAAAGTGAGTGCAAAGGCACGCGCAGCAGCGCGTAAACAACGTGACAAGTGGAAGATGAAGCGATGGTTCACCATTCGTGCTCCTCGTCATCCACACAATTTCAAGCGAATTGGCGAAACCCTCGGTGAGGCCGAAGAACACATCATCGGCCGTGTCTACGAAATGACCCAACAAGAATTTGACGGCAACTTCTCAAAGATGCAAGTTGTCCTGCGTTTCCGAGTCTCAGAATGCGTCGGCCAAGATGCGCTGACCACGTTCATTGGCCACTACCACCAAGCTGACCACATCCGTCGACAAGTGCGCCGATACCGTGGAAAAGTTGACGACGTGGTCGATGTGGTGACCACCGACGGTTACTTGATTCGCATGAAGCCGTTGATCATCACTCAACAGCGAGTCCAGACCTCCGTGAAGCAGGACATGCGTCTTCGCACACGTGAAATCGTCCTGTCCTTCGCTGCCAAGAGCACCTATGCAGACGTTCAGATGGCGTTGCTTGACGGTAAACTTGAGGAAGCCATTGAAAAGGGTGTCAAATCCATCTATCCCGTCCGCTCCGTCGTGATTCGCAAGAGTCAACTTTTGCAAGAAGGTGCCGTGGCTTCCTTTGGGCCCACGCTTGACGAGATTCACGCCGATGAGCAGCGCGCTGCTGCCGAATTGAAGGCCAAGAAGGCGGCTGCTCTTGCCGCCGCCATGGCCGAAGAAGCAGCTGAAGAAGCCGATGAGGCTGACGAAGCATCCGAAGAAGACGCCCCCTCTCCCGTTGAGGTGGACGCCGCTGAGGAGCCAGGTGATGAAGCCCCTGCCGCTGAAGAAGCCGTTGCCGAACCCGCCGGAGAGTCCGTGGATTACGACGCCATGACCGTGGGCGAGTTGAAGGACCTGCTCAAGGCGGCTGGCAAACCCGTTTCTGGCAAGAAAGCCGACTTGATTGCTCGTCTCAACGAGTGAACTTCACAACGAAGACCCCTGCGTTGCCGCAGGGTTCACAACCTAGGGGGAGGTGTCATTGTCCATGCGGCTCGGTGTCATTGGTGGAACCGGGCTGGTGAGCATGGACCTCCGCCCGCACTTGGCCATGAGGAACTTCACGTTGCTTCAGGAGGACCGTGTCGTGGTAGACACGGCCTTTGGGAGCGTCCCTCTTCGCTGCTTTACCGTTGAGCGTGATGGTCAATCTCATGAAATCCTTTTTCTGCAACGTCATCACAATCCTTCGGGCCATGGACAACCGCCGCACATGATCAATCACCGTGCGAACATCCTAGCGCTCAGTGGGGGAGATGTGGATGCGGTCCTTTCCGTTTGCTCCGTGGGCGCCGTATCAAACACGTTTCCCCCCGGTAAGGTTGCTTTGGCCGACCAATACATCGATTTCACCGGTGTGGCCACGACGTTTCATGACGATGAGGCCACCTTCACCTCCGTGACTCAGCCGTTTGACGAAGAAATGAACCGAGTTTTGGAGACCCTTCTTCGCCGGGAACAGGGGTTTGACGATAGCGAGCCGATGCGCTACACGTACTGGTTGACGCAGGGCCCTCAATTTGAAACGGTGGCTGAAGTCGATGCCATCGAACGTTTGGGAGGCGAGATGGTGGGCATGACCATGGCGCGGGAAGCCAAACTCGCCGCCGAACTTGACCTACCGTATGCAGCGGTTTGCATCTCTTCCAATTGGGCCGCTGGTCGTGATCCAATCGATGCGACGAAAGCGTTGGACCATGAGGCCGTCTCCGCACAAGCCAATGACCGCCTGTTGCCGATCTGGTCCTGCATCTTCGGTTTGATTGGGTGAGCCAAACCTCAAGGGCTCGCTTCGAAAGTCATAACCATGCAAGGGCGTAACGTCTCCGCTTGGATGGAACATGAACCGGTTGACGAATGGGAAACGATGATGAAAAAGGTCGCTGCGTTCCATGCAAAGCACGATTTTGAAGGTCAGAACGGTCATGATATGGGTTACCGATTGGCGTTAACCATCGAGGAATTGGGTGAGTTAGCCGCTGCCATCACCAAAGGAAAACCCCTCGAAGAATGCGCAGAAGAAATGGCGGATGTCTTGATTCTCCTCATGGGTCACAGTCTGGCCATGGAACTCGACCTCAAAGCTGCGTTTGAGAAGAAATACGCCCGAATCATGCAACGGGAAGCCCTTCAGGGGCGACTAGGTGTTCGTGTGACGGAATACCGACCAGAATGATTACACAATCCAGTGTTGAAAGGTCATGGCGTGGTCATCTCGCTCTCCGGGTCCAACCGTTCGTTCGGTGAGCAAATAGAACCCGTGCCCGTCAATCTCGGGTGCATGGGTATCGCCGTCCTCAACCACGGTGTGAATCACGGTCCGATGAATTTCCTTGGCGTAGGGCAGAAACAGTTCGTACAGTTCCCCTCCACCGATGATCACCACTTCGTGCTCTTCGGCGAGGGCGATAACGCTGTCGAATTCCATGCATTCGGCTTCATCAAATCCGCTCCGGCGGGTCATGACGATGTTACGACGATTTGGCAGGGCTTTGCCGAGGCTTTCCCATGTTTTTCGTCCCATCACGACGGTTTTGTTCAGCGTGATGGTTTTGAAATGTTGGAGGTCGGTGGATTGCTTCCAAGGTAAGCCCCCGTCTTTTCCGATGACCCCGCGTTCATCACAGGCGAAAATCATGGACAACATGGTTCGGCCTCAAACGGAAATGGGTGCTTTGATGTGTGGATGGTGTTCGTAGCCCATCACCTCGATGTCGTCGTAGGTAAAATCGTCAATGTTGCTGATGTCAGGGTTCAGCACCAAGGTCGGCAACGGGAGGGGGTCTCGCGAGATTTGGAGTTCAGCCTGCTCAAGGTGGTTGTTGTAAAGGTGAGCGTCCCCGAGCGTGTGGACGAACGTGCCCGCCTCAAGTCCGCAAACTTGGGCCATCATGTGGGTGAGCAATGCATAGGAAGCGATGTTGAACGGGACGCCGAGAAAGACGTCGGCGCTTCGCTGGTACAATTGACAATTCAATCGGCCCTCAGCGACGTGGAATTGGAAAAAGGCATGGCAGGGCATCAACGCCATCTCATCGAGTTCACCGACGTTCCAAGCCGAGACGATGATCCGGCGGCTGTTCGGGTTGGTTTTGATCGTCTCGATGGCGTTTTGGACTTGGTCAATGATTCGCCCATCCTTCGCTTCCCAGCGTCGCCACTGCTTCCCGTAAACCGGGCCAAGATTTCCCTCATCGTCGGCCCATTCGTTCCAAATTCGGACACCGTTGTCTTGGAGATAGCGGACGTTGGTTTCTCCTTTCAAGAACCACAACAATTCGTGGACGATGGAGGGCAAGTGGAGCTTTTTTGTGGTCACCATGGGAAAGCCTTCCGAGAGGTCAAATCGCATTTGGTAACCAAACACTGACTTGGTTCCCGTTCCCGTTCGGTCCCCTTTGTCAACGCCCTCGTTGAGGATATGACGCATCAAGTCCAGATACGCGTCCATTCCGTCACCCCTTCGTGGTCCTCCAAGGAGGCACTTAGGCCTTGTTCAATCCAGGCGTTCAAAATGGGTTCCAAGAACAACGCATCCGTTGGCTCCATTGGCGCTTTTACGTAGGCCATGAGTTCGCTCGGCGCAATGCCACCCATCAGCAAGGTGAGATGGCGTTGGACGGCGATTTCATCAAGGCTGAAGCAGACGTACAACCGTCGAGCGTAGGTGCCAAGTTGCGAGAGACGCTCCACTTTGTTTCCGATGAGCATCTGGCGTTGCATGTCACGATAGACATCGAGATGTTTGGCGGTGAAGGGGAGGCCGAACAAGTCCGCATTCGCTCCAAAAGAGGATTTGAGGTTTCTTCGGTCTCGTCGAGCGACCGCCCTGGATTTTGGTCGCAGGGGTCGCGGCGTGTGCGAGGTCGGCCAGCCGGCTTCACCCAAAAGAACGGTGCTGATCAGGCCGTCAACCAAAGCAACCGTCGTGTTTTCGTCGTTGAGAATGCAAAGCAGCTCCTCGTCCAATTCAATGTGAAGGTGATTGTCACGCTGGTTGAGGTGGTACATGACGGTCATCATCGGATCAATGCTGACCAAGGGCGCGCCGTCGGTTGACACGATTCGTTTCCAAGCGGGGTTGAACCTTGAAGTTTCAATGGTCCAAACATCCGATGAAGTGGCAAGGTTGTAGAGCAGGTCAAGTCCCCTCAATTGGGCTTGAATTTGTTCAGGAGGACAGTTGGCGCCCTGAAGCAGGCGAAACGGCCCAAACGGGCTCACGTGACGATTCACGATGGCCTTATCTCGTGACCTTACAAAAAGTCTCAAGGCGCTCCCAAAGCGGACAGGCTGGCCATGAGTTGGTCGGTAAACAGCCGGTAGAGCGAGGCCAAGGCGCTTCGAATTTCGTGTTCGCCTTTGTTGGCTAAGCCCTCAAGCTCGTCGGCGGTCATGCCACCGCCTTCCGGATGACCAAGCCAATCCATCCACGTGATACCTTCCCCAGCTTGGACACAAAACCGGCGATGCAAGCGAGGCCATTTGTGATGTTGCGGCTGCATGATGTTGCGAGTGCCTACGAGCGCAACGGGCACCACCACCGCATTTGGATACGCCGCGGCTAAGCGAGCCACACCCGTTTTTCCAGGGAGGAGAAACGGAGGTTCGGTGCGTTTTGAGCGAGTGCCCTCGGGGAAAATCCCGAGCGCTCGGTTTTGGGAGAGAACGGTCGCTGCGCTGGCCAAGGCTTCGTTTCCTCCCTGTTCCCGTTGGGTTTCGATTTGCCCCGTCGATCGCATCACGAATCGTGTCCATGGATTCGAAAAATGGCCGTCTTTCGCCAGATAATGCGTGGTTCGACGGGCAGCAGCGATCACGGTGATGGGGTCGACGTGGGAGAGGTGATTCGCCGCTAGGATGGTGGCGCCTCGTCGGGGGATTCGGTGGGCTCCTCGTATCTTCCAACGCAGCAGAGGGCGAAGCAGAGGCGAGAGGAACAACCTCAAACCAGCGTACACCGGAGTGGCAGGCAGCGTATTGGCGGCCGGGTCGATGGCCCAGTGCTCTTGCAAACGATGCCACGCCTCATGAAGCGACGACGTCTCGGCCATGCGCTTCACCCGAATTCTCGAGGTTTTGATTTTTCTTCCTTCTCTCGGCTCAACGGGAGCGTTTGTGCGCCTCGACCAGCGGGCCGAGGACAAGCGTCAAAGCGGGCGGGCCGGTCCTCTGTGCATGAGCCATTCAAGGAGTTCTTCGTGGCTCACTCCGTTTCTCACCACGACGCTGCTCTTGGTGGTGTTTCATCCTGTTGCCCTTGCCGAAGTCGCTTGGGAGGAAGATGGATGGCTACGCACTTCCTACGCCCAAGAACGGTTGGCGTTGGGAGATGAATTCGGTTGTTACGGGATGCCTGACCTTTCTTGGAACAACGACCCGGGGGCGGTCGCCGATGCGTGTCGTCGCTACGTGACCGAACGCCTCAACGCCAGTCGATGGGGCCCATCTCCACTGTCCATCTACACGCCCGCCACCTTGACCATGGCGGATCACACCAAAGTCGCCTCGCAAGGGTTTCCAGTCCACGGTGACAACACGGGCCTTGAGGATACGGCCTGGCACACCTTCAATGATGTCCCCCTTGATTTGTGGGATTGGTACAACCTCGGACGTCGTGGAGGCAGTCTGGAAAAAGGCATCGCTTCGCTTGAATCGCTCGAGTCCGCCGTCGAACAAGGAGGGCTCATCAATCTCTACTGGGTCGGTCGCATCAACGACGCTACGGTTCGTCATGACCGAGACGTGGTGGCGTATTTGGACGCCGAACCCGACGTTTGGTTCACCACCTGGGGAGAAGCCTGGTCGTCTTGGTCGGCCAAGCGCTGCTATGAATTCACGCATGAGGTGGAACAGGTTGGTGATGGCTCCGTTCTTCGTTTTGAATCGTTGCTCACCGAAGCGTGCATCGCCGCTTCGGACGGGCTCGCGTGGAACGTTCCGCTCACGTGGCTCATCGACACGGAGGGTCAAGTGGTGCTTGATGTCACCAGCAACGGCTCCAGTCTGCCATCTATAGAAGATGAGCGAAGGGCAACGGAAGGTTGGTGGCAACAACCGGATGGCGTGTTGGTGCTTTCCGTGGTCAACGGGCACTCGGTTGACATCCACTTCGCCGAGAACGATGTTTCGTACGATGTCCTTGGCCAAGCCATGTTCTTCAATAATCGGTCGGCAGCGGTGACGGTCGCCGGTCATCAAACCACGGACCTCTTCACTTGGTCAAAGCGATTTCTCGATTCCACCGAGATTCGGTTTACCTGGCTCCTCCAACCTCGTTTGGCCGAGGGTGTTCACGGCTGGATACCCTACGCCGTGCTCGGAGTGGGGTTCCTCACGGTCGTTGGCATGTTGGGTGTTCTCGGTCGAGAGGGCCTCGGTCCATTGGCCAACATCGGCAAAAACCACGTCAGCGAAAAGTCGCTCTCCTCGGGTGCTCAGGAGCGAAGCCTTGATGCCGATGACGCCTCCGAGTAGGATTGGAGGCAGGGGAATGGCTGACGACAACTTGGTCATCGACCCTTGGGGAAGCGCCCAATCCACCGACTACGACCGGATCATCACTCAATTTGGCCTCACACCCATGGAAGGACTGACCCTTCCCCAACCATCAAAATTACATCGCCGTGGCATTGTCTTTGCACATCGTGAAGTTGACCAAGTCTTGGAAGCTCATCGAACTGGAAATGCCTTTGGTGTCCTGACCGGTTTAATGCCCAGCGGCCAGATGCACCTCGGCCACTCCATGGTGGTTGAACAAGCGAAGTGGTTCCAAGACCTTGGTGGCGATGTCACCATTGCCGTCGCTGACCTCGAAAGCCAAGCCACCCGAGGGGTGTCTCTCCAGAAGGGCCGTGAGGTGGCGTTGGCCGAATACATCGCCCATTACGCTGCGCTTGGTCTTGACCCTGAGAAGACCAACGTGTACTTTCAATCAACGAGGCCGGTCGTTCAACGGCTTGGATTCCAACTCGGGAAACGAACCAATCTCAACGAATTTGAAGCCATTTACGGATTCTCAGGCGAGACCAATTTGGCTCACGTTCAAGCACCTTTGGTACAAGTAGGTGATATCTTACATCCACAGCTTGATGAACACGGCGGATTGCGCCCCATCGTTGTGCCCGTCGGTGTGGACCAAGACCCCCACTTGCGCCTCACCCGTGGCCTTGCCTCGAAAACCAACTGGTTTAACATCAAACCCTCGTCTTCTCGTGGCCTTTTGGTGAGCCTCTCGGTTCACGATGAAAACGCAGCGGCCTTCGGGCAATTGGCGAATGGGCGCGTTGACCGGCAAAAAGTCAGCGACGTGTTTGACCGTGTGGTGGAAGCCGCCACCCAACTTGGGTTTTCAGACATCGTTTCAAGCCCGAAGCAAGGGCATGTCCACCTCCATTCGGCCACCTTACGAGACACCCATGGACTTCGATTGGCGCTCTTGAGGCTTGAGCGTTCGATGGGCGGTATGGGCCTCCTGGCGCCTTCCTCGACCTACCACCATTTCGCGGTGGGCATGACCGGGGATAAAATGAGCAGCAGTCAGCCGAAAACGACGCTCTTCTTGAGAGACGACCTCGCCACTGTTGAGAAGAAGATCAAACGAGCGTTTTCCGGTGGTCAAGCAACGGTGGAGGAACACCGTCGCTTGGGTGGCAACCCCGATATTGACGTGGCCTACCAGTACATGATGTATTTCTTTGAGGAAGACGATGCGTACCTCGCTGAACTCAACGCTTCCTTCCGTTCAGGAGCGTTGTTGGCTGGAGAAATGAAACAACACTGCATTGATGCGGCTTCGGCTTGGATGACCGAACTCCACGAACGCCGTGACGAAACGGAGCATCTGGTGAACGACTTCCTCGCTGAGGATTCACGGTGAATCATGAAGCTCGTCGCTTGAAAACACCGCAGGGTCAGGTCCAACCGGCAAGGCGGCCATCTCATCAGGTAGCAATTCCCGCTCAACGGCATCGTCATGAAGGATCATCGAATGGCCGTGTGGGTCAAGCAGTTCAAGGGTTAACGCCTCGCCGTTTGGCGTGCCAAGGTGTTCGATGGCCAATTTCATGTTTTGGAGCGTGGCGAGCTGTTCCGTGAATCCAGGTATGTCGCTTTCAGTTGCATGCTTGAGTTCCTCAACCACGTCTCGTTCAACCATGCGAATCACCTCAAGAAATCGCTGAAGAACACCCTCAACGTTTGAGACGTACCCCGTTGCGCTGCTTCCGGGATTCACGAGAAGGTCAAGCTCTGGCAGGCTCACGGTGCACGAGGATGAACGAACCACCCTTGCACGGAGTTTTTCTTCATCATCAATGACGATGGACCAGCCACCCGCTTTTTTCCCTTCAGCGGGGATGAAGTCGGTTTGGCGCCAACCGCAATCATCGCAAAGCAAGGTGACTTGCGTGTGTTCGCCAAAATAAGGAATTTCGTCGATGTGCGACATCATTTTGACGTTGCCAACGGCGGAACAGACCGGGCAAGGGATGTCGATGTGCTGTTCGTTCATCCATACACGTCCCTGAGGTCGTCGGGTGGAACGGCAAAGCCCTCCATCTCGGTTCCACGAATACCTCGACAACCTTGGGGCAAGAGAAGCAGCCGAGTGTCGGTGATTCGGATGATTTGCCCTTGAACGTCTTGCTCAATGAACTCATTCATCATGCCCAAAGCGAGGTTGAATTCGGTGGTGCGTTGCATCATCCGTTTCATTTCAACGATGCATCCGTGCCCGTCGGCCACCCAATCCATGAGTTGACCACATCCGGTGAGGTCGAGCAGGGTGGCGTTGTGGATGACCATCTCTCCTTCCGATACCGGGACGGGGGCGTGCGGGTAGAGGACGCCCATGTCATGATAGGTCATGTTGTTGCTCGGCAGAGGTCGGACTGCCCGAGGGCGGTCACTTGGCATGGAAAACTGACGAGGTCCTTCTTCGCCCGATTCGGTCTTGGGTTCCGGAAGGCCCTTCCCGTCCACTTTTGCTTCAGCGGCTTCCAACACATCCAAGTCGGGCATGGCCGGGACATTTGGTTCAGATTCCGGTGTTGCTTCAACGGGGGCTGGCGTGGAAAAACGGTCAAGTGAGGATTGCGCTTCATCCATCGCTCGCTTTCTCCTGCGCCGCATGCACGGCAAAAGGGGCGAGGATTCTTCAACACTCCCCTCGATGGGCTCGCCACAGGTCGCTTAGGACGTTGATGAAGATGAGCGGAGTGACGATTGAATCCGAATCCCGAATGCCTCAAGGTTCAAGAAGTGTCGGGGTGGAGAGGGTATCATGTCAGAACAGCAGCATGTCATGAAGACCGGAACCAGCACCGTTGGAATCACCTTCAAAGGCGGCGTTGTGGTTGGGGCCGACCACCGTGCCACGATGGGTCACTTCATTGCCAACAAGAGCGTGCAAAAGCTGTTCAAGATCGGCGACAACCTTGCCTTGACGACGGCTGGATTGGTTGGTCACGCTCAATCGCTTTCCCGAACGCTCGCTGCCGAGGTGGCGTTGTTTGAGCTACGTCGGCAACAACCCATGACCGTCAAAGGGGCGGCGACCCTTACCGCCAACATTCTTTCTGGACGCCCTCACTGGGTTCAACTGCTCATCGTTGGCGTCGATGACGACGGTGGCCATGTTTACTCCATCGATTCCGCTGGTGGCTCGATTCCCGATGTTTACTGCGCCACGGGGTCGGGTTCGCCTTACATGTACGGTGTTCTCGAAGACGGCTTCAAAGAAAACATGACCCAAGCGGAGGCCTTAAAGTTGGCAGCGAGAGCCCTCCACGCATCAGGACAGCGCGATGCGGCCTCCGGCAACGGCATGGATTTGGCCATCATCACGCCCGGTGCTGGCTACCAACAAGTGTCCCAGGACGAAATTTCCAAACTCCTCAAGTGAGTCCCCTTCCCGCGGTTCTGCCGCTTGGCGCCCAGCGCCACCACGTCGATGACTGCGGGAGCGTGAGGTGAACCCGTGCAAATGACCTATCGAGAACTCAAAGACGAAATTGCGAAAATTATTCCACGCTCCGTTGAATACGAAGTTGATTTGGAAGCGGGCAACATCGCCATCATCACCAGCGATGTTGGTGCCTTCACCGGTCAGAACGGTTTAATCGGAAAAATCAGCAAGCGAATCAAGCGGAAAATCGTGTTGCGTACGCCCCTTGACGCCATGATGGACATGGATGATGCCCGCACCTGCATCGAAGAGATCCTGCCCGCAGAGGCTGAAATCACCGAGATGTACTTTGACTCCTGTTATCGAGAGGTGACCATTCAGTGCAAAGACCCCGGAAGTGCCGTGGGGCGACGGGGCGAAAACAACATCAAGATTCGTGACAAAACCGGATGGTCGGTTAAAGTCGAGCGTACCCCCCCGCTGTTTTCGAAAACCGTTCACGATATTCGACTTTACCGTCAATCCAACGGTGAAGAGCGCCGGAAATTGCTGAAGGATTTCGGACTGAGCATTCATCGACCCACCCGTCCAGGCGGGACCTGG
>JALRLR010000160.1 GCA_023254355.1 Candidatus Poseidonia sp.
TGGTGAAACCCATGTCTTGCAACGTTTGAGCCGCTTGTTGGGATCGGTTGCCACTGCGGCAATACAGCAGCAAGGGCGTGTCCTTGTCTTCTGGGAGTTCGTTTTCCCGTGACTCGAGTTCCGTGTGTGGGATGAGGGTGGCGTTTTCCAGATGGCCGTCCTGTTCCCATTCCGAGGCGGTTCGAACATCGAGGAGGAAGCCGTTCTCTTCATTGGCCAACGCCTCCTCAAATTCTTCAACGTCCACGCGGTCCCACGATGCACCTCCCGACAAGCATCCGGAAAGGAGGAGAAACACGGCTAAGGGGAAAAGTTGTTTCATGGTCCTGCGCCATCTGCCGTGGTTCATGTAAGTTCGCCTTTTCTTCCCCCTGTTTCAACACCAATTTCCCACGGCTCCGCTGCTTTGCTCCGCCGATACTCTTTTCCAACGAAATCGCTACACTGAATGGATATTCCACTTGAATTGTTTATCATAATTGTATAAATGACTATATATTGCCTCAGGACTCCGAAGAATAGGAGATGTAAATATGAACAACAAGTTCCTAACTCTAGTAATGGCCCTATGCTTCGTCTCGGCAGCCCTCGCCGGCTGTACGAGCAACGAAGCAGACGATGATACGACCGATGACACCGTGACCACCACCACGGTCAAGATTGGGTTCTTGAACCCCTTGACCGGGCCCTTGGCCCAGGATGCTGCTGGATTCACCTACGGTGCTACGGAAGCCATCACCGACCTGAACGCAATGCAGTCGGACGTCACGTTCGAACTCGTCGAAGCCGACTCCGGCTGCGACGGTACGGCTGGCGCTGCAGCTGCCCAAACGGTCCTTGACGCCAACGTCGTCGCCGTTGCTGGTGCGGCTTGCTCCGGCGCTTCCATGGCTGCCAACGCCGTCCTCTCGGCCGCTGGCGTGCCCATGATTTCCTACGCTTCCACCAACCCTGGTTTGAGCGACGCCACGGCCTACCCCAACTTCTACCGAGTGGTGCCCAGCGACGCCATCCAAGGCCCCGCCGCTGCCTCCATGATGGCCAGCGCCATGGTTGAGGCTCCCGCCATCCTCCACATGACCAACGACTACGGCTCCGGCTTCGCCGACGCCATCGAGGGTGCATGGGAAGGCGACCTCTGTGCCAAGATTGGCTACGCCGAAACCGCCACCGACCTCTCCGCTGAGATCGGGCAAATCGCCGACGCCGAGTGCGACGCCATCTTCATGGTCTCGTACGTGACCGACGCTGCGCTCATCATCAACGAAGTGAGCGCTCAAGACTTGGACATGATGCTCTTCAGCGGCGACGGTCCAGCCGGCGAAGGTCTGCTCGAAGAGTTGACCGACGACATGGCCGCCGACGGCCTGGCCGTGACCGCTCCTGCCGCAGGAACCTCCTACGGTGACTTCGAGGCTCGCTACGACGCCTCGGGCGTGGGCAGCATCAAGCAATACGTCTTGACCGCCTACGACGCTGTTTCCATCATCGGCAAGGCCTACAGCGCCGACGCCACCGACATGGACGCTTCCATTCGCTCCGTGGGAACCAACTACGAGGGTGCCAGCGGTCTGCACACCTTCCTCGCCAACGGCGACGTGGGTGGCGCAGGTTACGACATCTGTTTCTACTCCGCCAGCGCTGCTGACGACGGTGAGTACGGCTGCCACGGCAGCTGGAACGCCATCGACGGCATCTCCTACGACTGGGGTGCAGAAGGCACCAACATCAAACTCGGCTTCATGAACCCGTTGACCGGCCCGCTCGCTCAAGACGCCGCTGGCTTCACCTACGGCGCCGAGCAAGGCATCGCCGACCTCAACGCCATGGGCGGCTTCTGGGGCTACTCCTTCGAACTCGTCGAAGTGGACTCCGGCTGCGACGGTACGGTCGCCTCCTCGGCTGCTCAG
>JALRLR010000161.1 GCA_023254355.1 Candidatus Poseidonia sp.
AAATCATGCACCAAACGCCCATCCACTTCAGAATGGTGATGCCGTTCTTGGCCACCGGGTCGGCGGCAAAGGGCTTGGTACCAAGCCAAACGCCGAGGAGGAAGATGATGAAGCCATAGCCGAAGTCGCCCAGAATCAATCCGTAGATCATCGGGAAGGTCAACATCAGGAAGAAGGTGGGGTCAAAGGTGCCGTAGGTCGGGCGACCAACCAGTCCAACCATCAACTCAAACGGACGGGAAACGGGGTCGTTTTCCAAGGCAACGGGCGGCGTTGGCTCTTCGTGGTGGTGTTCGTCGTGGCCGTCGTCATGGTGGTGATGATGGTCGTTGACGTACGGTGCAATCTCGAGGTGAGAGGCCATCGAGTTGAGGGCGGCACGAACTTCGCCTTCCTTGGAGGAGGGCACCCACGCATCAAGCGCAAAGGCCTGTCCCGTCACAGCGAGTTGGGTGGGTGCGGTGTGAATTTCATCCTCTTTGGAGAGGTACTCGTGAACGGCGAGTATGTTTCGGCCGTTGTTGCGAGCCCAGCGTGCCGAATCTTCCGACGCTGAGTACATGATACCCTCAACCTCTTTTCGCTTGGCCATCAGTCCTTTGAGTGCCTCGTTTGGCGAGCCGGTCATCGAAGGAATTTGAACGGGCTTTCCGCCCAATTCCCCAAGCGCCATTTGGACTTCAGCGCCCTCCGAGGGCAAACAGGCCACTGCCACGATGCCGGGAGCGGAGGCGATTTGCACTTTTGACAGCAGGGTTCCAAACACGCTGTTGGCTTTGCTTGCTTTTTTCGTCTCGGCGACATACACTTCAACCCGGTTTGACCCTGCAAGCAAGTCAAGGTCCATGTTGAGCGGAGCCAATCGCTGAAGGAGATGGATTTGTTCGTCCAAACTCGCCAGTTCTGCTTCAGCATCCCGGTGCGTGTCCAAAAGGTCGAGTCCTTTCTGGAGTTCATCGCCGAAGGAACCTTCGAGAAGATCCTTCACCCTGGAGAGGGGAACTGGGCCTTCGGCGTTCACGGGTTTGAACGCAGAAACGGCGGCTCGCACCTTGGCGAGAAGAGAACTGACGTGGTCTGCTTCATCGGAAGTGGTGGCCTTGCCGACCTGGACGCCCTCTTCGAAGTTGGTGTAGGATTCGATATGAACGCAACCGAGGTTGGTGCATGTTCGAAGAACATCTGCCATTCTGTCGACAGGGGCTGCCACGGTCAATCGGGACATGGCCACCGTGTCAAACATGGTATCGCCTCAAGCAGATGTCAGTGCGTCGACGACCATTTGGACCGCCTTGTCTTGGTTGGAAGAGGAATTGGATTCAATGCCGTCCACTTCCTTGGCACCTTGGGCTTTGACTTTGTCAGCCTCGCCTTGGGCCTTGGCTCGAGCATCATCGAGAATCTTTTGCGTCAAGGACACGGATTCATCGGCGGCCGACTGCACGAGTTCGGTGGATTGCCTTCGGGCATCGGCGACGATACTGGACGCCTTTTCCTGTGCTTCAGACAGGCGCTTTTCGGCATCCTGCTCTGCGGTTTTGATGCTTCGAAGGACCTCGGACATACCCATCTCAAACACCTGTTAAAAATCTCAACGAAAGGGGGTTTATCAGTCTAACTGCCTTGTTTGCTGGGGCCGCTATTGGGGTTTGGTCCCACGGAATCTGCTCGCCATACCAAATGGATACAGCAATCGACCTTGAACCTCAGAAAAACCAACGTCCTTCAGCATCTTTCTGTAATAGCCGTTGGTGCCGTAATGGGTGTAACTCTTTGCCAATCCCTTCCACGGATGATCCTTCTCTTTGGTGATGATTCGGGCCATCGCCTGAACCACCGTGTTCATCCACAGGTAACCAAAGAGGCCATGGAGTTTGTTGGCCTTGCCTGCATCGCAAA
>JALRLR010000162.1 GCA_023254355.1 Candidatus Poseidonia sp.
ACACAAACACGGAGCGGATCACGCCTCCATGCATCCCAATGGAATGATGCCCGTCGCGATTTGCATTGGTGGCCCCCCTGAGTTGATTTTCTCAGCAATATCCCCTCTACCGGACAACCTCGAGGAGTACATGTTTGCTGGATTCCTCGGTGTGATGTACTTCATCATTTTTAGGCGTGTTTGGTTGGTTGAGGACCCCCTGCCGTTGCCAGGTTTCGAAGCGACGCTGAAGATGTTGGACATCTCATCGGATGTCAGCACCGGCGCGGTGGAACACGCCCGTGATTCGTTGAAGACCATCGGGGTGTGGACCGTTCTGACCATGGTTGGCTTGTTCCTCATCGAATACCCGCTGATTTGGGCAAACGACCGCAAAATCGCCTTGTTTGATTGGATTGCAGAGACCGTTCATTACGGCGACATCGGTCTCGCCACGTTCTATTCTCACGGCAAAATTCACCAGCCCTCCGGGACGGTGGACGGCATTTCTTTGGGTACGACGCATTGGTCGGAGGACGCCGCTTGGAATCCCTTCGCTTACACTTACGTCGGCGTGGCATTGACGCCATCCATGTTCGCCATCGGTTGGTTCATGAAAGCCCGTGTGGCGTTCTTGGTGAACTTGGGGACCATCGTGGGTTGGTTCTTCCTCGTCCCGCTGGCCGTGTTCATGAACGTCCCCATTTACGACGCCACCCAACAAGCCAACATTCCGATTCAGGACTACGCCAGCGGTGGCTCTGCGCCATTGCAGATGATCGCCTTCGCCAAGACGATTCGAACCATCGCCATCGGCGCCATTGTTGGCGGCGGTATGTTTGGCCTGGCCAAGATGTGGCGCACCTTCGCCAACATCTTCACCGACATCGGGGCGGCGTTCAAAGGCGACGGCAGTCAAGAGTACATGGAAGGCAAAGGATGGTACGAATGGCCCCTCAAGCACATTCCCATCTTCATGGGCGTGACCTTCTTCGCGATGATTTTGATTTTCTCCATCGGCGGTTTCTCACCCCTTGCCGCACTCGTGTTTGCGCTGGTCCTCATTTTGACGACCTTCATGCTCGGCGCCATCGCCGTGCGTGTGATGGGTGAAACCGGGATTGAGCCGGTGTCGGGAACCTCGTTCATCGTGCTGCTCATGCTTCTCGGCGTGTTCCTCAACGCCCAAGACCTGCTTGATTTGTCCACCCAAGACGCCGTTTTGTTGGGCTTGGTCGGCACCACCGTGTTCGGCTCGGCCATCTCGATGTCGGGGACCGTCATTGGGGATTACAAGAACAGTCTCTACATCGGAAACCGCCCGTACCACATCTCAAAGGGCAACATCATGGGCGTTGTTCCTGGCGCCATCATCGGTGCTGGTGTTGCCATTTTCCTGTCCATTCAACTGGCCGAAGGTCGCATTCAACTCATTGCGCCTCAAGCCAACGCCTTCGCCACTTTCTCCGTCATCTTCGCCGAGGGACAAGGAGACCTCGTGCTGCTTGCGCTTGGATTCCTCCTCGGGATGTTCGTGGAATGGGCCACCGGCATGGGAACTTCGTTTGGTTTGGGAATGTATCTCGACGTGCCTCACACCTTGCCGATGCTCATCGGCGGTGTGGCCCGAGACCGGTGGGAGGACAAGAAACTCCAACCCCGAATTGAAGCCCTCAAGGAAACGGAAGGCACGACGGCGGCCGAGAAGCAACGGGCCCTCATCTTGCTCAGCACCTTCATGGTGGCGGCAGGACTGCTCACTGGGGAGGCCTTCTTTGGCACCGAATCCAGCATCCTCTCCTTCATCGATTCCCTGTGGTACAACGACGACGGAACCGGGGCCACCATCATGGGCGTTGAGAACTTCCCTGACTCCACCGCCTGGTACGCCATTCGAATGGCCGGTTTGATCCTCATC
>JALRLR010000163.1:0-1585 GCA_023254355.1 Candidatus Poseidonia sp.
CAGCGGTGATTACACCTGGCGAGTCGACGCGGCCACGGGCGAACTGCTGGCCAGTTACGCCTGCTACGATTGGCAAGGCAGCGAGGCGTTCTATTTCGGGAACCTCAACGGGGGTTGCCACCTTGCCGTGCCCACCGATGAATCGTTGTATTTGGTGAACCGGGGCAACGAGTTGGTTCGTTTTGTCACGTTTGAAGACCAACCCGACCGCATCGCCCAACAAGGTGGCCGCTGGTTGCTTCCTGGCTTTTCCATTGAGGACGGCGTGCTGAGCAGCACGGTGCTCGACAACGACGAATGGTTCTTTGTGACCCCCGGTCAAGCCGCGGCCGTTCTGCTCGAGGAGGCCGTGGGCGGCATCGGTATGGGTCAGGGAGCCCAAACCAACGCCACGTACTTGTTCGACCAGGTGCCCGAAGACGAGGCACAATTCACCGCCGCGGACGTGGGCTACTCCCCCTTCTTGGAGTTGAATTACACCGAACTTGAGGCCAATCCCCAGACCCGCCATCAGCGGATGGTGCTGATGGGCGAATCGGGCGGTCACGTCACGGGCGTCGAATGGAACGGCACGTCCAGCGACTCGTCGTACACGGTGCAAGACCGCATGAACCTTGACGGTTTGGTGGACGAGGTCACCTCGGTTCGCCTCACCGACCTCGATGAGAGCGGCTTCAGCGACCTCCTCATCTCGGATGGAAGCAACGCCCACTGGCTTTACACCACCTCCCTTATCGACCGAGGCGTCTTCCCCGTCGCTTCCAATGCCGCTGCGGTGTTTTTCGCCATTGACGAGACCAGCACGGACTTGGTGATGGTGACCGTTGACAACGGGACGACCACGGTCTTTGCCGGCGAGTTGACCACCGAGATGTTCCCGCTCTACGGTCTGCAATTGTTGTTGGGCCCCACCTTGGTCGGCGTGGCGTTGACCGTGCTGTTGCTCGTGTTGCTGGTCGTTCACAGCGAATGGTACGTGGTCAACACCACCGGCGTCCTGCTCGGAGCCGGCGTTTGCGTGATGCTGGGCGTGACCTTCGTTCCCGTCTTGGCCATCCTGTTCATGCTGCTCGCTGCCGTTTACGACTTCTGGGCGGTGTATCGCTCCAAGCACATGCTGGACCTGGCCGACACCATGATCGGATTGCGCCTGCCCATTCTTCTGGTCGCGCCTCAGGACAGCGATTACTCCCTCATCGAGGAAACCGAACGCAACAAGCAACCCGTTTCGGGCCCTTCACCGGCCGAGGCGGTTCCAAGCAACGCCCCCCGAGCAGAGCGCCCTGCTCGGAAGAAGAGCGAAGCGATGTTCATGGGATTGGGCGACGTGATTTTCCCCGGCATGTTGGTGCTCTCGGCCATGCAGTGGCTCGACCCCAGCGTGGCGTTTGAAGTGGCCATGGCCACCTTGGTGGGCGGCTTGATGGGCTATCTGGCACTGATGACCTACGTGGCTCGCGGGCAAGCTCAAGCCGGCCTCCCCCTGCTCAACGGCGGGGCGATTCTCGGCTACCTCATCGGTGGCATGTGGTTCCTGGGCAGCGAAATCTTGAGTTTTAACATCACGTGGTGAGGGTCATGCTGG
>JALRLR010000163.1:1595-1851 GCA_023254355.1 Candidatus Poseidonia sp.
CCCCGACGTGATTCGCGCCGACCACACCACGCGCGGGTTGCCACACGACAACATCGAGAAGGTCATCGAACTTGACGAATCCTGGCGCAACTTGCTGCATGAAACGGACCAACTTCGCCGTGAAAAGAACGAGGCGGCGCGAGGCATCGGCGCCGCCAAGAAAGCGGGTGACCAAGAGGCCGCTCAGCGAATTTTGGCGCAAGTAGCGGATTTGGGTGAGCGTATCGCGCAGTGGGAAGCCAAGACCAACGAAGCC
>JALRLR010000164.1 GCA_023254355.1 Candidatus Poseidonia sp.
AGGCCAACGTCCAACTCATCACGGGCATGGTCATCGGCTTCATCACCATTGAACTCAGCGTCGGGCTGCTGGTGGACGCCGTCAGCGATTCGGCCACCGCCATGACCGTCTTGCACTGGATTGGCATGACCTTCCTCGCCGCCATGGTCGTGGCGATGCTCCGTTTTGACCCCGCTTCCATCAAGGTCGAGGACAACATCGAGGGCATGCTCGGCCTGAAGGTCGGCATCGGCATGCAGTTTGTCAACGGCAAAGAATGGGCCTTCGTCATCATCCTGATGAGTCAATTCATCGAGCCCATGGGCGGTGGTCTGATGGGGATTTTCACCATCATCGCCATCACCCTCACGATGTGTTTGAGCGCCATGGTCCTGTGGACCGTTGCCGGCGCCCGCCTCAACCACCTGTTCACGCAAGGCTCGGCTGGCAAGCGCATCTTCCAAGTCTGCGGCGGCCTGCTCGGCTTGTTGTGGGTGGCCTTTTTCCTTCAGGGCCCAGCCACGGTCTAAGCGTCGCCAAGGTCGTTGGCTGGCCAGCCCTCGGCCCAATCAAACAAGGATTGCATCACCGGGCTGAGCCGTTGACCGTGCGGGGTGAGTTGATAGGCGGAGGTTGTGCTCAACTCGGCCTCTTCATCCCGCATCACCAACCCGTTGTCTTCCAGCTCTTTCAAGCGACGGGAGACCGTGGTGGCCGAAGCCTCCACTCGTTCTTTGATGTCCGAAAATCGCAAAGATGACTTGGCACGGTCAAGCACCATCAGAACGTGCAAGGCCTTGGATTTGGTGATCAATTCGAGGACATCATCCACCCGTGCATAGGTTGGGTCGCATTCTTCCACCATGGCGGCCACTCCAGCCAGCCCTTCGCCTGTCGGCCGATAAGCGATGAGTTACACCGCTGTTACCAGAAGTTTCGCCTATGATACAACACCCTTATCGTGGGAAATGCGCTGACTAACTCATGCGACCTGTCGTCCTTGTGGCCATGCTTTTGATGATAGGGCTGCTTCCCTTTCAGGCCCCTGAACCGCTGGCCGTGAACGAGGCCGTTTCGGTCAATCCCACCTCACACGGGGCGTCGGCCACGGTGTCGCCCGCCAACGGTTGGACCACGGGCGGCGAAGCCATCACCATCACCGGCTCCGGTTTCCTCGACATGGCGTTCAAGAACGTCACCAACGACGGCGAGCCCTACACATGGACCACGAACACGATCAATTACGTCACGGGCGCAGGGTATTCACCCAGCGTCGTCGTTGATTCGAACGGTACGATTCACATCGTTCACGTCATTTGGAGTGACGACCAACTTTGGCATTCCAAATTAACGGCTGGAAGCACGTCGTGGAGCCACACGAAGATCATGGATTGCAACGGATGCCGGGAAACGGACATGACCATCGACAGCCACGACAACCTTCACATTGCCTTTTATCTCAAGCAGGACGGCACCACGGGTTACCTCTACTATGGCGTTTATGACGGTACCGCATGGACCACCCAATCCTTGCAAAACAACGTCTACAACAACCAAATTCGCATCGTGTTGGACGCCCATGACCGGCCCCACATCTCGTACGCCAACGCTGGCTACATCTGCAACGGGGCCATGCTCAAGTATCACGATGGCTCAAACTGGGTCACCCAAGCGATTGACACCACCACCACGTACGTCGGGTGCGATACCACCATCGCCATTGACCAGAACGGCCACGTTCACGTGGCCTACCGGCACCACAGCAACAGGGACCTCTTGATCGGCTCCAACATCAGCGGGACGTGGCAACGCTTCACCGTCGACAACGGCAACGATGTGGGCTACTACAACG
>JALRLR010000165.1 GCA_023254355.1 Candidatus Poseidonia sp.
GGGCGACACACCTCCCCTTTATCACGGCTTCGTTAGCGACGATTGAATCCGCTCAACCAAACGCGTCGGCGGCGTGGTGCTTGGCGAGCCGACGCTCACGAACTGTACCAACGTGGACGTTTCATCGTCGTCAAGCGGGCGGGTGTGGTGAAAGGTCAGCACGGGGTCGTTCTTGGTCACCGGGCTCCCCATGGTTCGGTGGAGCACAAAACCGACGAGCGGGTCGATGGCGTCGTCAAGATGGAATCGTCCGGCTCCGTGAGATCTTGCAAACTGGGCCATCGCCATGGTCTGAAATGAACCGACATGGCCCGTCTCTGTAGCGAGAATGGTGGTTTGGTGAGGGGCTTGGCCGAGCACGCTTTGTGGGTCTGCTACCAAGGCCGCAGCCACCGAGGGTTCCACGCCTTGCTGAACGCACATGGCTTGGAAGACGTCCAACGCCGCCCCGTTGTTCAACACCGTGCGCATCCGTTGCTCGGCCTCTTCCGCTCGGATTTCCATGGTCATGGTGAGCAGCGCCGTGCCTTGGAGCACCACCAATTCACGGGTGTCCGCCGACCCACGTCCTTGCATCACTTCGATGCTCTCAATGACCTCAAGGGCGTTTCCAACGTGCGTGCCAATGGGAGCGTTCATGTCGGTGATTTGGGCCTCGGTCTTGATGCCAAGGCCGGTGGCGGCCTCGACCATCGAGACCGCAAGCGCCCGGGCGTCGTCAAGCGTTTTCATGAAGGCCGCCTCGCCCACCTTCACGTCCAGAACGAGGGCGTCCAAGCCTTCTGCGGCTTTCTTTGAAACGATGGAAGCGGTGATGAGAGGAAGGCTATCAATCGTGTCGGTCACGTCTCTCAACGCATACAACACACCGTCGGTGGGGGCGATGGCGTCGTTTTGAACGGCGATGCAACAACCCACGTTGGCCACCGCCTCCATCATCGCTTCCGGCGTGAGTTGACAGTTGAACCCGGGGATGGCTTCCAATTTGTCGATGGTGCCGCCGGTGTGGCCCAAGCCGCGACCCGCCAACATCGGCACGCGCAGTCCGCAGGCCGCCAACGCCGGGGCCAACATCAGCGACATCTTGTCACCCACACCCCCGGTGCTGTGCTTGTCAACCACGGGAGGTCCTTCGGGCCAGGTCAAGATGGCGCCCGATGCCCGCATCGCTTCCGTGAGCAGCACGGTGTCGCTACGCGTGCATCCATGCTGGTGCACCGCCTTGAGCCACGATGTGGCCGTCTCGTGGTCAACGCTCCCGTTCGCCACGCCCTCAACGAAGGCCAAGAGCAGGTCACGCGGCTGGTCGGTGCCGGCCTGAAGGGCGTTGAGCAGGGGCGTGAGGTTCACCCGTTCACCTCAGATGAGTCCGATTTCTTTCAAGCGCTGGTGCAGGTAGTCGCCGGCCGTGATGGACGGGTAGAGCGCAACGCCACCGGTTTGGTTGACAAACGTTGGATGCGGGGTCAAGTCCACGTCGTTTCTTGGGTGGACGAACATGGGCATGGAATACCGACGCGTGTTGGCTTCCTTGGGGTTCACCACTCGATGGGTGGTGGACTTGAACAAGCCGTTCGTGAGGTTTTGCAACATGTCGCCCGAGTCAACGATGATGGCGTCTTGGTCCCCCTTGACCTGAATCCAGGTGCCGTCATGGTCCATGACTTCCAATCCATCCGCCGTTGCCGTCACCAGCAGCGTGATGAAATTGATGTCCTCGTGGGCGGCT
>JALRLR010000166.1 GCA_023254355.1 Candidatus Poseidonia sp.
GCACCTCTACAGCCCAAGACTGCGAGACGGCGGTTTGTCGTTAGCCAACGCCGGGGCGCTCGCCTTGCTGAGCGCTCGGTCGTCGCCGTTGCCCACCAATTGCATGCCAACCGATTGGCGGGGCAGTGCCGGCGACGGGCCGGCGGTCGTGGTCGTGGACGACGATGCAGTACCCTTCGTTCGTAAGGGGCGGAACGTGTTTCATGGATTCGTGCGCGCCTGCGACCCTTGGTTGAATCCCGGTGAAGCCTGCCTCATCACGGACCTCAACGGGAACTTGCTTGGTCATGGCGTAGCCCAATGCACCTCGGGGGAACTCGGGTGCTTTACGAAGGGCATTGCCGTGAAGACCCGAGGCGGTTTTGATTCTTGAATCACCGACGACAAAAGGCTTCATGGGTCGCCGCTCACCACCGTTCACCGTGGGACCGATGCAGGATGAGCCCATCATCCAAACGAAAGGGCTGACCAAGTCGTACGGCCCCCACGTGGCACTGGACGAACTCAACATCAGCATTCCACGAGGGGCCACCGGACTGCTTGGACAGAACGGTGCGGGAAAATCCACTTTCCTCAAGACCGTCCTGGGCTTGATTCAAGCCACCTCAGGCGAGGGGACGGTGCTGGGTTTCGACATCCGAAATCAAGGGGTCGAGATTCGTCAGCGAATCGGTTACATGCCGGAGTACGATGCCTTGAATCCTGACATGGACGCCATCCATCAGGTCCGGTATTCGGGTGAATTGCTCGGCATGAACCCCGTCGTGGCGATGAACCGAGCCCACGAAGCCCTCCAGTTCGTGGGCATGGGTGAACAACGCTACCGAGAAATCAGCAGTTTTTCCACCGGCATGAAGCAGGCGACCAAATTGGCCTGCGCCATCATCCACGACCCCGATTTGCTCATCGCCGACGAGCCTTCCAACGGTTTGGACATGAAAGCGAGGGAATTCATGATCTCCACGCTCAACACCATGGTCCACGAAGGTCAACGGTCCGTGTTGATGGCCAGCCACCTCATGGACGACGTGGAACGGGTGTGCGAGAACATCATCTTGCTTCACAAAGGGAAACTCGCCGCCCAAGGGAAAATTCAGGATTTGAAAGCGATTGACCGAGAGATTGAGATTCATGTCTGGGGCGGGGCCACGCCCCTTGAACAGCGCCTCACGGACCAAGGTTTCCGAGTTCGCCGTGAAGGGCGGGTGATGCGCATCGCCCACACCGAAGCGGACACGACCATGCACATCCTCCGAGCGGCGGCTGATGTCGGGGCTCAGATTCGGCGCATGCACGAATACGAAGCGTCGCTCGAAGACCTCTTCTTGGCCATCATGGACAACCTTGGCTATGCCGTCAAAGCCAGCGACGACCTGAGGCGAAGCCCCGTTGAGGCACGCCGGGTCGACGCTCCCGAATCCATGGGAGGCGGGGGCGCATGACGGAAAGCGAATACGAGCCGGAAGCACCCGTGACCGGCCAAGGTCGCATGGACGTGGCTTGGGGGGCGAACACGGGGGACGAAAACGATGTCGAACTCGCCCAAGCCCAAACCGCTCAAGGCGGCCAAATTTTCGAGCAGCATTACACCCCGTGGACCGGGACGCTCAACCCGCGCTGGATGCGAAACTGGGCCATCTTGCGCCACCACTTGCTCGGCATCTTCAAAAAAGGGCATCGGCCTTGGACCATGCCC
>JALRLR010000167.1 GCA_023254355.1 Candidatus Poseidonia sp.
GTTGACGGCCCACTGGAACGTTGGACGAACCCAAATTTCGGTGGGCGTGGGGATCAAGCCGCCGCCCAATTCGATGCCCCAGCCCTCGCCTTGCGTGGTCAGGCCCTCGAGGGTCAGGGCCACGGAGAGGTCGTCGGCCCCGTCGCCGTCAATGTCGATGTAATTTTCAAACAGAACGAGGTTGGTGCCCACCAACAACTCGCCGGTGAAGGTCCCGGACTCCCAGGCTTCGTAGGCCGGGCCGTTGTTGCGTGAAGAAAAATTGACGTAGATGGCGTAGGTGTTGATGCCGATACCCAACAGGTTATCCAACCCCAAGTTGTCAATGGAGAAGAGGGTCTCCCACAGGTTGTAAGGCCAAGCTTCGGGATGGGTGGACACGTCGATGAGGAACTCGTAGGGCCTGGGGTGGTCCACCTCCAGAGGTGAGGTGTCTCGCAACTCGACCTGGTCGAGGTAACTCTCGGCATCGGCCAGAGCGTCCCCCGCTTTGACCTCACGCTTGGACGCCTCCACCAAGGCAAACGATGATTGCGCCCCCTGAAGGGCCACGAGCGATTCACTTTCGGCCGATCGGTCGGCCAACGTGTCCGCCAGCGCGTCAAGCACACCAAAATCGTCTCGAGCGACGGCCACGTTACCGGAAACGGGTTGCAAGATGGAGAGCAGCATCACGCTCACGAGCATGACCGCAAGACGGCCGCGACGCCGGGGCTGGGGCAAACCCGCCTTGACGACGCGTAGCGCGCTCCCATCCATGCGTGAACTTCAGCGCTTCTCCTTTGAGAAGCATTCGCCGTTTTGGACAAACAATGGCCGCCTTTGGCTTGGTTAAGGGTCGACCAAGCTCAAACCATGATGGTTTGGTCGGCATCGCACCCCGGACACCCCACGATGGCTTCGCTCAACCCTGCAGGAACATCGACCTCGAACACCGCTGCACAAGCCGTGCAGGTGTGGCGCACCAAGGTCGGGGCGGGGGCCGGAGGAGGCGTCATCGCGGCAACCGGGGCAGGAACGGAAGGAGCCGGGGTCGTTTCGGGCAACGCCACACCACCAGCCACCGGTTCTGCGATCGTCGCAGGCATGGCAACGGTAGGTGAAGCAGCGGGAATGGCAACGGACGGCGAAGCGGCGGGCATCGCAACGGAGGGCGATGCGGCGGGAAGGGACACCACTTCCTGAGGAAGGGAGACCCCCGTTTGAACGGCCGGTGAAGGCTCGCTGGGAAGGCCCGGTTCCTCCTCGTCGTCCATCAAGGCGCTCAACGCATCCATGCCCGGCGATGGAGCGGACGAAACCGTGAGGCCCCCGTCATCAGAAAGCAACGCCGCCGCTTCGGCCGCCGCCTGGCTGCTGGCTTGGGACATGGGCGCAGTGCTGTAAGCGGGCGGGGCAAACGCCGCCGTTTGGTCGACCTCGGCCGCTCCCCCGTAAATGGCGTCGAACTCGGCCTGCTTCGCCTGGGCTTCTTGCTCCGCTTGAGGTCGCACCTCCCCCCGGTCGAGACCGGCGTACTGAACGGCTTTGGATCGGAACGTGAGGGTGACCTGTTGAGCCACCAACGCCATGTGAGCACGGGCTTCGTCCTCGCTGAGGCCTCGGTTCAACAGGAGGTCAAGCGCCAACTTGCGTTGCCAACCGCGGTATCC
>JALRLR010000168.1 GCA_023254355.1 Candidatus Poseidonia sp.
GTCGTGACGCGCACCCTCCGGCATGTGGATGCGGTGATTTGTGTGGACGACGGTTCGTCCGACGCCAGTGCGCGAATCGCCGAAGCGTGCGGTGCCACCGTGATTCGACACCGTGTGAATCGAGGCTACGGTGGCGCGCTGAAAACCCTCTTCCTGCATGCCAGGGAATTGGACGCCGACGCCTTGGTGGTGCTGGATTCCGACGGGCAACACGAGTCCGACGACATTCCCGCCATGCTCGAACCCATCATCAACGGTGATGCGGATTTCACGATTGGCTCTCGCTTTGTCGAGGGGGGCGGAGGCACCGACATGCCGGCCTACCGCCGGTTGGGCATCAAGGTGATCACGGCGGCATCCAACCTGTCCAGCGACCTGGGCATCAAGGACACTCAATCCGGCTTCAGGGCCTTCTCGAGAATGGCCCTTGACCGGCTGCGTTTTGATGCAGAAGGGATGGAGCTTTCCCTCGAAATGCTCGAGGACGCCCAAGAAAAGCAACTCAATGTGGTGGAAGTCCCGACCATCATTCGCTACGATGTTCCCAAAGGATCCAACTTCACCGCCGTGTCCCACGGCTTCACCGTGTTGACCTGGGCGCTCCTCTCGCTGTCCCAAAAGAAGCCGTTGTTGGTGTTGGGTCTGCCTGGATTCGGCCTGTTGGCCACCAGCGCTGCCATGGGGATGCGGGCCACGCACGACCTGACCCTGCAACTTGATGCCCTCATCGGCGAAGGCATCTCTGCGGTGTGGATCGGGTTGCTCGGGCTGGCCCTGATGGCCACGGGACTGGTGCTTCAAAGCGCTCAACGCTTCCTCAAACACCTTCTTGTTCGCGAATTCGGCTTGGATTGACCTCAACCGATGATGTTCATCACCAAGGTGAGCAGGTACGGGATGGCGAACAACCCAAAGAAGATGAACATCGCAATGCGGACGGTTTTCTGATTTTTCTCGTCTTGTTGGTGCTTTTCAAGGCAGGCCGGGTCCTTGCACACCCTCGGCTCTGCCTTGATGGAGATGGCCTCATGACAAATCCGGCAGTGCTTGTGTGGGGGCACCTTTCCAGCTCCGGCGCTGAACGAGTTCACCACTTGGTTGGTGCGTTTGGACACCATGTCCTTGACTTTCTTTGCGTCCACCACCGCCCTCACCTCACGCACGGATCAACGTGCCTTCGAACGGCTGACCGTCCAAGGCCGCTTCAAGTCTTGCAACATCACGACCGTCCAGAACGGCCAAATCCAACCCTGCAGCCATGGCGGCTGCCACCGCCATCGGGTCCACCACGGCGGAGGCGCCCGGTTCAAGTGGAACACCAACGCCGGTGATGGCGCCCAACTCCTCCAGCGTCATGGTCGTGATGGGTTCGGCGTCGTCGTGATGCCTCGGATCTGTGGAATGAACGTGCGCCACATTGGTGGCGATGATGCAATGGCGAGCGCCAACGGCTGCTGCCAATTTGACCGCCACCGTGTCCGTGGTGTGGCCCGGTACGGTACCCCCCATCACCACCACCCGATGCTGCTCCATCAGGTAACGCGCTTGCTCCACCGACGTCGGGACCTCGGGTGCGACATCGCAACCGATGGCGTGCAAGAGTTGTTGA
>JALRLR010000169.1 GCA_023254355.1 Candidatus Poseidonia sp.
TGTCAACGCCCATCCAGAAGTGACGGAACAGGACGGGGTTGAGGGTGGAGGTGTTACCGCCAATCATGTCCTCGAGCAGGTCCTCCACTTCGCCGGTAGCGGCACGGATGTCACCCATTTCTGCGGCAGCCGTGGCCTCACGGAGTTTGTACAAGATGCGCTCGGCCTCCTCAAGGGTGATGTGCTTGTGCACCAACAGGCGGTGGAGCATGGCGATGCTGCGACGCAAGGTGAGGACGTCCTCTTCAAGTTCGTCAAGGGTGCGCTCTGCCCGCTTGATGGATTTCTTGGCCTTCGAGAGTTGGTGGATGTTGAGGTAGACCTTGGCCTCCGAGAGGTCCATTTCGGTCTCGGCCAGCGATGGATTCTCTCGACGAGCCGCTTGGCGGGCGATCCGCTCAAGGGTTTGCGAGGCCTCAAGAATGCCCTGCTCACGTTGAGCACGGTCCTGAGCCACCATGTCCTCGGGGAGGTCCATCACCACACCCTCATCATCAGGCATCGGCGTCCACCTCCATGGCGCTTGAGAAATCAAGATCGCCGACGGGTTGTTTTGCGCCGTCGTGCTCGTCCGATTCGTTGAGGTCACGGGCTTCATCGCCGCCCGAAAGCATGGCCGTGAAGTCAAGGCCGTCGTCGGCCAAGTCGTTCAAAAGTCGAGCAGGGTCGTTGAGATCTCGCTCAAGACGGATGGATTTGACCTCAGCGTCCGTCATGCGTCCGTACAAGTTTCCGTACAGCTTGTCCGAACGCTTCAGGAGGTACCAGACGCCAAGCATGATGGCGAAGAAGTAGGCTGCCATGACCACCAAATTGTCTTGATTGGTGGCCAATTGAGGTGGCAAGCCCAACACGATGGCCAACATCCCCAACACGGGAAGGGAGAGAATGATGGTTAATTGCCGCCGGCTGTCGGTGAGCGCTGCAAAATGGTCAGAGTACACCGTGGAGGTCCCTTTGCGGGCACGCTGGTAGTCCTCGTGAATGAGCCGGAATTCTTCGCTGGACTTCCACGTCATTCGCCAAATCCAGAGTGCCCCGAGAACCAACACCGCTGGCCCCCAATAACTGACCTGGAACAGGTGGAAAGCAAAGCCAAACCCGAGGACTCCGGCATAGATTCCGCCGAGTTGCCATTTTTCGGACTGCGAGGAAAGGCGAACGAAGATGAAGGAGATCAGGAAAGCCACGGCACACGCAATGAAGGCAACGGAAAGGTCGGGGGACCAGGAGCGAACCGTTTCTTGACCGAGTTCAACGGCGGAGCCGTCCTTGGTGTAGCGATGGGAAACATCGTTGTCCTCTCGGTTGCCCTCACCAACGTAAAGATACGACAACGACGCATCGCATTGGACATCCTTTGAGACCTCCCACCAGTCGATGGTGGCCGGTTGGACGGACCATTCGAAGGTGTGTTCGGCCTGAGAGACCAACAAGGGGAGCATGTCGGGTTGGGACAACACGGCCACATCACCGTGGCAGTCAAGGGAGGCGGTGATGCCCAGGGCCTGGGCCGTGCCGTGATTTTTGACGGTCACGCTGTACGTCG
>JALRLR010000016.1 GCA_023254355.1 Candidatus Poseidonia sp.
CCTCCCATGCCGCCCATGCCCGAAGCACCGGCGGCCGACCCGTTGATGGACCCCTTGGCTGCGCCTCCGGCTCCTCCCGAGATGCCTCCCATGCCGCCCATGCCCGAAGCACCGGCGGCCGACCCGTTGATGGACCCCTTGGCTGCACCTCCTGCACCTCCGGCACCTGTCCCTGTTGACGCCTTGATTGATCCACTTGCGCCTGCTCCCGGAGAAGAGGAACCGACGTTGCCCGATCTGGTACCTGCCGACTTGACCGGCGAACAAGCAGGTGCTACCATCCGTAGCATTTCCGAGGTTGAATCGGTTCCCGGTGACAAATTGGAAGGCACGTTGCACGAAGTTGAGACCACGACCCTGAATGCCGATGGTGCCATCATCAAGCAAAGCGTCAAAGGTACGCTGACGGTCAACAATCCGTCAGCTGATGACCGCATCTATGACATCGATGTCTTGCTGGACAACATCGACGCCACCGATATTGGCGGCGAACATGTCTCGGTGGACGAATTGGAGCCCTCCAAGAACCACACCATGGCCTACAAGGTCAACGGCAAGCAAATGATGACCCTCCGAGAGCGCTTGGACACCAACCCTTCTCGAGCTCAGGAGCGTTCATTGTCCGTGGCCATTGGAGAAGACCCAGGAGAACTCGCCTTGGAGCTTGAGGTGGAAAACCTCTCCGGCGTGGAACTTCACGATGTCGTGGTCACCCGTGAACTTCCGGAATCAATGAACTTTGAAACCGCTGGTGGTGCCGAATTGGACGAAGGGACCCTGACATGGAACGTCGGTCGCCTTCAGGCCGGCGAATCACAGCGATTGATGCTTCAAGGTACCATTTCCGTTTCTTCAACCAAGGCCATCAAGGCCGGCAAGGCCACGGCGACTTACCGTGCGGATGCCACGCTTTCCAACATGGCTTTCCGCGAGTTGGATGCCTTCTGCCGTGGATTCACCTACATGCGTGTCCGTGAGGACGAACGACCCGACAACTGGAAGTGTCAAGCAATTTTTGAGAACCGCTCATCTTTCGCCGTTGACTTGACCAAATTGCAAGTCCGCATGAAGGGCAGCGATGATTTGTTGTTCGACATTCAGGACGTCGACCAAGACGTGACCCCCAACGGAAAGTGGGAGTCCGATGAGCGCGTGGTGATGGCGCAATCCGAGCCCGACTTCACCTACGACCTCTCCTATACCGTGCTTCCACGAGCTGTCCAATCTACGGAAGGCAGCATGACCCTTGAAGAGAAGACACTCGATGTATTGGAAGCGGAGGTCGAAAAGAAGTACTCCACGGGCAGCCTCCGGTCCTACCGGTCGCAAAAGGTTCAGGCGAATTTGACCCTGAAGAACGAGGGTTCGGCCACGATCAACTTGATGCGCATCACCGACGACATCCCTGGTCTCTTTGAGGCTCCCCTCGCTGAACAACTTACCATCAAACTGGATGGCAAGGTGATCGATGATGACCAATTCAAGGTTGAACTCTCCGAAGGCGTGACCATCGAGAAAGAACACCGGTCTCCTGACGGGCAAGGTCACACGATGACCCTCACCGTCGGTACCCGAGGCCCGCTCGGATTAAAACCCGGCAAGAGCATCGAAATCAGTTACCCACTGACCGCACCCGACCCCTCGCCTGGTAACGAGCGCGTGGATGCTCCAGCACGGATTGAATTCAGCGCAGAGCGCTTCGGTCCGGTGTGCACCAAGGAACCCGCTTCGACGCCTTCCATGAAGGTCATTCACAACCGTCGAAACTTCAGCGCTGGCAAGCAAGCCATCCCGTTGGGTGGTAAGGGCCGCTACGAAGTGCTGATCCTCTTCGAGAACAACGGAGATACCGCTTTGAGCGACTTGTACATCAACGATGTTCTGCCACCGCAGTTTGAGATCAAAGAATGGGAGATGAAGAGTGCTGGCGGAAAGCGAGACGACGTGACCATGACCTCTGAAGAAGGGGAAGGCGGACTCCACATCGTTTGGCACGTTCCTGTCGTGGACAAGGGTGAACGCCTTGAGGTCTCCTTTGACATCAAGGGCAGCGGTGAAGTTGACGCTGAAGCCCTCAACCGCTTCCACGGGGTTCACTTCGGAGATGAAGTTGAATCCGACGACCTGCCGGCCGTTGAACAGGAAGCCCCTGCAGAAGCCGAAGAGGCCGTTGAAGAAGCCGCTGAGGAGAACGAGGATGCCTCAGGGCCTTCCATCAAATTCCGTGAGGACATGCTCCTCAAGGTGATGGACGCCGCTGGAATTGACAAAGCCCATCGAGATGAATTCGTCGCCTTCGCTGCCGATTACGACCACGACGACAACGGTTACCTCAAGAAATCCGAACTTGAAGACGCTGCCAATGGTTGGAACGCTCGTGATGGTGACGAAGCCGCAGACGCCGACGTAGAAGCCTCGCTGGACGATGCTGGGGCTGATGCATCCACCGAAGCCGAGGCCACCGAAGACGCTCCAGTTGCTGAGGAGGCTGCTGGTGAGGATGCTGCCGCCGACAAAGCCTGCATGATCTGTTCGACCTCGAACGCCGGGGACGCCAGCGTTTGCTCGGCTTGTGGATACACGTTCGAAGCTTGAGTAACACCACATCCCTCAGAGGGGGAGTCGGTGCGATCGCTCGCCGCCGTCGTTTGGTTTATTCTGGCAGCACCCATTGCGGCCAATCTTCCTGCTCCGGTGAACGGCTGACCAACACGATGACGGGTCGGTTGAGGTTGCGCAGCACCGTTTCAAGGGGTCGGACCGTCGACGGAGGAATCATCCCGTCCCGGAGGTCAACGGCAAGCCATGCCTTGGGGTATTGGGATGCCCAAGCCTCCAGTTCTGCCTCAATGCCAGAGGGGGGAACACCCTGCCGAAGGCTGGCGATGAAGCCCCAATCGGCGGGGCATTTTCGCTGGTGGTCCGTCCACAGGAACATACGAGGGGGTTCGGGAAGGCGGGCGAGTTGATCAACCGCTTCGCTTTCGGTTGCGCAGACGGGCTGACCGGGCATGGGCATGGGGAGGGGATATCGCCACGTGCTTTCCACTTCCAAAGGGGATTTCCTTCGCATGCGGTCAAACCACGATGCGGTCTTGTTTGAACTTCTCGGCGAGAAGCGCTGACAACCATCGTTCCATGCTAACCTTCATGCCCTACCTTCATCCGCTGGTGTTCATGGCCAACGGCTCATCGCCTCCACCACCCCCGCCACCGAACGGTTCGATGGGCATGATGTTGCTGTTCATGATTTTGATGACCTTCCTCATCATGACGCCTTCCATTCGGACATCGCTTGGGACAACGGCGGATCCAATTCTCTCCCCGTTGTTGCCCGAGGAATCGTTTTTTGTCATCACGGTCGCCATTTTGGGCATCTTTTCGATGACCCTGAACACCGTCATTCGGAATTTCTTCGTGGACCCGATGGACCAAGCCCACATCGGGCATCGCCAAGGCCAAGTTCGCCAAATCATGAACGAGGCGCGCCTCTCTCGCGACCCCATTCTCCAAGAGAAGGCCATGACGCTTCAGCAGCAGATGATGCCCGAGCAATTGGAGGTCCAGATGGGGGCCATGAAACCGATGATGTTCACCATGATTTTCATCATCGGTATCTTTGCTTGGCTGACGACCAAAGTGGAAACGTTCCGCGTGGATTATGTCTCCCTACCTTGGGCACCTGAATGGAATTTGCTTGACGGTCGTTTCCTCTTTTTCCCAGCATGGATTTGTTGTTACATCTGCATGAGTGCTGCCTACGGGCGGGCTCTTGACCGTCACATCAAACTCGCTCGATACAAATCCCACCCTCTGGTTGTATCCGGTGAATTGTTGAAAGAACCGCTGCTTCACTTGGTCGCCACCAAGCCGGCAGCCACTTCAAACCAAGCCAAAAAGCGACAGCAACGGTCTCAGCGAAGTCAACAGCGGAAGAAATCCTCGCCAGCAAACGCTGGGGCAACCTCACAAACCAATGCCCAAGGCCTCACGGTCAGTTTGACCTGCCCGGAATGCGACGGCGATGTCATCACTCACGACGGACCTCGTACCAAGCGGTGTAACGTCTGCTTCCACGAATGGGTGTGACCATGCCTCAGATCACCGTCTCGGGGCATCCAGGAAGCGGTACGAGCACGCTGGTGAAGGGTTTGATGGACCGCTTTGGTTGGCGATCGCTCAACGGCGGCGATGTGTTTCGAGAGGAGGCCAAACGTCGAGGCATGACGCTGGCTGAGTTCGGTGAACTTTGCAAAAACGAATTGGACGTTGACCGTTCCCTCGATGCACAACTCCAAACGTGCATGCTCGAGGACGGCGCTGCGGAGATCGTTGAGTCACGCCTCGCCGGATGGTGGGCTTACAAGCTCAACCTACCTTGTGTCCGCCTCTGGCTCGCGGTTGATGACGATGAACGGGCAAGGCGCGTGGCCTCTCGAGAAGCGATTTCCTTTGAGTCCGCTCGAGAGGCGAACCGAGTCCGAGCCGGTGTGGACGCTGAGCGATTTGCCGTCCTTTACGACCTTCAACCCGAAGATACCGAACCTTATACGCACATCCTCGATGCCTCAAGCCTCAATGCAACTGAAATATTAGAGCAGGTCGTCGCTGTCTTGGAGGCAGAGGGATGACGGTTCATGTGCTCGATGAAAACGCCCAAACCGATGAGGCGTTTGGCTGTGCACCTGACGACCGTTCGTTGGAACAACGCCTTGCCTCGGGCTTCATTTTGCTCGACAAGCCAGCGGGCCCGACGTCACACCAACTGGCGGCATGGGCTCGAGACCTGTTGGGGCTTGAGCGTCTCGGGCACGGCGGCACGCTGGACCCGTTTGCGACCGGTGTGCTGCCGTTGATGACCGGACGGTGCATGAAAATCACCAACAAAATTCTCAAGCACAAAAAGACCTACATCGCTGTGCTTCGGTTCAAATCCATGCCCGATGAGGCAACGCTTGCAGCGACCATCGCCTCGCTCACGGGCCGAATTTACAACGTCCCACCTGAAGTTTCGGCGGTGAAGGTTCAGGTTCGAACGCGCACCATTCACGACTTCGAATTGCTTGATGTTGACGGAAACGACGCCATCACTCGCATTGTTTGTGATGCAGGCACCTACATCCGAACCATGGCTCGTGACATGGGTTTGTTGTTGAACACTCCTGTTGAACTGAAGGAACTGCGTCGAGAGACATCGGGGATGTTCACTCTTGACCATTGCGTGACGATGGACCAGCTGGCAGATGCGGTCTGGCTTTGGAAAGAATGCGGGGATGAAGAAGCCCTCAAAGCCATGGTTCATCCCATCGAAAAACTGCTCGCCAAAGCGCCTCGATGCCAAATCAAAGACAGTGCAGTGGCTGCGGTGGCGTACGGTGCACCGCTGTTGCGGCCGGGTTTAGTCACCCTCCCCAGCGGCTTGAAGAAAGGGAAGGAACTCTTGGTGACATCGCTCAAGGGTGAGGCTGTCGGCTACGTCAAGCTCAAGGCTGACGCTGATGAAATCGCCACGATGAGCGACGGTGAAATCGCCCGGCCAAGCATGGTCTTGATGGACACGGAAGTGTACCCGCGTCGTTGGTCAAGCGGTGCCTGATCACGCTTCGATGTATTCCTCGTAGATGTATTCGTCCGTTTCAATGCGGATTTTCAATTGAGACATGGTCCCCACTCCTGCTTTGTCAACCGAAGTTGAACGGCCCCCACGACCTCAAAGCATCCATCTCTCCCACGGTTTGGTTATGAAGTTTGAGGGGGTTTTTCGCGTTATCCGACAAGCGGGGCGTGAACCATTCGTTGGATGCCGAGCGTTGATGTTACTCGATCTTCTTGATTTTCGCAGGCATCAAGTACGCGATCAAGGCCAAGCCAGCAAGAGCGATACCAAGCAAACCGAACACGGCAACGGTGCTTGAAAGTCCTTCATCGTCGTTGGCAACCGTTTCCGTTGGGCGTTCCTGAACCGTCACCGTTGATTCCAAGTTGTTGTTCTCATCGTCGCCTTCGGGGATTTCGAGCCCGCGGTCAACCAACGCTTCAAAGCGCAATTCGGTGGCATCGGTGGGGATCTGCCAATCGCACAGGACGGCACGAAGTTCACCCGGTGCGACCACGGCGATGGTTTCAACATCCATCAGTTGACCGTTGGCTTCGCATCGAACGGAGACCATGGTGGCTTCTGCTTGACCGGCGTTTCGCACGAGGACTCGCATGGTCATCACGTCTCCTTGCGTGAGCGTTTCGCTACCAAGGTCGATGGATTCCACCAGCAAATCCGCCAACGCCATGACTTCGAGGTCAACCTCTCGTTCCGTGCAACTCGTCTGATCGCAAACGGAAACCAAGACGGTGTGGAAGCCGATGGTGGGCGGTGTGACCGTCAACACGTTGCTTTCGAGGTTCACGCTTGCCCAAGAGCGGTTGGTCGAGGCGGTCACTAAGGTGGAGTCCACATCGGACCAGACGACGGGTATGGTGGTGGTGACGTCTCGCTCAACAGGAATCAGCGATTGGAATTCCACCACTTCGGGAGCATCGTCAACCGCTTCCACCAGCAACGTGAACGTGTCGCTCCAGGTGTTCCCTGCGGTGTCCATGACGCTGACGCCGATCACGGCCTGTCCGCTGGCTTCGGGTAGCAATCGAAGCCGTACATCTCCTTCGGCAAGGTCAACGGCGACAAGGTCTTCGTTGGTGTTGGTGAACTGAACGGAGAGGTCCTCGTTGACGCTGCGGTCATCGCTGCACCGAAGCAACAACGGCAGGATGATCCCGCCATTATCCTCGCTGAGCGTCTGGTCGCCAAAGGCTTCGCATACCGGGTCTTCGTCCCATTGAATAGCGTAAGCACCGGCGACGCTCAGGTGGTTGAATTCGAGGGCCGTGGTGCTTTCTGCACCGTCCGAGTCCCAGGTGAACCAAGCACGAACGCTGATGGTCAAGGATTCAATGCCCGGTTCCAGGTATGCCCCGATGGGCCATTGATGCGTGAAGGTCCCGAGCGACATCCCTTCGTTGGCCACCACTTCATCGTTGACGAAGACGAGCCATCGGGAGTAATTGCCATCGATCCCGTCGTTGGAACCAAAGATTCGCCCCGAGAGGCTGAGGGTCGGGTCGTTCACGTCAATCCAAACCCGGTCCACGCACGCATCGGTGACGGTCACACGTACCTGATAGCCGGTGGCTTGTGGAAGGAGGGTGTTGAGGGTGTAGGGTGAATATGCTCCGACGTTGACGCCGTCTTGTGAGAGGGCCACCTCAACCGAGACATTGGCGAGTTCGCCTTCGCTCGTGGAGAGGTGAAGCCTTCCGAGGGTCTGTTCGGGCGGGTGGGTGATGAGATCGGTTTCCCACAACCCCGAAGTCCCATCGATCGTTGGGGTCAACCCACACTCGTCCACCGCCATGTTGGTGGTGAGGCCACTGGCGAGGTCCAAACCCACCACGGGAAGCGGGTGACCGGTGAACGTGGAGCTAGCAAAACCAACCTCGCCGCCGTACCACGGTGTCTGAACCGTGATGTCGAGGCCGAGTGCATCAACCACCAACCGGGAATCGTCAACGCCCCCAGCCGAAACGTAATCCAAGGTGAACACCATGTTGGTGAGGTCGCTCCAGGTCCAATCCATCAGGTCGGTGATGTTGAGTCGGAAAGCGCTGTTGTTGATGTAGTCCAGGTTGCCTTGGGTGTGGGCGAAGGTCTTGAGCAGATCAAATCCGTCGCCGTGTTCCACGGAAATTCTGACCGTGTCTTCTTGCAGGGCATCGGGGATTTGGAACACCCCCACCATGTACACTTCATACAGCGCATAGGATGACAATCCACTGACATCAAAACCGGTGAGTTCGATTTCAGGTCCGGTGGACCAGGTCGCTGCTCCATCGGGCGCCCCGATGGAGTAGTTGGAGTTGGTCGGAGAGGTGGACGACCACACCGTCATGGTGTCAAGGTGCAGCGGTCGCTGGTGAACCATGCTCAACCGTTGGTCAGCGACCATGGTTTCGGTGTAGGTCGCTGTGGCTTGCGTGAACGAGGTTTCAGCACCGACCGTCCATGCGCTCGGCGTCGTCAAATCACCTTGAGGAAAAATGTCAACCACCGAGGTGCTGTGAACGCTTCGGGCGTTGGCTTGCTCGACCATCGGTGAAAGGGAGGTCAACAGAAGCAACATCATCCATGCAACGACCGTGGTGTAGCGGGGCATGTTCCTTGGACGGCACGGCACTTCTTGAAACAAAGGGTTCAGCGCTCGCAGGCTCGGTTCGGTTCAAGGCCATGGCGCATGTTTGAAATACCAAAGTCATGAGGCGGTCTTACCTCTCATGGCTGTGGTGGTGTAGGGGTTAGCACGGCAGATTGTGGTTCTGCCAGCCCGGGTTCAATTCCCGGCCACGGCCCCATTAGAGCTCGTCTTCATCGATGAGATGGCCCATCCGCTCCACTTTCGTGGTCAAGTAGGTCCGGTTTTGTTCAGAAACCCCAGCAACGAGCGGGGTTCGGCCATCCACACGAATGCCTAGATCCTTCAATTGGGAGACTTTTTCGGGGTTGTTCGTCAACAGGTTCACCGAAGACACGCCCAACGCCGTCAACATGTTCACGGCCACGGCATAATTGCGTCCATCAGCAGGTAAACCGAGCATAAGATTCGCATCCATGGTGTCCGCACCCTCGTCTTGCAGGTGATAGGCCTGGATTTTGGCGTGCAAGCCAATTCCCCTCCCCTCTTGTCGGAGGTAGAGGAGCACCCCCCAGCCTTTGGCCACGATGGCCTCCAACGCCGCTTCCAACTGTGGTCCGCAATCGCAGCGAGTGCTTCCAAACACGTCGCCGGTAAGGCATTCAGAATGAATGCGTACCAACACGGCGTCAGGGCCGGTCATGCTTCCCAGAACCAACGCCACGTGGTCCAGCCCGGTTTCCTCTTCGTGGTAGACTTGAATTCGAAAATCGCCGTACTTGGTTGGCAGAAAGGCTTCACTTGGCACATCGCGGGTCGATTTCTTCATGCCACCACCTCGATGAGGAAGGAGAATTCACCGTCTGTTTCCGCAACATTCAGCAATCGATGAGGGCCACGGCCCAAGAGAAGCGGCATGTCATGAAGCGTTTCGGGGTCGTCTGCGAGGACTTGAAGAACCGCTCCTGGCTGCAATTGCTCAAGGCTTTCTCTTGTTTTTGCCACGGGGACGGGGCAGTGAAAGCCCAGCACGTTTAGACGATGCGTCGCATCGGGAAGGGAAGGCGTGCTGGCCATGCCCCTCGGGAACCGATGTGATGCTTTGAACGCATGCTTCCTGATTCAAGCCTTCTTTGCCGCGCGATTCGCAACATCTTTTGAACAAGGCCCCTCACTCCCGTGCCATGGCCTCCACCCTCCACGGTCGCCCCGAAGGGGACATGTCGTGGAAAGAAGTTGGCGAACTCGGTTTGCGATACGGCCGCATCCCGTTGGCCCTGTTGTTGGTTGAAGCGTTCTATTGGTTCCTCACCATGCCTTCCGACACCCTCGCCCCCATTCAGGTCACGGAAGCGTGGCTTTGGAACGAAGTCACCAACCTGCTGTACGGCGAGGGCTCCGCCGTGCTCAGCCATCACAACGGTTGGTTGACTCGCCTTGATTTGCAGCATCCGTCCTTCCCCGGTCCGTTTGACAGCGTGGGGCTCTACGTTTCAGACGAATGTGCCGGCATCCACGAGATGATCTTTCTCTCGACGCTGGTGATGATGACCGACGGCGTGCCTCAGCGGGAGAAATTGAAGGCCGTCGCCGTGATGTGCGGGCTCGTCTATTTGCTCAACCTTGTTCGCCTGGTCGTCTTCTACCCCATCGCCGTGGATTCCTGCTTGCAAAGACCCGACGTCCAAGCCTGCCTCACGCCGATGTGGGAGTTCCATGAAGCGGTTTACACCTGGGGCTTCCTTGTGGTCTTGGTTGGCATGTGGCTCGCATGGTTCATCAAATTTGGAGGCCCAGCCCGAACGCTCGCCGCCAGCAAGCACGACCCTTCGCCCTGGCGATTCGCCCCCCGCTCGCGCTGGGAACGACACCACCTTGCGGTGCTCGGTTTAGCCGTGCTCATGTTCCTGCTCGCCATGTCCAACATCTTCACCAACGATGAAGCCATCAATGCCCGGGACACGTTGGCGTTTTGCGAGTTCTCAAGTCAACTCTCGTCGGCCTGTGCGGATGCACAACTTCGCTGGGACGATGCCATCGGTTATGCTTGGTCGCTCTCAGCGCTTGGCTTGTTCTTGCTTGGCGCCACGTTGGTCGTGATTGAACGACCGCTCGAGGACGGTTCTTGGCCACCACGAGGGAAAGCCGTGAAGGGTGATGAACCCCAAGCGGTCATGCCGAAGGCTCACTGGGAAAAGCGCAAGGGTTCTTGGCGGAGTCGAGGGGAAGAGGAGTGACTCACTCCACGATGCTGGCTGTCATGCTGACGCCATCGTAGGGTCGCTTCTCGATGGCTTTCATCGCCGTGCTCAATTTGCTGCTGTGCAGGCTAACGAAGGTCGCATCATCGTCAAAGCGGATTTCACCGATGGCCAGCTCGTCGCATTTGATGTTCTCCATGAACCAGTTGGAAACGGCCAGGGATGAACCTGCCTCAGCGGGCGTGAGGGAGAGGCGGACGGTGACGTAACCAAAGACATCGGCCGATTCGCCGAAGTCGTCCTGTCGTCGAACGGGGTCGCGCTCCACGCCTTCGGGAAGTTCAGGGGCTTCGCTCGGGGCGATGTCCAGGCCGTAGGTAGCGATGATCTTCGAGAGTTGGGGCTCATCGTCTCGGGACACCAAACTCCATGCTTCGCCGCTGCGTCCGATACGGCCGGTTCGTCCGATGCGGTGAATGAAGGAATCCATGTCGTCAGGAATGTCGTAGTTGACGACCAAAGTGATGCCATCGACATCGATCCCACGGGCCGCCACGTCGGTGGCCACGATGGTTTTCACCTTGCCTTCCTTGAACGAATCCAAGATGCGCTCCCGCTGGTTTTGGGAAAGGTCTCCGTGCAGGCCTGCCACATCAAATCGGTGCTTGGTCAGGCGTTCAACGGCCAAGTCCACCATGCGCTTGGTGTTGCAGAACACGATGGTTTGGTCGTTATCGTCCATGCGACACATGAGGCGACCCAGCACCCAGAGTTTGTTGGCTCGCCCGATTCGGACGGAATACAGGTCAATGGGGGGGATGTCAAGCGATTCGGCGTTGGTCAAGACGAAATCAGGCTCGTTCATGAACTCGTGCGCTGCATCGATGATCTCTTGTGGGAAGGTGGCGGAAAACAGGAGGGTTTGTTGACGAGACGTCATCCGCTCAACGACCCACATGATGTCCGGGAAGAACCCCATGTCCAGCATCCGATCGGCTTCGTCCAAGCAAAACAGAGTTGGACTGGCCAAATCAATGTGGCCGCGTTCGGTCATGTCCATCACTCGGCCTGGCGTACCCACGATGATATCGACGCCGTTGCCAAGCGTTTTTGCTTGCTTTTCGAGGTCGGTCCCTCCGTAGACGGTGAGGATGGTGAGTCCGCTTTCGCCTTGCAGCGTGTTCAACTCTTCTGCCACCTGGTTCGCCAGTTCTCGAGTTGGGGCCAAGACGAGGGCTTGCAACGCACCGGTGGGTTGGCATCGCTCAAGAATGGGAAGTCCAAAGGCCGCTGTTTTTCCGGAACCCGTTCGGGCCTGACCAATGACATCGGTTCCAGCTCGTGCCAACGGAACGGTGTCACGTTGCACTTGGGTCGCAAATTCCCATCCAACGGCATCCAAGCCAGCCTGAAGAACATCCGGAAGGTTCCATGAGGAAAAGCGGGTTGTTGTGAACATCTTTCTCACCAATCGTCTCGGGGTTCGTCATAGGTCGCCGAGACGGGGCGACCTCCACAACAGCATCAGAGGTTTTCGCGCTCGGCGATTTCCTGTTGAAGTTCGCCCATCCAATAACGTCGAGCGTTCTCTTTGTTCAATGGACGGCGCATTTGTCGAACATGCTCAAGGATGTATTGTCGGAATTTGAGCGCCTTAGATCGGTTTTCGCCTTTTGGGGTGTAACCTTCCCATAGGCGTTCGAACTGCATGGCTTTGTCATCAAAAGGTCGCTCGTCATCCATAGGATACACCTCTTCAGCAGTTCGCCGACCGCCCTCCTGTTCTTAATGGTGTTGGACTCGCCCAACTAGGGTTCAGTCGTACGGTTCGTCCATCATATATTCGTCATCAAACTCATCGTCATCGTCGTGATAGCCCATGAGTTCGTCTTGGGTAGGACGTCGCTGTTCAATAAGGGGCGGCGGAGACGCTGAAGATGTGTCCTCTTCCTCATGCGTGATTGACGCTGGAGGTTGTTCCCGCCCTGGTTCAGGCGGTGAAGGGGAAAGGCCGACGGGTTTTCCTTGAGCGCTCAAGATTTCCCGGTCAAGTTCCGGGACGGGGAGGGCTGGAGACAAGCCAGCGTTCTTTTCATCTTCCGTCCCTTCCAACATCGCATCAAATCGGTATTGCATGAGCGTCGCAACCAGCGCTTGGTCGGTTTCGTTTTTCACCAAGTCATCCACCAAGATTCGTAATTCCTCTTCGCTCATCAGTTTGGGAAGCATCGCCACACAAGCACGGCGAACGCGGACATCGTCGGACCGTGCACCAGCGATGATGAGGTTACGGGCACGACCGTGGCCACGGTTGAGCCGCTCCAGGGTTCGAATGGCAGAAAGTCTGACGTCAGCATCGGTGTCAACGATGGCTCGCTCGGCGAACATGGTTCCCATCCGAACGTCTTGTTTGGCTAAGCGAGGAAGGGATTTTGCCACCGTTCTGCGAACCTGTGCGTCCTCATCGTTCAAGGCCCAAGACACCAAATCCCACACCACCGAAGATTTGGTGGACACGATGGTGTTCAGCATCTTGGCTGCTTTCCGACGCAAATCCACGTTGGGTTCAAGGAGCAAACTGTCAACGTGGTCCGCAACGACTTCCGGCCAGGTTTTGGTGAGGCCTTCAAGTCCTTTCCAGGCGCATGAGCGCCGATGTTGGTCCTGGGAGCGTAGCTCGTTGGCGAGTGAAGAGCGAACGCCCGAGGGGAAGGTCGGTGCCGCTCTTGCCAGCGCTTCGCTGGCGGCACGTCGGACCTGGGTGTTCTCGTCATCCAAGAGCACGGAAAGCCAATCAAACAATTCGTCCGATTTGCGCACAGCAAATTCGGGGAGGACCTCCAGCGCCGCCACTCGAATCTCGGGTTCACGGTCTTCAAGAGCCCCCAAGAGCAAGGCATGGGCGGGTAAAATCATGCTTTTGGGGACATGGCTGAGTCCACGGACGCCGTCCCTTCGCTTGAGGACGTGCGTTTCGCCGTTCCACCGAACTTGACGTGATTCAAGCGTGCCTTCCGCCAGCGACATCACGTCGGCGGGGATCAAGGCGGACCAACGCCCTTTTTCGGGTTCGTAGGCGATTTCGCTGGTTGACGACCCGCCGACTTCGATTGGTTTTCCAGTTCGAGGGTCACGTGCGATGTATTTTCGTGCCATGGTGTCCCCCTTTGCCCGCAATTCTCCATCCATCATGAAGGTATGTTCTGCGAGGCTATTTCAGCGTTTGATGCTCAAGGCCCCCCGTGCACCGAGGAAAACGGTCTGCACCGAGGGTCATGATTCGTAGGGCAACCAGTCGCTCTGACTGCCCTCGGTACGGTACCAGTGACCCTGTTCGGTGGAATACCATTCGTATCCGTTTCCATCGACGGAGGTAGGGGGCAGGCCGGCATGAGGGGCCCATACACCCCCATCGACCACGGCCTCGTCTTGAGCGGGTGGAACGTGCTGGGGGTCTCCGTCGGTGGTTGCCGTTTCATCCTGGGCCAACGCTTGGCTCAGGTCGTTGGTCACGGCGAAATCTGGGACGTTTTTATCAAGCTCATCCAGACTGCCGGCTTTTCTATAGAAGTGTGCGGCGCCGAGCAGGCCAAGAACAACGAGCACGACCAACATCCCCATCACCACCGATGAACGCCCTTGGGCGGCCACGCCGTCGTCATCATCAACGGTCGTCTGAGCCGGAGCAGCTCGAACGATGTTGACTTGACCCATGTCGACCACTTTCTGTTCACCGCCCGCGTTGTTCACGAGCATGGTCCAAGAGACGGTCGTGTTCAACGGCGAATCACCAGCGTTCAGGTCAATGGTGACCGAGGTCGTTTCACCCGGGCTGACGACGTCGCTGAGAGCGGTGAGGTTGTCGGCGGGGTCAACGACAAAGCGCGCCGTGATATCGACCAAACCGTTGTTCGTCACCGTGCACTCCACCAACGTTTGGGAGAGCGTGGACGACTCGTTCACCAAAGACAAGAGGCATTGTCCTCGGACATCCAAGGCAAACGCTTCGGTGAAATCAAGCGAGACCGTCCACTCATCGCATTGGTCCGTGTTGTTTTCGTCACACACCTCAATAGCGAAGGCGCTGGTGGGTGAGAGCAATTCATCCATCTCGAAGGAGGCGTTGACCATTCCGTCCTCAATCAGCATTGAGCGTGTCCACGTTCCATCGGTTTGGGAGATCTCAAGGACGCCGCTACCGCTTCGAGTCGAGAGCAGCCCGCTCACCACCAACGTGTTGCTTCCCTCCACGGCAACGCTGAGGTTGTGCTCAAGCCAAGGCTTCAGAACGGTCACGGTGACGGGCCCGGAGGCAGCGTGTGTGGCAGGATTGTGGGCATCGTCAATGAGGAACACGTCAATCGTGTAGGTGCCCGGCTCCCATTCGGTCGTGTCAAACACCATGCTGGTCGAACGCTCGGTGGTGGGCAACACGGTCTTGTTCATGACCTCGCCCTCCGACGAACGAACGGCGATGGACCCCTGATAGGTCTCGCCCGCTTCGCCGGTCCACGAAACCATCAGCTCCAGCGTATCTCCTTGCTCAACGGGGTCGTTGGTCGTGATGGTCACGATTTCAGGGCCGTCGTTGTCCACCAAGCGGAGCGTAAGATCGGGGCCCGCCTTCCATCCATCCTCGTCGGTGCCTTCGAGGCCACCGAGTTCGGTCATTCGGATTTCAACATCCCACTCACCAAGGTCCTCCCGCATGGGCATCCACAAGGCGGTGTAGGCTCGAGCATCGAGGTCCCAGAGCATGGGCAAGAGCACCGGCTGCGTCGAGGAAGGATGCGTTAATTCAGCCATCACCATCAACGATTCACGGTCGTGTTGGTCGGTCACTGCAAAGGAGAGGTTGGCTTCATTGATGCCCCAATTCCAGCGGTTTTCAACCACGCCAATCGAGGTTGGGCCGCTGACGGAGAGGGACGCTACCACTGGGGCAACAGGGTAAACGGTGAGGTTGTAGGTGGGCCGAGGGAGGAGTTCGTTTCCGTTTGAATCCATGACCCTGAACGTCATGTTGAAATCGTGCTGGAAATCCGTTTCCAAGCCGTCGGTGTTGAGGTAAAGATAGTAGCCCTGCAAGGCGTTGTGATAGGCAAGGGTTTGGGCCTCACCAAAACCTTGGGAGGGCTCCCAATGATTTCCAAGGTATTCAACGGTCAAGTCGTCTTCTCCCGCCGTGTCAAAGAGCACGATGCTGAACGTTTCGTTGACCCGCAAATCGGGGAGTTGTTCAACACCTTGGCGATGTTGAATGGCGCTCACCTGAGGCGCAAATCGGTCCTCCCATTCGAACATCGGTTCCTTGATGGCGTAGGTGAAACCGGGTGAACCGGTTGGTTGGGTTTGTCCCGTGAGGGAAAAACGGTGCGAGGTTGCAGGGCCGAAGCAGGAAGGGTTGGTGAAGGCGTAGAAACTGGAACATTCATACAGAATCACGTCGTTGACCGCTTGGGTCAGGTTGACCTCCGTTGTGAAGGTCCACGGCACATGGACGTGGCCAAACCACACATCGGTGGTGTCGGTCATGTCGATGTCTAAGGTGAGGTTGTGCCATTCCAAACCGTTGGCATCCGTCCAAGTGTTGCTGGGTACCACGGCGTTGAGGGCTCCCGCCGATACGCCGATGTCGACGCCACCCTCGGCCCAATTTTGGGCGGTGGTGTTCACGAGATTTCCATCAAGTCCGACGCTGACCAACGACGGCGTTTGACCTGCGCTTGCTGAGGGCCATTGCATCCAAAATCGCAATTCGTCGGTGAATTCAGAACCGACCGGTGTTTGCAACGTGAGTTGAGGTTGGGACGATGTGCCGGAATTCGTGAACGAAGTGGTGAGTCCGAGTTCGGTGGTGGTGAGGGTCGGGCCAATCAGCGTCCCATCGTAGCGGAATTCCGTGCCTGAAAGCGAGGTCCACGATGTGTGTTCAACGGTGAAGCCGCTCAACTCGGGGCTGTTGCTCCCGGTTCGTGTAAAGGTGTAGTGAAGTTGAATCCATCGATGTCGCTCCACCCATTGCCCCGAAAGCGATAGGGGAGACCAAGCGGTCCACTCGTCCCACGAAGCGTCCGAGCCGTTGAGGGTCGAGCGGTAAAGCACCGTCAAGGAGGCGTTCATCGGTACCGCAGCGTTGTGGGTGACGTAAGCGGTGGAGGGTTGAACCGACTGCGTTTCAATGGGGTTGGAGATGAAGGTGCCGTTGTTGGAGGTGAGGTTGCTGTTGGAGACATATCCAGCCCACGTGCCGGTGATCACCACGCCGTTTGAGCCGCTGTTACCGTCCACACCGTCCACGCCCGTGCCGTATTTCAGGCCCTTCGTGCCCCCGTTTCCACCGATGGCCGCAACGGTCCCGGCGTTGGAATAGCCGCCTTGCTGGGTGTTGATGATGATGCGACCGCCGCCGCCACCGCCGCCACCGTCGCCACCGTCGTACATGCCGAAACCCGGTCCGTTTTGGGCGCCGTTCGCGCCATCGCCACCATCGCCACCATCGGCCTTGATTTGGCCTCCGTTGCCGACCGTGACCGTGTTGGCGTTGATCGCAATAGAACCGCCCGAGCCGCCTCCGCCGCCCGAGCCTCCTGGACCGGTTCCAGCCGATGCTTGACTGCCACTATCGCCGTCGCCTCCGTGGGCTTGGAGCGACCCGTTCACGAACACTTGGTTCGCAAAAATTTGGATGTATCCGCCGCCGTTGCCCCCGTTGGCCGTGTTGTGGAGGCTGCTTGAGACCGTCCCCCCTTGACTTCCACGCTCTGAACCGTTGCCGTAAGTGGAGCCGCCTGAGCCGCCGTTGGTACCGCCTCCTGCCCCGCCGGAGCCGCCATGGCCTGCTCCGCCGCCGCCGTCGTTACGGCCGTTGGAAGGCGTTGTGGTGCTTCCGCCAGCACCCGTTCCACCGGTGGTCATGTCGTTGGCCACAACGGCCGTTCCTTGTTCGATGCGAAGGGTGTTGACATAGAGCGTCAAGTCACCGGTGGCCACGATGCGACCGCACGAGGCGATGCCACAGAGAAGTTCCAACGTGTCGTAGGCATGGGTGCCCGCAAGGTTCGTGGTGCTGAGAACCGTGCTGGAGTTGGTGCCCGCTTGGGGAGGGCCCGAGACAGCGGTCACCAGTTGAACGGTGTTGCCGTCGTTCACGGTGTCGTTGAGCGTGCCGTTCAAGGCGCCAGAGGAAACCGTAAACGCGTCGCTATGGGTGACTCGTTGACCTTCAAGCGAGAGCGTGAGGGTTCCGTCGGTCATCGTGTGGCCGTAAACGATGGGAACGGTCGGATTGATGTTTGAGCCAACCAAGCCCGCAAGTTCAGTGGTTCCGTCCGTGAATTGAGTCTCGGACTGCATGCCGGCCTCCATGGGGGCGTCGTCGAGGGTGAGATGGACGGAGGTCACGGTCATGGCGAGGACGCTGGCCAACAACAACCCGATGAGGGCAACGGCCATCGCTTGCGGTCGATGCATAATACGGGCTCTTGTGGACGCTTTATCAAGCCTCCCTGTTTTTATTCGAGCCGGTTGAGGGGTGAAAAACGATTTAGGTTGCTTCCTCCAGCGATAACCATGAGCGAAGCGTGGACCGTTGCAGAAGCCGTTGGTGCGTTGAAGGCAGCCTTGAGCGAAAAAGGCATGAGCATCGAAGACCTGTTCGAACATTTCGACGCCGACAGCGACGGGACCATCAACGGTCCAGAACTTCACATCGGTATCAAAGACGTGGCCGGCGATGTGCTTTCACCCGGCCAAATTTCGCAGATCATCAAGGCCTTTGATGTGAACGAAGACCACCGAATCGATTTGGCTGAGTTGCAAAACGCCCTCTCCGAAGAAGAATAGGGGCCGCGTCAACATGTCCTTTCGTGTATGCATTGCTTGCCACGGCATTCGGGTCTATCCCTACATGGGGTTCATGGTCGGGCAACGATTTCAATGCCAGGATTGCCAAGAACTGATGGTCATTCCTCTGGAGTTTGAACATCAAGAAGACTACGAAGTGTACTTGGCGGCGATGAAGGGCGAGCCAGAACACGAAGCCAAGGGCGAATCGGAATGAGGCCGGTTGAGCGCCAAAAGTCAAAAGCCACCGTTTCGACGGCAAAGCATGGCGCCCATGGACCTTGCTAACCCCAGCGAAGAGCACCTCATGCTTCGCGAAATGGTGCGTGAATGGACGCAGGAGCACGTTGAGCCCCAAGCACACGAACACGACCGTGACGAGAAATTCAACCTCGAACTTTTGCGAAGCATGGGCGAGTTGGGTTTGTTGGGCATCAGCGCACCCGAGGAATTCGGGGGCGCCGGCTTGGATGCGGTGGCGTGCACCATCGTTCATGAGGAACTTTCGGCATCAGACCCTGGGTTCGCACTTGCTTACTTGGCACATTCCATGTTGTTTGTGAACAATTTGGCCTACAACGGCAACGACGAACAGAAGGCCCGAATCCTGCCCAAAGTCTGCAGCGGTGAATGGATTGGCGCCATGGCCATGTCCGAACCCGATGCGGGCACCGACGTGCTTGGCCTCTCAACCAGTGCGGTGCAGCGAGACGACGGCTCTTGGGTCATCAACGGACGAAAAATGTGGATCACCAACGGCTGCATTGACGAGGAAGGCACCCCCGCCGACGTGGTGTGGGTGTATGCCAAAACCGGAGAGGACGAGCGAGGCCGCGTCCAAATGTCGACCTTCCTGGTTGAAGCGGGCATGCCCGGATACAGCGTGGGGCAGAAAATCTACGACAAAACGGGCATGCGTGCCTCCAACACGGCCGAGTTGGTGTTTGACGACTGCGTGGTACCGGCTGAAAACCTCGTGGGTGAAGTCGGCCAGTCCTTGTTGCACATGATGGGCAACCTCGAGTTGGAGCGATTGACGCTCGCTGCCATGGCGTTAGGCATCGGTCGTCGCGCTCTGGACGAAATGAACCGGTACGCCACGGACCGCACGGCGTTCAACGCCCCCATTCGGGACTTCGGACAGATCCAACGCTACATCGGTGAAAGCTGGGCCAAGTACCGCGCCATGCGTGCCTACATTTACGATACCGCCAACCACTTGACCATCGGCACGGCAGGGCAGCGTCTTGATTCTGACGGGGTCAAACTCTTTGCCACGACCGCCGCCAAAGAAATCGCCGATGCCGCCATGCAAGTCATGGGGGGGTACGGCTACGTGGGAGAGTATCACGTTGAACGCTTGTGGCGGGACGCCAAACTCTTGGAAATTGGGGGCGGGACCCTCGAATCGCACCAGAAGAACATCACGCGCGACTTGTTCAAAGACGGCGACGCCATCAATCGATGAGTTCGATCTCTTCGGTCGGCGTCAACATTTGTCGCGTGTTCCGCCAAGCGCTGGCGACCAAACTTGACGAGAACAGAACGGCAACGGCGATGGCCGTTCCCCAAGTCCAAACGCTGGACATCGTCGAAATCGTATCGTCGGTGAGCAGCAACGCCATCATGGTCGTGATGCCCACGGCCAGGCCTGTTTGGGCCAGCATGGGTTTGGAGACGCGCAAGAACGGCGCCGCTTTGCCCAACTGGTGAATGACAAACATCACCCACGACGCTGCTCCCACTCCCCAAATCGGAATTTCGGCAGGGTAGGCACCAAAGAGAATCCATTCGTGCGACGTCACGTAGCGGTCCATACCGGTAAGGAGAACCACCCAAACCAGGGATGCACCAAGGAGACTGAGGGCGGAGGTCATGCCCTGTGAGGTTGTGGCCACCTCGCCTCCCTTGGTTCCTTTGGGTTGGCTCAATTCGGCCAGTTTCGCCTTGTCTTCAATGGCGAGGGCACGGTAAGTGTGCTCCAGTTGGTCCACCCGAGTGGAAAGGGCATGCATGTGGTCGACCAAATCAACGAGGATGTCGTGCTCTTCGGCCATCACGGCCATGCGTTCTTCCTCAAATTCAGGCAACGTCACCATGGCGGGCACGAGCGGAATGTGACCGTCTTCTTTCAACTCAGCACGGGTTTCCTCAATTTTTTGGGTGAGCTTTTCCTCTTTCTTCTCACGCTTGGCTTCAACCGCATTGCTAACGGCCACGTTGGTTTTTACCACGGCCTCTTTGCTCGCATCGGCGACTTTGCTCATGGCTTCCTTGGTTGCCGAAGCGGCGTGTTTGGAGAGGTCCGCTATCTTTGAACCCGTTTGGCTCAGGCGTTCTGCCAAGGATTTGGGTGGACTTCTTGGCGAATAGGGGTCATCGGACATAAGGTGGGTGAGGGTTTTCTTCGTTGTCAATGCTTCGCCGTTTCAATACTCAACCGGCACCGGGTCAAGGATTCGCCAAAGGTACCAGGCGGCGGCGGTGCGGTAGGGTCGCCAACGCTCAGCGATGGCCCCAACGGCTTCCTTTGTCTCCGCTTCCGGGACCAATCGTTGAGTGCCGCGGATCAGCCCAATGTCACCTAAACTGAACACGTCAGGTCGAAGAAAATGGAACATCAACAGCATTTCGGCCGTCCACGGTCCAATGCCACGAAACTTGACCAGATGCTTCCTGATGTCCTCGTCGCTCATCTCGCTCCAAGGTTGCTGCAGCAAATCCGCCGATTGTTCGGCCAAACCCTGAATGTAACTGGCTTTGGGGCGGGTCAGCCCACAGGCGGCGATGCTGGCTTGGTCGGTCGTGAGGACCGCCTCGGGGGTGACTTCGCCAAGATGGTCGACGAGGCGTCCCCAAATCGCATCGGCGGCAAGCACCGAAATTTGTTGGCCCACGATGGAGCGCACCAGCGTTTGGAACAGGTCACCTCGACTCGTGATGCCGTCGGGGCCGTGTTCCCTCACCACGGGGCCGAGCAACTCGTCATTGAGCAGAAAGGCATGGGCTTCGTCCCACCACACCGGAACTTCCCCTGCCATGAGGCGAAGAGCGCAGGTGGGGTTTTGAAGTCCTGCTTCGAGGCCATGTCATGCGAGAGGCGTTGATGAATCTCCTCAGGCTCAAGGACGTTCAACGGCAGGGTTGGGTTAACGCAGGCGTTCCATCGCCCGAGTCGGTAGCAGCTCACTCTTGGGGGATGGCCGTTTTAGCGCTCAAACTTTGTCCCGACGACTTGGACCTCACGAAGGTGTTGCGGTTGTGCTTGATTCACGACCTTCCCGAAGTCATCGTGGGTGACCTCACCCCGCGTGATGACCGTTCAACCAAAGCGGCTGACGAGCATGCGGCGATGAAGGCTCTGGCACCGGAATGGATGGACGTGTTCGAAGAATACGAAGCCCAAGCAACCCCCGAAGCGGTGTTCGCTCGCCGACTTGACAAGTTGGACATGGCGCTACAGGCGATGCTCTACCAAGAGCGCACCAATCTAGACCTCAAGGATTTCATTACAAGCGCTCGAAAAACACTGGGTGATGACCCGCTGTTGGGCTGATGGCAAAGCCGACAGAAACAAAAAGCGGAACCGCTCCGACCGACTCACACAGCCCGATAGTGTAGGGGTCCATCATGGTGGGTTTTGGTCCCGCCGACCTCGGTTCGAATCCGAGTCGGGCTACCTTTCCTCGTTCCGTTTGTTGTTCATCTCGGACACGCATCTTCATCAACGGCATGCGCTTGGGTAAGGTCAAGGTGAGCGGATGATTCAGACCATTGGCGTGATTGGCGCAGGACAAATGGGGAACGGCATCGCACAGGTGGCCGCCTGTGCGGGCTACGATGTGGTGATGATCGACATCAAAGACGAGTACGTTGACAAGGGCCTCGGAACCATTCAGTTCTCGCTGGGTAAACTGGTCAGCAAAGAGCGCATGACGCAAGAGGACGCTGACGCCGCCCTCGCTCGCATCACCACCGGGACCGAACGTTCCTTGTGCGCTGATTGCGACCTCGTGGTGGAAGCGGTTCCCGAAATCCTCTCGCTCAAGCAAGAGATTTTCACCGAACTTGACCACCTCTGCAAGCCCGAAACCATCCTCGCATCGAACACCTCATCCATCTCCATCACGACCATTGCCGCTTCCACGAAGCGACCCGACAAGGTCATCGGCATGCATTTCATGAACCCGGTTCCCATCATGAAACTCGTTGAAATCATCAACGGGGCCGACACGAGCGAAGCCACCAACACCGCCGTGGTCGAGGCAGCCGAGAAGATGGGCAAGACCGCCCTTTCGTGCAACGATGCCCCCGGCTTTGTCTCGAACCGCATCCTTTGTCCGATGATCAATGAAGCCATCCTCACGCTCCAGGAGGGGGTGGCTGAGCCCGAAGCCATTGACGGCATCATGAAACTCGGGATGAATCACCCCATTGGGCCGTTGGCGCTTTCGGATTTGATTGGAAATGATACCGTCCTGCACATCATGAACGTGCTGTACGAGGGCTTTGGCACCGAGAAATACGCTCCCGCGCCGCTTCTGATTCAAATGGTCGACGAAGGCAAACTTGGGCGAAAGTCCGGCCAAGGCTTCTACACCTACTGAGGCATCGCCATGGCTTCCCTCGAGCATCAAACGTTTCTGGTCACGGGAGCCTCCAGAGGCATTGGGAAAGCGCTGTCCCTTCGGTTGGCAGAAGAAGGGGCCACCGTGGTCTTGGTGGCTCGGGCCAGCGAGGCACTGAACGAAACCACCAAAGCGGTTCAAAACACATCGCCGAACTCCTATGCCGTAGCCTGTGACATCGGCGATTTCAACGCCGTTGCCCAAGCCGCTGAATCCGTGCTTGAGCGGTCACCTGCCGTTCACGGCTTGGTTCACAACGCCGGCGACATTCATCCCATCAAGCCGCTCATGGAGGCAAACCTCGAGGAGTGGACCCGCTCCATGATGGTCAATTTGGTCGGGGTTCAAGCCTTCACTCAGCACTTGAAATCGGCGCTGATGGGCGGCCACCGGGTGCGCGTGACCACCATCTCCAGCGGTGCAGCGTTGCGCCCACTTCCTTCCTGGTCCGCTTACTGCACCGCCAAGGCCGGTCTTGACATGTGGACGAGGTGCCTTGCCGCCGAAGGTGCCTCCCACCAACTGAGCGCTGTTTCCATCGCCCCGGGCATCGTGGACACCGGTATGCAGGTTGCCATTCGTAGCGCGAACGAGGAGGATTTCCCCCTACGTCAGAATTTCGTCGGCTACAAGGAAGACGGCCAGTTGGCCGACCCTGATGAGGTGGCGGCGAAGTTGTTTCCGCTCGTCACCGAGCAAACGATGAACGATTCGGGCCAGCGGTTTGATGTTCGGGATTTGTAACTCTTCAATCCTCATCGCCCCAAGGGTGATAAGCCAACACCTTGACAGGAGGGCGAGGGAGAACCATGCCAGGGACTGACCGTGTTGAAATTCGAACGCTAAAAGTTGGACGATTCTGTGTTGTTGAGGACGAAGCTTACAAGATTTTGAGCATCTCCAAATCCAAACCCGGAAAGCACGGTTCGGCCAAGGCTCGCCTCGAACTCGTCAACATTTTCAGCGACAAGAAAATCTCCC
>JALRLR010000170.1:0-239 GCA_023254355.1 Candidatus Poseidonia sp.
ACCTTCCCGCTCATGGCCAAGGTCGACGTGAACGGCGCCATGCGCATTCCACTGTACGAACATTTGACGCAAACGGCCGACGCCGACGGTGTCGCGGGCGACATTCGGTGGAATTTTGAGAAATTCATCGTCGAATCCTCCGGAGAAATCCAACGCTTCTCGACCCGCATCACGCCCGAGGCACTGCCGCTTTGAAACGGCATCTTGAACCGGCTTCCCGCCCCGCCAAGCACCCTCGG
>JALRLR010000170.1:249-1503 GCA_023254355.1 Candidatus Poseidonia sp.
GGACGTGGTGGATCGGTTGGTCCGTGGGCCACGGTCCCGGGGTGTTCGGACCTGAGGCGAGAACATGACGACCTTTGCAGACCTTGATTTGGACCCCCGCCTGCTGACAGCACTTGACGACGAAGGCTATCGAACGCCCACCCCCGTCCAATCCCAGGCCATCCCCGCCTTGCTCAACGGACGGGACGTGCTCGGCGTCGCTCAGACAGGAACGGGGAAGACCGCAGCGTTCACCCTGCCCATCCTTCACCAGCTGGCCGCTACGGACGCAGGACGACCCCGCCCCATTCGAGCCCTGATGTTGACCCCAACTCGCGAGTTGGCCGCCCAAATTGGCGACCGATTACGGGTCTACGGGCGCCACCTTCCGCTGTTCTCCACGGTGATTTTTGGTGGCGTTGGGCAGTCCGCTCAGGTCAAAGCGCTTCGCCGAGGCGTGGATCTTTTGGTGGCGACGCCCGGTCGTTTGCTCGACCTTCACGACCAAGGTTTTGTCGACTTGAGTCAAGTTGAACACTTCGTGCTTGACGAGGCGGACCGCATGCTTGACATGGGGTTCAGCAACGACGTGGAGCGTATTCTCGCCTTGATGCCCCCTCGTCGGCAGAACCTGATGTTCAGCGCCACGATGCCAACCAGCATTGAAACGCTGGCGAACAACATGCTGCATCGCCCGTTTCATGTGGCGATTCAGCCCGACGAATCCACCACGGGCCGCATCGAGCAGTACGTGGCGTTCGTGCAGAAACAGGACAAGAGCGCTCTGCTCATCGATCTGCTCGAAGGGCAGATGGTGGCTTGCGGCATCGTCTTCACACGGACCAAGCACGGGGCCCATCGCCTGGCCAAGCAGTTGAGCAAGGTGGGCATTCCCGCCGATTCCATTCATGGCGACAAAAGCCAAACCGCTCGTACCCGAGCGTTGGAGGCCTTTCGAAACGGTGAGGTCTTCATCTTGGTCGCCACCGACATCGCCAGCCGAGGCATTGACGTTGATGACGTGACCCACGTGTTCAATTTCGACCTCCCCAACGAACCCGAGGTCTACGTGCATCGAATCGGGCGGACCGCACGAGCCGGCAAAGAAGGGCTCGCCTACTCGTTTTGCGACGAAACCGAATCGGGGTACCTCGTGGGGATTCAGCGCCTGCTCGGTGAGGAGATTGAGGTCATGGAAGACCATCCATATCACCACCCGAAGGCCGTTCCAAGTCCCGACCAGAAACCCGGTCGCGTGAAAGGCTTCCAGGGCGG
>JALRLR010000171.1 GCA_023254355.1 Candidatus Poseidonia sp.
GAGAACCCCCATCGCCGCCACGCCCACCAGCAACACCACCCAGGTTGCCAATCGCTTGCGTTGCTGCCGCAACGTGAACTCCGCCACGGCCATCGCTTTACGGTCAATGCCGCTCCACAGGCTGGGGAGGTCGTGCTGCGCCTTCATGCACTCCCTCCTGCAAGGTAATTCAGCAAGGATTCCAAATCGTCATCGGGGTTGTCAATCACGCTCACCTTGTGGTTGTTGTTCACGATCAGTCCCGGCAATTCAGCGTGCAATTGGCCAAAATGGAAGGTTTGAATCAACAATTCGTGGTCGTTCGGAAATCGTAAGCCAAAGACGGCAGGGTGGTCCAGAATGTCCTTGGCCATGGCGCGAGCGTCTTCGCCCACGATTCGAATCGTGTGCGGGATTTGGTCAAGGCGTTCCCTGATGGCGTGCAAGTTTCCAAGGGCCACGAGTTTCCCGTGGTGCAAAATCACGATTTGCTCGGTGATCCGTTCAATTTCGTTCAAAATGTGGCTGCTCACCAACACGGTTCGACCCATTTTCCCGAGTTCTCGAATCACGTTCATGATGGTGGTCCGGGCGAGGGGGTCGCATCCTTGCAAGGGCTCGTCGAGGATGATGAGTTCCGGGTCGTTGACCAGAGCGTGGGCAATTTTCGTCCGCTGACGCATGCCTTTGGAAAACCGTCCGATTTGTTTGTTGGCCACATCGGCCAAACCGACGAAGTTCAACACTCGCATGGCCTCGGTTTCTGCTTCTTGGCGTGTCATGCCGTGAAGCCTCGCAAACGTTGCCACGAAGTCCAAGGCCGTCATCCAATCGTGCATCTTTTCATGCTCGGGAACGAATCCGACTTTGGCGTAGGGTGCGGGGTTCTTCCACGGATTCATGCCGAAGAGTTTGACTTCCCCTGCCGAAGGTCGCAGTTTGCCCATCAGGAGTTTGAACAGCGTGGATTTGCCAGCCCCGTTCATGCCCAAGATACCTGTAACGCCCCCCGAGAGACCCAACGTGATGTTGCTCAACGCATGAATGCGACCGTAGGATTTTGACACCCCTTGAAAGTACACCACGGGGACGGCGGGTGCTGAGGTTGGTGGGGCCACCTCGGCCGCCGGCCCTTGCTGAGTGAGGTCGGGCATCACTCTCGGGTCACCTCCATGGAAGCGACCCGTGACGCCAAGACGTAGAGGGCCAGGGCGTTCATCGCCACCAGCGCCAGCAACGAGTACGTCCACGAGTATTGGTCGTAGGTGGTTTGCGTCCCGATCAGGGCCTGCCCGACATGGGCCACGCAATCGTAGGGAGAGATGAGGTAGAGAATTTCACGCTCGAACAAATTTTTGACGATGCTCGCCAGCGTTTTGGTTCCGAACACGATGGCCAGCAACCCGATGCCGCCAAAATGTCTTATCGAGACAGTCATGGCTTTCCCCTTTTTGGCTGTGAATTATCGGCAGCCCGGCGATCTTGGGGCCCTACAGACGAGCGTCTA
>JALRLR010000172.1 GCA_023254355.1 Candidatus Poseidonia sp.
AGAAGAGATGAACGAGTGAATCCACCGTTCAGTGTTTCGTCTTGCGGGATTTCCTTCGTTCTTTTTATATAGGGTGGGCAACTATGTTTTGATGCTGGAGGAACCTCAGATGCCCCCGAACCGTACCCAACCTGGACCGAAGTAGACCTACGATGTGCGGAGATGCCGGCAGGTGCTCGTTGAGCACCTGTTCTGAGAGCATCGCTGCTCAGAAAGAGAGGCAGGACCAGGAGAGAGAATAGAGTATGGTAAGAAAAGGAGACAAGAGAAGAGGAAAACGACCCAACCAACAACGTCGGTACAACAAGAACACCGGTCGTTGGGAACAGTTCACCGGCAAAAAACCGAAGCCGGTCAAGAAGAAACCTGACGACAAGAAGGTGGAAGACGTTCGACGACCCCGACCTTGAACGGGAACACAACCGTCGAACCTATCCATCCATTGGATACACTCCCAGCAAGCAGGCGGCCCGTCGCAAGACGGTTCCGTGCACGTGCGAAGGCGATGTTCTGGAAAGCACGAATCGTCGTATGCTTTCCGAGCTTCGGCGCAACAAACTTCGGGGGTACAACGCCGCCACGGGCATGAACGACGTGCTCGTGATCGACCGCCGATTCCGTGGTAAGTTCCGACGGCACATGAACCACTTCCGTCAATTCCTGAGGGATGAACGGATGTTGTTCGTTGAGGTCTGATTCTCGACTGAATCCAAAACGTGGCCGGGCACACTCCCGGACAGGAGGGGGCCGAGGGCGCCCCTCACGGCGGCCGACAGGCTCGAGATTTTTTCCGAGAAGGCCAAGACGGTGGCCTCAGCGATGCTTCCATCGTGCGGTTTCGCGGTTCAGGAACGCTTGGACCCCGATTTCTTTGTCTTCGCTGTCGAAAAGGTTCGCAAAGGCTTCCGCCTCGGTGGCCACGCCTTCCGTCAACCCTTCGTCGAGGGCTGACCGAACGGTTTGCTTGCCAACCTTGAGCGCATGCGAGGATTTGCTGCCGATTCGGCGAGCCATGGCGAAGGTGGTTTCTTCCAACGCTTCGGGCGGGACCACGTGGTTCACCAGGCCGATGCGATGGGCCTCGTCAGCGGGGACCATGTCGCCGGTCATGATCATCTCGTGGGCTTTGCCGTAGCCCACCAAGCGCTCCAGGCGTTGCGTAGCGCCGTACCCGGGTATCAATCCGAGGTTGATTTCCGGTGTTCCGAAGGTTGAGCGGTCGCTGGCGATGCGAACATCGCACGAACACGCCACTTCGCATCCACCGCCCAAAGCGAAGCCGTCCACCATGGCGATGGTCGGTTTGGACAGGTTCCACAGGGCTTCAACGGCGTTGTCTTTGAATTTCTCACGGATGACCTCGCTGCCTGCACCCGCAAATTCCGTAATGTCGGCCCCGGCCACAAAGGCGTGGGGCTTTGCACGCTTTCCTTCGGGAGGCGCGTTGGGCGCAGCCCCGG
>JALRLR010000173.1 GCA_023254355.1 Candidatus Poseidonia sp.
GTCAAACGGCGGACATCGCCGCCGCCAAAGCCGCCGGCGTTCACCTCACCTTGGCGCCCGATTGGTCGCCTTCCGGTTCCAAATCGCCGTTGCACGAACTGAAGGTGGCCGACCTCTGGGACGACGAAATGCTGGGGGACCTGTTCACCGATTACGAACTCGTGGAAATGGTGACCTCAAGCGCCGCCGCCGCCACCAACTGGCAAAACGACGTCGGCACCCTCACCCCCGGCACCGCCGCCGACCTTGTGGTGATCGACAACATCCATGCCAACCCCTACCGGAACCTCATCGAAGCCGTTGACCCCGACGTGCGCCTCTCGGTGGTCGGAGGCTTGGCGCTCTACGGGGATGAAGATTTGATGACCGCCTTGAAAGGCGACGACCACGAGCCCGCTGGGAAGTTTGGCAAGGTCCTGGATGTCACGTTCCTCGCTGCTCCCGAGGGTGCGCAAACATGGGCAAGCATCACCGAAAACCTGACCATGGCGATGCGTTTTGACATGGAGGAAATGACGGCAGCGTTCGGCGACGCCACGGATTTCTCAAGCGTCACGTCGGGCATGACGGAGGTCGGCCTTGACCCTTGGTACACCTACGGTGATGAACGGTATTTCGACGTGCTCAACGGGTCGGCAACCGCCAACGCTCAAATCAACATGGCCTTGCTCTACGACCGGTACTACGACCGGAGCGAAAACCTTCCTGCCGTGACCGACTTTGAGGTGGTTGAGACGGCCGGTGAATCCTGTCCCGACGGAACGTCGCCTCCGTGCGAAGACACCACCAGCAATCCAACGACCAACGATACGGAGCCCGACCCGCAGACGAACACCACGGAGGACCCCTCCACGTCCCCCGACCCGGGAACCTCGGGCAACCCGCTTGACACCTCACTGGGAGAAGAGGAGGACGTTGAGGGCAAGGCCCTGATGCTCTTCGTCGGGCTGGTCGTCGTCATGCTCGTGGCTCTGTTCTTGGTTTCGCGAGGTGGCGAGGACGCGTTGGCTTCGGAGGTCCGCATCGAGAAGATGTGGGATGAAGCCGAGGAGGTCTCCGCCACCTTTGTCCCTGCGATGCCCGATTTGAACGGAGCACCCGACTTTGTCCCCGCCCCTCCACCCAAGGCCCCGCCGATGGAAGAGGAGTGATCAGGCCAGGTCCCATTCGGGACCCGTAGCGGTGTCGGTCACCACGACGCCCAAGGCTTGGAGTTCGTCACGGATGCGGTCGGCCACGGCCCAATCCTTGGCTTCGCGAGCCTCGGCCCGTTCAACGAGGAGCGCCTCCACTTGGTCAGCGATTTCGGCTTTGCGTGGATTTTCTTCGGGTTCAGCCAACGCCACCT
>JALRLR010000174.1 GCA_023254355.1 Candidatus Poseidonia sp.
AGCGGCAGCAGCCAAATCAACATTAGAAAGTAATCGTCCATGATTGCTCCAAGTATAGATAAACTGGGGCTGCTAGGAATTGTCTAAAGTCCTGTTCAATAGATTTTCCCACGCTGTGCAGCCCCAATGTGCTGGCGGGGGAGTCGCACCCCCGTGGTTAAGATGTGACCATCAACCAGAAGCCCTAGCCCAGCACACAAAACACACCACACCGATTAAAACGGAGTCGAATCGTATCCGTCAGCTGGCGGTCTTTGCGGATTGCCTGGCAACGGCTGCGGCTCAGCAGCTGGCGGTTGCATCAGCTTTACGCGGATGCAGGGCACTTGCTGACCGGCAGGGTTTGCCGTTTGTGCTGGAATCAACGTGATCCGTTTGCCTAGCCAGTTGTCCGTTTCGTCACCGTAGAAGCTTGCAATCGTTGTCGCGTTTGTCTTATTGACAACAAACCCGCGATCTGTGCCACGCATTTTGATGACCAGCTTCGGACGCGGATCATTCTGAAACTGCGTCTGCTCAACGCTTTCAATTGTCACTGTCTTTTCGTTGCCGTCTAAGTCCGCTGCGGCAATATACGACGATGGGAATACTTCATTCAATTTCATATTATTTCTCGTGTAGTTAATAGTAATGTAAACCCCAATAGCTATTTTGTCGGTTTCACCTCCGTTTCGTCTTGAGCTTTTCCGGCCTCAAATGCTGCGTGTATTTCCCGCACCAAATCGCCAGCTTTCAAACTGACTACTGCTTTCGGATCTGTCAACGCTGTCAGTCTGTTCAGCAGTTGCGCCATGTATTCCGGCCAGGTCATCGCTTTTACCTTATGTGCGGTGAGTACAGCAACATTATTTCCGCACGCCAGACACGTCCGGTCACTGGTCGGCTTTTATTTTTGCGTTATGAATTGCACAATCGACCATAACCGCCGCACCGGCCCGCAAAGCCTTGGCCGGCAACAGTTGCAGCATTGCTGGCAGTGCCTGCTTTTGAGCCACCAGCCAACCAATAATCTTTTCTCGGTTCTCAATGCAGCCCGCGACGCCCCACGCATCCATCTGTGCGGCCCTGTCTGAGCATTTGCAGCCGTCGGACTGTTTGGCTAGCCAGTCTGGTATAAGACGGCCTAGCTCCGTTCCTGGCCCGCCTACGGTGTGCATGGTGCGGTAACCGCGTCGTAAGCAGTCCACGTATTACCCTCTGGCGGATTGGTTGGGTTTACCCCGCCAGATGTCAGCCCGTAATTCTCGCTGCATGGGTCGGGCTGTGGGAATTGCTGACCTGAATAC
>JALRLR010000175.1 GCA_023254355.1 Candidatus Poseidonia sp.
ACCGGTGACGAGGCCCAAGGATTGGACGATGGCTTTCCCCGGAATGGTTTCAACGTTGGACATGAACAGCTGGATGGTGTTCGGTTGCATGCCCAAAACCAGCGAGTCGTCCTCTATGAACCTCGTGCCGTTGTGAAACGAAGAACGCCCTCATAGAATGGGTTGGTTACGAAGCCACTCCAAATCCGAGACGTAGAGTTGGCGAATGTCGTCAAGACCAAGCACCAGCATGGCCAATCGTTCAAGACCCATTCCCCAGGCCAAGACCGGCGAAGTGATGCCAAGCGGTTCGGTGACTTCGGGACGGAAAATGCCAGCGCCGCCCAGTTCCAACCACTTGCCTCGCCACTTGACCTCGATCTCAAGGCTCGGTTCCGTGTACGGGAAATAGGCTGGGCGAACCCTCACTTCGGGGTAACCCATTTTAGCGTAAAACGTCTTGAGCGTGGTCACGAGCATCTGAAGGTTGGCGCCTTCTTCCACGATGATGCCTTCGATTTGATGGAACTCGGGCAGGTGGGTGCGGTCGATGGCTTCCTTACGGAACACCCGGTCAACCGAAAAGACACGGCAGGCTTCATTGGGATGCCTTGCGAGGTACTGGACCGTGTTCACCGTGGTGTGGGTTCGCAGAAGTGGGCGTTGCGAAACGTCGGTGGAATAGGTTCCCCCCCATCCCTTGGAACCCGTGTCGCCTCCGTGTTCATGGATGGCCTTCCAGGTCTCCATCAACGAAGGTTCGAGGGGCAAAACGGCGGGCTCATCCAAGTAAAACGTGTCTTGCATTTCCCGTGCGGGGTGGTCTTGAGGGATGAACAGGGCGTCCATGTTCCAACCAGCGGTCTGAACATAATCGTCGACCAATTCGGAAAAGCCCATTTCGAGGAACACGGTTCGTATCCGTTCAATGAGGGCCTGCATGGGATGGCTTCGACCTGTACGAGGCGTGGCGGCTTCAAGCGTCACGTCAAAGCGGCGGTACTCCGCCTCCTTCCAAGCATCGGTTTGAAGCAATTCAGGAGTGATGTCGGCGATGACGTGCTGTTCGACCAGTCGGTCAACGGGAATGGATGCACCGGCGGGTGTGATGGACCACGAACGCTCGGTGTGCTCAACCGTTTGAACCAGTTGCTTACGGGAACGGAAGTGGGCGACCATCGCTTCGTCCAGCGATTCGAGTGAAGCGGGAAGCGAATTCAAAAACGCCATGCGCTCTGCAATGGATGCCGTGACCGCATCGGCATCGGCCGCAGAAAACACACC
>JALRLR010000176.1 GCA_023254355.1 Candidatus Poseidonia sp.
GAATGTGGGCACCGAATTGATGCCCATGTTGCGGGCGGCCTCATCCTTTTGGCGCACCTCAGTCAGATCAGCGTCCGACAGTAACAATTTGCGCGTGACGGCCGCGTCCATGCCGCCTGTATCTGCGATATCTGCCAAAACGTCGATGTCGCCAATATCACGACCTTCGATGAAGTAGGCCTTGAATAGGGCAGATACAATCGGGGTTTGTACAGCTTCGATACCCGCCCAATGGATCAAACGGTGCGCATTGATCGTATTCGGGGTGGTTTTGATCCCCTCTAGGTTCATTTTTAGCCCCGCTTTTTCCGCATGTTCTGCGACGGGCATATAGGCCTTAATCGCATTCTCCTTGCCCCCAAATTTTCCTTCTAAATATGCGCGACGATCCATGCCACCCTCTGGCATCTCTGGGTTCAACTGAAAGGGGTGCCATTCAATCGTAAAAGGGTGATTGGGTCGGCTTTCCAGCGCGCGGTCCAAATGGGTTTTGCCAATAAAACACCATGGGCAAATCGGATCTGAAAAGATGTCGAGTTTAATCATGTGATCAGATCCTTCATCTGTCTGAGAGCATTTCGGTTAATTTTACCGTTCGCGTTTTGGGGTAGGGCGTCAAGGCGCACATAGGCCTTGGGGCGTTTGTAATCGGCCAGATGCGTATGCGCATGTTCTTTAAGTTGCGTTTCAATATCGGAACCTGCCGATGTGTAAAAGGCCACAATGATTTTTGCATCCGCCTTAATTTCAACTTCGACACAGGCCAGTGATGTGATGCCCTGAACCTGTGACAGGCTATGTTCCAACTCGATCGGGGACACGCGAAACCCGCCTGCGTTCATCATGTCATCCTTACGACCCGTGTAATAATAGGCGCCGTTTTCACCGATGCGCGCATGATCACCTGTTAAAAACCACCCATCGACAAACCGATCCGCTGTTTCATTCGCCGCGTTTAAATATCCCAACATCAGTCCCGGATCATCCTGATGAACGGCGATGATGCCTTCCTCACCTAGCATGGCCTCTTGTGTTGGGTCATGCACCGCACGCAGGCAAATCCTACGCCCCCGTTGTGGCCAGCCAAGTGCGTGATCCGCACTGGGGCGATGGGAGGAAGAGGACAGGAATGTCGAACATTCGGACATACCAAAGGCTTCAAAAATATCAACACCCGTTTTCGTGCGCCATGTGCTGCGAACATCAGGCGATAGTTTTTCCCCCGCAGACAGGACATGCCGCAAC
>JALRLR010000177.1 GCA_023254355.1 Candidatus Poseidonia sp.
GAAGAAATTTTAGATATTATGTGTGATGCAGCAAAAATTGATAAAAATATATTAAGAGAAAGACAAGAGGATTCTGGAGGAGCACAAATAGTATTTACAGGAACAGATGCAAAATTCTGGAAAGACGTATATGTTAATTCTAATGCACTTTATAGAGCTATGCGAGACTATAACGTTAATCACATGGAATTATACAAAGGAACATATCCTATTCAAGCGTGGACAGCTGAAATGTGGGCTACTTTGTGGCAGTTTTGGAAAAAAGGATATAAAACAGAGATTTCAGAAGAATTAAACTTTGCATGGGCAACAGATCCTATAAGTATGTTAGAGGGCAAAAGTATTTTACACAATGCAGGAGTTACAAGTAAACATAAAGGTCTTTTTGTTAAATCTCATTATATGAAATCAAAACCACCAACAAATCTTGATATAACAAAAACGCATTGTAGTTATTATTATTATAAGCAGGTATTAGAAGCAACATGTTAGGAAATATATTAGAATTATTGCGATTAGCAAGACAAGAAAACATTAAAGGAGAATATATAGATATAGCTCTTGGCAAGAATAAAATGCCAGAAAGCATAAAAGAAGCATACGAACAATTTAAAAACAATAGATAATGGCACAAGAAGTCAATATACAAATAAATGTAAAAAAAGAAGGAGCTGAAAAGAATCTGCAAACAATAGGAGTAGGACTTAAAGGAATCCAAGAAGGTGCTAAAGCAGCTGGAAAGGCTATGTTTAGCCTTAATAATATATTTAAGGGAACTGTAGCTGTAAAAGCATTTAACAAAATACTAGAAATATTATCAGAAACTTTTACTTCAAATCAAAAAGTTGTAGACACTCTTGCAAAAGGCACAACAGCATTAAAGTTAGCTTTTAACGATTTATTTAAATTTTTATTTTCTGGAATAGATAATATAAAAAGCTTTGGAGCAGCAATAATAGATTCTATTAAACAACCTATAATAGATGCAGTAGAAGCATTAGGCTTTTTAGGAAAAGCAGCGTTAAAAGCATTTACTTTAGATTTTGCTGGAGCAGTAGCTGATGTAACGTTAGCACAAATTGAATTTAACAAAGCTCAAAAAGGCGGAAAAGAAATATTAGATGAATTAACAGGATCTGTATCTGATTATGTTAATGAATTAATGGAGGAGGCAGAAACTATTGTTGAATTAAATA
>JALRLR010000178.1 GCA_023254355.1 Candidatus Poseidonia sp.
GCCGGTCTGGTCGGCACGCTCGGGATGATGCTTTCCGTCTACATCATGCTGGGTTGGCCCGTTGAACGGCTCAACGGCGTGGATGCGCCCGATGCCTATCTGGCCTTCATCGGCATGCTCGTGAGCGCTTACCTCCAATGGAAGCACCTCCAACGCAAGCGAGAACAAGAAGAAGAGCCGGATGTTGAGAAGGAATACATCTTCTGAATCAAACGCTCAGGGCGTTGCCCAAAGCGAGACCGAGGGCATAGGAAAGCAAGGTGATGAACGCTAGGATGCTCAGCATTTCGATGAAGCGGGGGAAAAACGGCACGCCTTGTTTGGAGGTGAGCCAACCGTTGAAGGCCGCTACGACGCCGACGCCGAGCATCAACGTCACCGCAAATGCCACGAGATGGGCGTCCAGGTCGCCAAGGCCTTGATTGATCAACAAATACGGAGAAATGAGTATCAACACCACCGCAAAATACGCGGCCCAGGTTGAGAACGCTGCCTTGAGCGGTGAGCCCCCGGTGGGCTCTGCCCGTTTTGATAGAAATTCAGACGCCCCCATACTGCACGACGCCGCCACGCCCGTCACCATGCCGGAAAGGGCGATGAGGGACATGTCTTGGAACGCAAAGGTGAGTCCTGCCAAAATGCCGGTCATCTCAATGAGGGCGTCGGAGATGCCGAGAACGACGCTGCTGGAATAGTCGTCCTCCTCTTCCATGCTTCTCCCACGAACGGGACGGCAAAAAACCCTGTGCGATGCTCCAAAGGGCGAACGCCGTCCAACCAAGGTTATGACCCTCGGAGCCAAGCCGTCTTCATGCCCGTTGCCTTGGTGACCGGAGCCAACCGTGGATTGGGATTCGAAATGACACGCCAATTGTTGGCACGGGGCTACACCGTCCACGCCACTTACCGTTCCGGTGAAGGTGATTTATCCTCGCTTGCCCAACCCGGTCTGCACCTGCACCGGATGGACGTGCGAGACGAGATGGCCATCGCCTCGACCCTGAGCGCCATCGACACGGGCCTTGACCTGGTGGTGAACAACGCTGGGATTTCCGATGGTCGATGGAAACGCGTTGAAGACATCGATTTCGATATCGTCGAGGACGTCTTCGCCGTCAACGCCGTTGCTCCCGTGAAGGTCACCCAACACGCTCT
>JALRLR010000179.1 GCA_023254355.1 Candidatus Poseidonia sp.
TGGAAGGATGCCCGCCTTTTGCGGCTCTTTCCCGGTATTCACCTGAATGAAAACATTGGGGGATGCGCCCCGTTCTTGGGCCAATCGCGCAAGTGTTGTGGCCAATTTGGGACGATCCACGGAATGAATCGTTCCAAACAATTCAACGGCCTGTCGTGCCTTATTCGTTTGTAATGGGCCAATCAGGTGTAAATCCAATTCCCCAAAAGTTTGTTGGAAATCTGGCCATTTGCCAAGTGCCTCTTGCACACGATTTTCGCCAAATGTTGTGTGTCCTGCTTCCAGCACCGCTTGAACACGTGCGTTTGGCTGAACCTTGGATACAGCGATTAACGAAATATCGTCTGCATCCCGCCCCGCCTCAGCCGCGGCGTTGTGGATACGGGTTTTGATTCCTTGGATCGACATTCTGCGCCCCCTTCTTGTTGTGATCTAGGGGGAAGCGCGGAAAATTTCAAACAAAAGAAAAAGGGCAACCCTGAAGCCGTTCCATCTAAAACAATCCAATCCTAAGAATAGAATGAGAATGTCAAACCAGCTGGTATGAAATCGCCGCTTGTCAAAGATGCTTTAGTAGTACCCCCTTAATCGTACTTGGTTACGATAGGAGTTGTATACCTTGAGTCCAATTAAAGAGCGAACCTCACGGAAAAAATTTGTATCTTGGGTAGGAAGCGAGCAAGGTGAATGCCTTTTTTACAATCAATGCATTAAAAGCTGCTTCACGTAAAGGTAACAGCCTAACCCTATCTACCAATTGTTGACTGGTTGTGCGAAATCGCTGACTGACAAACTCACAGAAAGTCTAAGTCAATGAGAGGCGTGTAGCCTCTCTATGACTTCTAAATCTACAGAAAATCCCAATATAAATAATCAACACAAACAGTTGGTGTACTTGAGTGAAGCGAAAGATGCACAACTGTGCTGTGTTTGTTTAACTGCGTAGCAGTTGAACACTAAATCATCACTCACACTGTATTATCACTCATACTAAATAATCTCATAGAATATGTGTTCTCTGAGAAGACACGCTAACCACATGATAATGAATAGCACCTCGTCGCACATTCATCACCCAACTTGCCAACAAAGGTGTAGGCGTTCGTGTTCTTGCTGAGTTAGCTGGACAC
>JALRLR010000017.1:0-265 GCA_023254355.1 Candidatus Poseidonia sp.
GGCGACGTAGCGGACTTGGGTGGCCCCCGATGCTCCAAAGGCGTGCAGTTCGCCCACATCGTAGTAGGGTCGAATGTACATCGCCAAGGCGATGGTGGCGACGAACATACCGGCCATGCCGGCCATGCCGCGCCACTGTTCGGCCATCAAGGCTCCAAGGCGCTCGCCGGCACGAAGCTCGTCCTCGACCTCAGCAAAGCGTTGGGAGACGCGGCGATTTTGCCAGCTCGCCTCTTCATCGCTCATGGTGGTGCCAACCTGCCCT
>JALRLR010000017.1:275-23580 GCA_023254355.1 Candidatus Poseidonia sp.
ATATCAGTCTCGCGATTTTGGGTTGATTCAAGGTGGAGGAAAGAGGCTATCACCGAAGGGGCCGTCCACGGGTTATGGACGGGCACGCACGGGTCCGTTCGTGGCTGGAAAGCACCAAAGCGCGCGGCATGGCGCTGGGCCTGGAAAACACGCGACGCGCCTTGGAGGCCCTCGGGCTTCCGCCGGCCGCCTACGAGACGGTTCACATCGCCGGCAGCAACGGCAAGGGAACGACGGTGGCGATGCTCAGCGCCGCGTTGAACATGGCGGATGTGCCACATGCCTGCTTCACCTCGCCTCACTTGGTGCGGGTTGAGGAGCGAATTCGGCTCAACGGGACGCCGGTCAGTGCCGAGTGCATGGACGCCGCCCTTCAACGGATTCAGGAGGTTGACCTGAACGGTGGTTTCCAACTGACCTTCTTCGAAACAACCTTTCTCGCCGCTATGGTGGTCGCCAGCGAGGCCGACCTTGAGGTGATGGTGCTGGAAACCGGCCTGGGCGGACGATTGGACGCCACGCGAGCGGTATCGGCCGACGTCGCCGTGCTCACGTCCATCGCTTTGGAACACACGGACGTCCTCGGCGCAACCCTGCCTGCCATCGCTCGTGAGAAAGCCGCCATCGCCCGCCCGTATCGCCCGATGATCGCTCGCCTTCCCGATGACGATGCCACGCAGAAGGCGATTGAAGAAACGGCCCTCCGTGCCGGTGTTCCGGCCTTGGGCGAGGTGCCTGGGCCCGCCGAGCTGGCATGGGTTCAACCCCTTCCCAGCGCCACAGCAGCCGAGGAAGCCAAGGCCCTCGCTCACAGCGTATGGGCCCACCTCAAAGCAACGAAGAACGCCCCGTTCCCCGCCTTTTCAGGGGTTCAGTGGCCGGCAAGAATGCACCGAATAACCAGCCCCACTCATCCGGACCTGACCTACTTCTTAGACGGCGCCCACAACCCCAGCGGGATGGTGAAATCCATCGCCGAAGTGGAGGCCATTCTTTCCGCTCAACCCGAACCGTGGGGTCTTCTGTTGGGCGCTTCTCCGCAACAGGACATGGCGGCGTTCCTCGCCCCGTTGCTGACCTTGATGCGCCGTCATCCACCCGATGCCGTGGTGGCCACCGTTCCGCAGGGAGGACGTTACCCGGGAGTGGAGGGTCATGTCTTGGCCGAAGCGTTGCAGAAGGCAGGGGTTGACGTCACGGCCGTGCATGCCACGCCCGAGCACGCCGTTGCATGGTTTGAGGAAGGGCACGCACCGGTCACCACCGTGCTCTCCATCGGGTCACTCTACATGCAAGGCAATGTTTTGCAAGCGTTGGGCCGCGACGACGATGAGACGCTTTCGATTCGGGCGAAGGTATGAAACCCGCGGAACGGTTCATCGGGGTTGGTGAGAGCATGAAACCAAAGCATCTGGCCATCCGAATCCAGCAGTGTTTGGCGCTTGCTGAAGCCTCCAACTGTCCTCGGCGAACCTTTGGCGCCCTGCTCGTGGACCCCGAGCGGAACGTGGTGCTCATGGACGGCTACAACGGCGGACCTCGAGGAGGCGGTCGTCTGTGCGGGGGTGAAGAATGCTTACGAGACACCATGAACGTGGCTTCAGGCACCCGGGTTGAAATCGGCTGCCATCACGCCGAGATGAACTTGATTTGCAACGCGGCGGCGAACGGCGTGCCAACCAACAACGCCTGGCTTATCGTCACCGGCGAGCCCTGCATGATGTGTGCGAAACTGATCCATCACGCTGGCATCGCTCGAGTGGTCATCGTCGACGGCGGCTTCATGGGCGAAAACGGCGTGGGCTACCTTGAGGACCACGGCGTTGAGATTCAGCGCACGGAGGGGCCCAAGGACCCACGGGCTGAAACCTGACAAAGGAACGCTCATCGGACATTGGAACATCAACCTGGCGTTCAACTCAAGGGTTAGAACGGTTCACGGCGTGTAGTTGAGGAACATGAACACGCCGAAAATGAACACCAGCGAAGGGACGATGAGGATCTCAAAGATGGAGCGATTGTTGCTCATCACGTCCAATTCCGTCCCGTAATGCATGACGGAGGCATCGCCGGTGTCGGTGGACGGGACCACGGTGAGCAGCGCATTGCCGAGGGTTGGGTCACAACCCCACATCTGCTTGTCCTCTTCCGTTCGGGGGACACAATCGCCCAGAATGTACACCGGGTCACCCACGCCAAAGCCGGAGACTTCCCAACGCCAATCGCCTCGCTTCCACCCGGCCACCTCAGGGCCATAATCGAGTTTGGCCTTGCTGCCAGACCACACCTCAGGGTCCACGAGAATGCCGCCAGAGCCGTCATGAAGAATGAACGGCACCCCTCCCGATTTGGTTTCTCGGTGTTTCCACGAGCAACTTTTGCCGCCATCGCCATCGCTGGTGCAGACGTATTCGTACGAATCCCATTTCCAAGCGACGAGACCGTTGTGAGAACGCCCGCCCACCTTCATCGTGGGGGTTCCGGCCACCGAGGGTCGGACTTGACCGACCAATTCGGCCTGTCCCACCGCCACGCTTCGTACGGGCGAGGTCGGCAAGTCGTTGATGAGACGAACGAGTTTGAATTGCTTCCAAGCAACATAGAACCAAATGAGGTTCACCGCCGTCACCCCGAGCGTCATGCCCCATCCGAGCGTCGTGTGAACATCGGAGCCGTCACGGGCTCGAAGGTCGGCGGAAAGCCAGATGAAGGACAACGAGAACACCACCGCGCCCATGCTGTAAGGGGTCACCGTGGCTGGCTTGGGGGTCCCAAGGCGGTTGGGGTGTTCGGCCACGAGGGTCCCGTCCCCCTCCTGAGCAAACGGGGCCTCGTAAGATTCGGGAAGCGGTGGGACGTCGAACAGCCAGTCGTCCTCCACCGCCCGAGCGGGGTAGTCCGTGGACTCTTTTGGCTGGAAATTGGGACCGAAATGCGGGAAGAAGCGGCCCTGCGAGCCCAGCACGCCCGGCCCGGAGGCGATGTCCTTGACCAACCCCGGCTTTTGGTTGCGAATACGACGGAGGTCTTCTTTGAGCGAGGGTGTGGTGCTGTACATCAGGAAGAGGCCCCCGATGCCGGTGGCCAGCAAAGCCCATCGACCACGGTCCTCGCGTTGCGTCACCTCGGGAGGAACCCGGTCGTTCTGGAAGCCGTCATTCTCGGCCACGGAGAGCACCTGATAGCGAACGGGGTCTTGCTCCACCAAAAGGAAGACCGACAGGATGATGTTGTCGCCGTTGGGCCCGTGGCCCATGATGTCTCGCGACCAAGAGGAATCGCAGGGCGGCTCAACGATGTCCCCCTCAGGAGCCAGTGAACGTTCGTACGAATAGGCGGCGTTGATGGTTTGACCCGTTTGGTCTCGAAGCGTCAAACGATTGGCGTCGTAGAAATCGATGGAATATTGCCAGTGTCCACCGTTGTCATCGTCTTCGACCCACTCGCACCAATCCACGGCCAAACCGCCTTGCTCCAGTTCCAACGGCACGACGATGAACGCAGCCTCCGCAGCGTATTCCCCGGAATCATAACCGTCTTGGACATCGACAAACATCAGGTCATCGACATCAGCGGGCAACTCTGTGAGGAACTTGGCTTCATCGACCCGGGGAACATCAGGTATGCTGAGGCTGGTGAAGTACAACACCCCTGCCACGAGAAAGGCCACCAGCGCCAGGGCGTAGCCCAATTTGTTGACAAGGGTGGTTTTTGGGAATTGGAAGAATCCATGGTCAAGGCCGTGCATGTCCGCCAAGGTCTTCATGAAATTAAGAGGGTCTCCGAGATTTTAAGCCCATTCCCGTGAGAGGCTCGCCGTCGGTCGTTTGAAGTGCCGGGGGCAGGATTCGAACCTGCGAAGCAATATGCAGAGGAGCTTGAATCCACCCCCTTTGACCACTCGGGTACCCCGGCTTCGTGGTCATCCGTGAGGACCTCTCTTCTTGACTATTCCTCTTGCGGCGTGTCCACCAACTGCCAAGGAACCGGGGGCGGGGTGCGTTTGGAAACGATGCGGCGGATGCGCTCCAAGTGGTAGGCTTCCTCCCGCTCGGCCCGTTTTTGATTGACGATCAGCAACACGGCACCCGAAACGACGATGGCCAAAACGGACAAACTCAGCACCGCCATGCTGCTGTTCGAAGCGTCGCCTTCCTTGGCTTGGATGTCGGCCAACGGCACCGGAATGGCCGGCGTGTGGTTTTCAAGTTGGACCGTTAAACCGAGACGCCCCTGCTTCCACGCCTCCACGTTCCACACGACGTTGACCCATTCACCGGTGGCCAAGGCCACGGGCTGCGAAGCCAACAGTCGACCTTCATCGTCCCTCAACACCACGGTGGTCTCTCCAGGCAACAAGCCGTCGTTGGCCACGCGGACGTAGACCACCACGTTGTCGCCGACTTGAGGCCGGTAAGGCTTGGCCGAAAGGTCGGTGAACACGGGCTCAAACGCCACCCACGTCATGCCGACATTGAGCGGAGCGGTCGCGGTGCCAAGACCGGTCAGCGGTCGGCCAGAGCGGTCAACCGCTTCGAACCAAACCACCAAGATATCGCTCCTCGTGAGGTTCACGGAGGACGGCAAGAAATTGACGGTGCCGTCGTACACGGTGTAAGCGTTGACGACCTCGGTCATCGGCAACTCGTCAACGCGCTGGGTGCCTTCGAGGGGCTGGCCCATGCGATAGAACACCGAATGCATGCGTAAGGGGCCGGGAGGCATGTGGGTGTCGTCGTTGACGCTCACGGTGATTGCCACCGCCTCCAGTTCGTTGGAATTCAGACGTTCCAGTGTGCCAGGGGAGAGCACCAGTTTTGGTGCACGGTCGTCCAAAACCACGTTGTAGGCCAACCCGTTGAGGTCGTAGGCTTCAAAACCAACCGGACGAACGCTCATGTTCCCGTGGTCGTGGTACATCACGTTCTCGTTCATGGTGATGTTCAACTCGACGCTGCCCGAAGCGGAGAGGTTCAGTTCCCCTTCCATACGCCGTTCACCGTCGTTCAATTCCCAAACCAACCACCCCGTCGCCGGGACATCCCGTGCCAACACGGTGGTGTTTCGATGGAAGACGCCAATTTGGTGACGGACCAGGTCGTTGCGATGATACCAGCGCGTGGATTCGTTGGATTGGCCGACCGGTTCAACCGTGTCCACGATGGCTTCCCACCGCATGTCGAGGGCAACGCTTGGCGTCCATGTCAGGGCGTTCAAGTGATGAAGCCCAAGCCCGAGGTCCTGTCCTTCGTCGATGGCAACCAACGAGGGAACGTGGTTTATGCCGCCCACCGATTGACTCATCGTCCAGTTGAGGCGAAATCGAACCGTGACGTCGTAAATCGTGCTCAGGGAGCGTTGAACGACGTTCACAAGGGGCGGCTCGATAAAACACGCATCGTCATAGGAAACTTCACCGAACCGCGGTTCGTAATGGATGAAACACATGGAGGCGTTGGTGTCGCCGAACAGCGCCAGTTCCACGCGGTCCAAGGAAGCGAAACCGTTGGCGTCCGCCAAGGCGTAGGAGAAGACGTGTTCATGGCCGGCCAACAATCGACCTCCGACGGTGTCCAAGGTGATGTCCTCCACCTCGACGGTGGTGTCAGCGCGTTGGTGCACATGAACGGTGGCCAGGTCGTTGGCCTCCCCCCATGTTCCGCCGCCAACAAGCGGGTTACCAGCGAGGTCCTGACCCTTCACCACCACGCTGAGGCGGCCGGAGAAGGCGCTGGTTGGAAGCACGGTGGTTGAGGCGACCAGGGGCAAGTCCACTTCGATGAATTTCACGCCCCGGTTGATGCTCATCTGTTGAACGGTGTACTCCGAGGCATCCATCACCCCGTCACCGTTGGCATCGTCCAACCCCTCACGCCAGAGCCACACGTCCACCGCATTGTCGAGGCCCTCAAGGTCGCTGAGTTGGAGACGCAGCGGAAGGTTGCGTCCAATCAGGACGACGTGTTCGTCGGCGGGAACCACGCGACCGAAATCCAAGATTTCCAAGGATTCCACTCTTGGAGAGGTGATGTCGTACAACACGCGAGTGGGGGTCAGCACCACGGTTCGGTCCTCGCTGGTGGAGGCGTTCATCGCCGCCGGCCCTCGTCGAGAAAGGCTTGGTGTGATTTCCAGCCAGGTGTTGCTTGGCAGGCCGTCGTTCAGGCTCGGGGTCGAAAGCGGGATGCTGAACCATCCTCCCTCGCCGATTTCACTCGACCACGTTTGGGTCCAATTCACGGGCACTCCGGGCCATGTATCCGGACCCCCTGAGGCGTTCTTTGGGGGGACGGCGCGCAGCTTGACGGTGGCTTCGGCTTCACCCGCCTCGATCCATTCGTCAGCGATGCCCTCGATGCGAACGCGCCCTTGGGCCACCATGGAGGTGTTCTCGCCCAAATGGTAGGGCCAGAATGAATTGGTCCAGTCGTCAAGGCGCCTCAGCGCCGTGTCGGTGACGGTAAAGGTCGTTACCTCGAGGTCGTTCTCAACCTCGTTGAACGGAGTTTGTCGCATGAAGACGCTTGGCCCGACGCTCATGCCAGCCTCGTCCGTGGCTTGGGTAAGAAGGTGAATATCGTCCACGTCGTCGAGCAGCCAGGTGCTTTTCAGCGCCCAAGTGACGCTGCAAGAATTGGTTGAACACGAAACGCTTGAGCCGTCGGGCACGAGTTGAGCGAGCCCTACCCCGCTGAATTGGCGGAATCGGGGGGTGGCGGAAAGCTGGTCGACATGCAGATGAACAAAGGAGGTGCCAATGGCGGTGGTCCGAGCGAGGCGGAGTTCGACCTCGACGATATCGGGCGCATCCTCGGTGGGATCAAGCGGGTTCGTACGTTGATGATGGGTCGTGAACGTCACGGTTTCACCGGGCAGCCAGCGAAGGTGTTCGGGGGGCTGGATGAATTCGGTCATCAACGGCAAGGTGGAAGCAACGAGCCCGACCCGAAGACCGCCTGACACGGTTTGCACGTGGAGGGGAATGTTCAGAAGCGCCCGAACATCGCCGTTGTCCGAGGCTGCTTTTGCGGCGTTCAGCGTCGTGGCATTGAGGTCGACATCCAACGTTTTGGAGCCTGCGAGATGAGCGAGACTGACCGGTTTGATGTCCGCTGAACCGGACACGTTCACTTCAATCTGGCAGGAATACGTGGAGAAGTTCATCGAAAACGACGCCACCACGGTTGACGATGGGCACGGACCCGTGGTCGCATACACGAGGACCCCGCCATCCTCAGGAAGCGTTTGCAGGACGCCGTTGAACGAGACGGTGGCCCCTTGAGACAGGTTGCTGGCCATGAAGGTCACGAACGCTGGAGAACCGACGTTCGCCGCCAGGCTCTTTTCCACGACATGATAGGTCATGGTCAACCGTTCGTCGGTGAGCGCAAAGGACGGAGAAGGAGCGGAGGTGTTCCACATCACGGTCGTGCCGTTGTGCTCAAGGTGGCTCCAGCGGGTGTTGAGCCCGAACGTGGAGGACATGCCTTCAGGGGGCCAATCCAACACGGAGATGTTGCCCCATCCGAGTTGCAGACTTGGGCCGATGGTGGGACGTACGCAATCAAATTCCATCTTCGACCGCTCAACGTGCTCCCCGCCCGAAGCGCTGAGCACGATGCTTGGACTGACGGCGAGCCCTCCGCTCAAGGAATAATTGAGGTACGTGGTTTTGACCGGCTGAGGAAGATGAGCGCTCCCCGTGAGCAATCGGTTCGCCACGCCCCACGAGAGATTGTCCCCGATGTTGGTGATGCGATAGCCATCGTGTGGGCAAGCGACGAACGAGGGGAGCGTGTAGGAAAAAGGTGCATGGACCATCAAATGGCCCTCGCCGTTGAGGGTGGAGGCATTGGCTCCCGCGGGGGTGCTCAGGACATGGGAGGGCCCGATGAACACCGTCCGCCCCAGCACCATGCTGTGAACCAAGGGCGTCACGTAGGTGTCGTTCGTGGCCATGTTGACGCGCACGTGAACACTTGGGTGTTCAACGGGGTCAAGCGCAAGCAAGGCCGGCATGCGCAAATCGGTATGGCCGTCGATGGGATTCAATTGGGCGTCGAGAAGGTCGATGCTGAGGTTCGTGCCTGCGGGTTGGGTGTACCACCCGTCCAACCAGCCGTATCCAAACAACGGGTCGGGTGCCAACGGTTGGGACGTCCAGGCCCCCTGATGCTCAAAGACATCGATTTCAATCCCAGCGTCGTCAATGTACCACCCGTCCGCTTCAACAAAGGTGTCGGAAAAGAAGGAGAATCGAGCCTTGACCGACTGACCGGAGAGGTTCGAAAGATCGTATGTTTTCAGGTCAAAGGGTCGGTTTTTATTGGTACTGCAACCGTTGGGCAGCGACGACCCGTCCAAGATACCTTCCCCGAACAACGGCGAGTTGGTGTTGACGGTCGATATTTGGTCATGGAACCCTTTCAAATCGGGCGGAAGCCACCACCATGTCAAGCCGCCGTCGTTTGAGATGGAGACGCCTCCACCGTCCCAGTTGGCCTCCGTGCAGACCCAGGACTGGAACGCCAACCGAGCCGTCGCGTTGGTGGGGATGGCGTATTCCTGCGTGACCAGATGGGTGTAGACATTGTTGGTGTACTTCGTGGTGAGGTTGATGGCAGCGCCGTTGGTTCCCGAGTGGAATTGCCCTGGACCGTATCCTGAGGTGTTTCGCGTGGCCCCAATTTCCCAACCGTCCGGCCACGTTCCTTCAATCACCCAACCAGGTGGCGCAATCATCGAGGCTTCAAATCCGTTGGAGGCGGTTTCAGGACCGTTCATCCCAAAGGCCGTGGTCCACACCCATTCGTTGACGGACGTGGATTGTTCGAGCCATCCGCCTTCATCCCCATGGTTGCCGCTCGTACCGTTGGTGAAATTGGCCACGGGGAGCACTTCAGCTTGGGCCGTCCCGCGACGGTGATGCACGACGATGTCGTCGATGGCGATGCCTTCCCACCCCGACGAAGCGAAACCCCCGAAGCCGGTCTGGTGGTTGGTTTGCACGTGGAATTCAAACAGCACGGAGGATGCGTTTGGATGAGAGGCCAAGCCGGAAGGAAGGTTGTAGGTCACGGGCACCCATCCGAGGGATTCGTCCATGAGGAAGGTTCCCTGCGACGTGTAGCCGTTACCGGGCAGGCCGGGAATGCCCGAAACGGTCTGCCAGGTGGAACCGTTGTTGACGCTCAGGGACACCAACAAGTTGTCAGCAAAAGCCCCTTCGATGTCCCAATTGGCCCAGAACTCAAGTTCCAACGGTCCGGATGTGCCCGACACATCGCCGAGCACGTACAATCGACCATCGGCGTTGTTGGCGTAACTCCCGGTCATGTTCCCGTGAAACCATGCTCCCGGCTCGTCGCCTTGATTGGTAAACGTGAAGTTGTCAAGGTACCATCCGTTTCGGTCGCCAGAGGTGGCCGATGTTTGGAAACAGACGCGGACTTCAACCGCCGAGGGGGTGGTCGAGAGCAGCGGATCAAACGTGAATCGTCCCTGCTGCCATTCGTCGGTTTGGCCGGCCCAAACCGTGGACGGAACCCCGTTGAGTGAACTGGCGTTCGTGTAGCCGTCGATGGGGAAGAGCGTTTGCCATGCACCTCCCGTGGCCCTCCACTCCACCCAAGCGGCGTCGTCATCAGCCAGCGAAAGCCAGTGGTCAAAACTGAGGTTGAACCGACTGACAAAGGCGGGAACGGGTTGGCTTGGCGAGGCTAAACAACCGCTCATGTTCGCAACCAACCCACCAAAAGCTTGGGTGGCGAGCACGCGCTGCCCGGTGGTGGCGTTGGTCGGTGTGCCGCCTGAGCCGTTGTTCGGAGCCACCACATGGACGTTCCAAGCCGCATGGTCGGGGCCTTGACCTTCCCAATCGGGTAAGGTTTCAACCAGCGTTTCGAAATCCGTGAGGGTGGCCAGGGTTGATTGAGGTGCCAAGGAAAGTTGGCCGCCATGGCCCAACCCTTGAGTTCCGTTGTGGGTGCCGTTCCAGCCCGCCTTGGTGTCGATTCCAAAACGATGACCGGTTGGACCGGTATCGGTCCACGTCGGGGTGAGGTCAAGTCGTCCTTCGAGGAAGGTTTCGTTGGCAGGGATGCTCAGCATGCCGTTGCTGGTCAAGTTGACGCCCGTAGCGTTCTGACCTGGTGTAAAAAACGACGCTGGTTGGCCCGCCACAGGCGTGGAAAGCGAAGGGGGTTGAACCAGTGGAAGCGCCGTCATGACGACCATGATGAAGCAGAGCGCCACCGCTTTCCCGCCGTTCCCGTTGGAGGGACGGCGGACGGAACGACGAGTCAACATGGACACACACCTCGCTTCGCGAGGTGCGGCCCACCGATATGAAAGGGTGTATCCGTTGCTTCATCGTCTCGGCCGGTGAGAGAGTTCAATATCCGTGACCTCTTGGTAGGGGACATGACCAACGGTCGGGATCTCAACAGCGCTCAAGCGCAAGAGATCGAGGAGCAGTTGTTCACGGTTCATCGCCAGCAACTGCCCCGCCACGTTCCCGTTCCGTTGCCTCGCCAGGACTTCTGGCCGATGGTTGCTGCGTTGCTCTCCACATTGGACGTTGAAATCCAAACCATGGTTCGCAAAGGGTCCACCGACATGCGCCTTCAGAACCTGCAAAAGCGGCAGACCAACATCCGCCGAATCGCCTCCGAACTCGCCCGAAAGCGCATGGTGGCGATGATGCAACACGCCGCAAGCCAATCGCTTCGCAGCGGCATCAATCCAAACATGGCCAGCGAACTTCCGTCCTTGGATTGGCAGCGGCACGACCCGGCGGAGAAAGCCTTCTACCACGCGTTGCAGCTGAACGTTGACCGATTCAAGAAGGAAATTGACTGGCAAGGCATGCAACAAGGCATCCTCAGCGAAGTCATCACCCGCCCGCCTGCGCATGCTCCCGGAACGATGCAGTTGGATGCCTACGTGGGTGAAGGGACCCTTTCCTCTCAACCGCCTCCCGACTTGGCGTTCGAAGACGAACTCCCCCCGCTGGAAGCGGTGGAAGACGATGCTGAAGAGCGGTGGATGGAAGACGCTGAATGGAGCGACGAGGAAGCCTATCTCATGGCCGATTTGGAACGAGAAGACCGCCCCCGGGATGTGCCTCCTCCAACCAAAGCACCGACGGCGGGCAACAAACACGGCGCTGCGCTGGAACTCGCTCCTTCGGCCGCTCCGATGGTGCCGATGGATGAACCGTTACCAGCGGTCAAGGCGGAAGCAGCACCCGAACCCGAAGTCCAAGCGGAACCGGCCGAAGAGCACGTGCGTGTTCGCGTGCTTGAGACCCTGAGCGAGCCCATCATCGATGAGGCAGGCGATGCCCTGGTGCTCGAAGCGGGCGATGTTCACTTTTTGGACGAAGCCACGGCGACTTGGTTAATCGAAGCGGGCGTGGCTGAACGAGCACCGTTGTGAACGGTTCTCTTCGTTTGGCAAAGACAACGCGACGCAACCGAGGAAGATTCGGCGGACGAGGTCGTCAACCGCTTCAGTTCATGCTTCGCATCGAGATTTCGATGCTGACCGTGTCGGGGATGGGGATCTTCGTCACCGCTCGCAAGGCCGTTTCGTCCTTGCCGGTGGTGATGTCCATCTCGAGCAGCCGCTTGTGGATGCGCAATTCCCAGTGGTCGTACGTCTCGCTGCCTTCACCGTCAGGTGCCTTTCGGACAGGCACCACCAAACGGCGGGTGGGCAGGGGGATGGGACCACGGAGGGTGATGCCTCCCGTATCGCAGATGGTCTTGATTTGACCCGCAACGTCATCAATGTCCTTGTGGTTTTCACCGGTCAACTTGATGACGGTCACGGCAGCCATGAAATCCTCTCCAATCTCCAACGATGACAGCGAGCGAACTCACTTCTTCTCGATCTTCAAGCAGACACCAGCAGCGACGGTCTTACCCATGTCACGGATGGCGAAGCGGGACAGTTCAGGGAACGTGTCCATCTGCTCGATGGCCATTGGCTTGGTTGGTTGGAAGCGGATGAGACAAGCGTCACCGGTCTTGAGGAAGGAAGGGTTGGCTTCCTTGCCGGACTTGTTCGTCTTCTCCAAGAGCTCCATGAACTTCACAGCGACTTGAGCCGTGTGGGCGTGGAACACCGGGGTGTAGCCGACGGAGACGACCTTGGGGATGTCCATGAGTTGGATTTGTCCGACGAAGGTCTCGTCGTGGCGCACGAAGGTTGGGGCGCTGTCGGTGTAACCGGCAACGTCGCCACGGCGGATGTCGGTGGTGGCCAGGCCACGCACGTTGAAACCGACGTTGTCACCGGGCTCAGCCTTGTCGACCATCGTGTGGTGCATCTCAATGGACTTGACTTCAGCCGACTTTTGGGAGGGGTTGAAGACCACGGTCTTGTTCTTGTTGAGCGTACCGGTTTCGATCTTGCCCACGGGCACGGTACCGATACCGCCGATCTTGTAGACGTCCTGAATGGGCAAGCGCAGAGGCTTGTCAACGGGCTTGTCGGGCATGGGGGTAGCGTCAATGGCCTCAAAGAGGGTGGGGCCGTTGTACCACGAGCACTTGTCCGACTTGTTGAACACGTTGTCGCCGTTGAGGGACGAGGCGGGGATCATGGGGACGTCGTCGGGCTTGAAGCCTGCCATCTTCAGGAGGCCGGAAACCTCAGCGCAGGCTTGCTTGTACTTGTCCTCGCTCCAGTCGACACCGGAGATGTCCATCTTGTTGACGTGGACGATGAGACCCTTGACACCAAGCACCTTGGCCAAGAAAGCGTGTTCCTTGGTTTGGGCGTTGACACCGTCGTTGGCGGCACAGAGCAGCACAGCGGTGTCAGCTTGGGAGGCACCGGTGATCATGTTCTTGACGAAGTCACGGTGACCTGGAGCGTCGATGATGGTCCAGTAGTAGGTAGGGGTGAAGAACTCCTTGTGAGCGACGTCGATGGTGATTCCACGCTCGCGCTCTTCCTTGAGTCCGTCCATGACGTACGCAAGACCGAAACCGGCTTTACCGGCTTCAGCAGCGAGTTTCTCGTTCTTCTCAATCACGTGGCCTTCGATGTGGCCCGAGTCGAGCAGGAGACGTCCAACGGTGGTGGACTTTCCGTGGTCGACGTGACCGATGAACACGATGTTGCGGTGTGGCTTGCTTCTGTCTTCCCATTGTGATGGCATGGTAATCGCTCCTTAGCAAGCCGTCCGAAAAGTATCCCCTATATGAAAACCGCGATATAGGGAGGATTCCGCAAACCCCGTCAAAAATCGGGATGGCCGTCACTCCGCATCAAGGATTTCGCCGTCGGGACCGATTCGATACAGGCGGAGGGTGCTGGTTGAACCGCGCATCGCCAACGGGCTGCCTGAAATGGCCACCACACGGTCACCGGGGGCGATTCGCCCCTGCAGGACCAGTTGCTCAACGGCCTCTTTCATGGTCTTTGAGCCACGATCGTGTTCCTTGGAGAGAATGCTGTCAACCCCCGGAAGCATGCATGTGCGACGAAGCGCTCGCAAGCGGTCGCTCACCGCCGTGACCGGGATGCTGGGGCGGTATCCGGAAACCAACCGCGGAGCGGTGCCGTGCTCGGTGGCGACGACCAAACGAGCCGCCCCCGCTTCATGAGCGAGTTCCACCGCCGCGTGAGCAACCGCCCGGGTGGATCGGAAACGAGCGAGGGCGTTGGGTCGTAACTCGTGCCCCTGAAGGCCTTGCTCGGTCGCCAAGGCAATTTTCGCCATGGTCTGCACCGCTTCAAGCGGGTACTTCCCGGACGCAGTTTCACCCGAGAGCATCACGCCCGTGGCGCCGTGGCGAATGGCGGTCGATACATCGCTTACTTCAGCCCGCGTGGGCCGCGGTTGCAACGTCATGGAATCCAGCATCTGGGTCGCCACCACCACGGGCATGCCCCGCTCCAGGGCCTTATCGATGATGCGTTGCTGCACCACGGGGACGTTCTCAAGAGGGATTTCGACGCCGAGGTCCCCTCTGGCCACCATCACGGCGTCGGCCGCATCCAAAATGCTGTCCAGATTTTCAACGGCCGCAGGATGTTCAATCTTGGCCAACACCGGCACGTGCATGGAAGCGGCTCGAATGGCATCCTTGGCCGGTTGAAGGTCCTCAGCGCTTCGTACATAACTCACGGCGATGTAATCGGCGCCGTTGGCCAGGGCGTGGTCGAGGGCACGCTTGTCCTTTTCACCGATGGCGGGCAAATCCACCAGCGTACCGGGGACGTTGATGCCCTTACGACTGCTGACCGGCCCGCCGTCCTCCACACGGCAGACGACCTTTCCGTTGGCCTCTCCAGGGACCTGTTCAACCGTGAGCCGAATCAAACCATCGGCGAGCAGCACCGGGTCACCGGGGTGAAGCTCGGCGGAAAGACCCCCGTACTGCACGGGAAAATCCCGGCCGTTGGTTTCGTCCATGTGGGCAACGCCGCAATGAAGCGTGATGGTGTCGCCGTCGTGAAGGAGGGTCGCTTCGGGGAACGTTCCCAATCGCAACTTGGGTCCCGGAAGGTCCGCCATGATGCAGGTCGGGCGACCAACTTCGTCCTCGATGTCACGGATCAAACGGTAAATTTCCGTTTTTTCTTCAGGCTCGCCGTGAGAATAATTCAATCGGCACACGTCCATGCCCCCTTCGAACAAAGCCTTCAGCGATGCGCGGTCATCGCACGATGGACCTACGGTGGCGATGATGCGGGTTCGGCGCATGGTTGGGCCTCAGGGTTACTTGTAATACAAACGAATGACGAACTGGTCAATGACAAAGTCGTTCACCCGCTCGTTTTGGACGGTCATGGTCCACTCGCCGTCGCCGTAGGTGGAATCGGTGTCGGAGAAGAGATAACTGGACAAGCGAAGGTGAACGCAGTCCTGGTCACTGTCGCAATCACCGTCGTCACGAGCATCGAGTTCAATGTCGGTGGTGTTGTCAGCCTCCTCGTCCTCTTCGTTGTAAGCGAAAATGTTCACTTCAGCCCGACAGTTGTTCGAGCCGGGAATGGGGGTGCAATCATCGTCATCTTGAGGATACTCGAGTTCCATGACCGCCTTCACAATGGTGTTGCCGCTCTCCTTGTTGTAGTTGATGAGGGTGTCAAAGTCCAAGGTGGCGGGGTTGCCGCTGGTGTTCCCACCAATCTCGAAATCGTTCCAGTATCCTGCGTAGTTGACGTACACCTTGATGGTCACGCTGTCGGTCATGTCGACGCTGTTGGTGACGGTCAAGCCGATCTCGTATTCACCGGGCTGGACGTTGGTCCACTGCACCGTTTCACCGACCAAATCATCGTCGTTTTCGCTGTCACCGTCGTTGTCCTTGTCCTCGTCGAGGTTCAAGTCCCAACGGTAACCGTCGGTCGGGATGTATTGCGAGGATGCGTCGCCGGGTTCCGAATCAGAAGCGTCGAGCTCGATGGTGACGGATTCGGTCACGCTGCGATCGGTGGTTGACTTGTCACGTGCGCAAATCCAAACCAGGATGCTCCGGTCTTCGTCAATGGTTTCGTCTTCGCAATCTTCTCCATCGGCGTATTGGCGGATGACCGCTTCGGGAGGCTCGGCCGATTCAGGGGCCACCTTGAGTTCACGGGTCTGTTCAGAAGTCTCTTGGCCGTTGGACACTTCAAGCCGAATCTGGTACGTTTTCGCTTCGTCAAAGGACCACGTCGCCGTTCGTCCAGTCGCGTCAATGTCAATTGAACCCTCTGAATCAAAGTTCCAACGATAGGTCAGCGAACCGTCGCTTGGTGTCGAGTCGGAGGCGTCGAAGGTCACCGTTGTCCCCGCTTTGATGTTGGTGGATGGGCTGAACTTGAAGACGGCCAACACGTCCTCTGTTTGTCCCCCTCCATCGTCTTCAAAGATGCAACCGGAAAGGGAGGCGAGCGTCATCAACGCCGCCATGAGGACGGGGGTGCTCCTACGGCCCATACCGTCATGTGGCGGCCCGTTCGTCAAAAGGGCTTCCTCAACTTGGCCTTAGAAGGAGAACAAATTGGTTTGACGGTTACCCGCCATCAGGTCTTTCGCGTCCCATCCAAAGACCTCAGTGATTCGGCCCAGCGCCGCTGCCAAGCGTTCGGCGTAAAATTGGCCGTCGTATCTGACGTCGGTCGAGTTCTCCTCGTTGTCCAACCACGGGGTGACCTCCATCGGCCGTTTTTTGGCATCGGTGACCAAGAACGAGACTTTCATCCCGGAGGTGAAGCCGAGGCCCAGCGAAATGCGTTGTTTGGCCACCCGCACCTGAGCCATGCTGTTGGGATTGGTGTAATCCTTGCTGAAATCGACGTCGTCTTCGGTTTTCACCGGGGTGCGCAAGACCCGCCCTTTGCAGGATTTCGCCAACACCACCTCTTGAGCGGGGACATCTCCGTGCATCAACGCCGACACCTGGCCTTTGGCGTAATCGACCAAGGCCTCGCCTTCATCGGCCAAGGCATAGCGAAACACCTCTCGCATGGTGGAGGTCAAGTACGGGAACGCATCGGTTCGTTGAGTCTCGTAGCCTCGAACCAGCATTTCTTCGTTGGGCCAAGCCACGTTGCCGATGTACCGTTTCTTGGCGCCGTGGCTGAAAAAGACGGACAGGCCTTTCTCAAATTCCAAAACCGCGGCGTCCTTGCTGTACCGCTTGGCCAAAGCCTGACCGAACTCAACCATTCGTCCGACGGCGGCCTCGTAGGCCTCCAGCGTCGCCTTGGCCTCCTGGTCTCCGCCAGCGGCGCGCTCACGGTCTTCGTCCGAAACGATGCGTGGAACCGCTTCATCAACGGGGGACCGAACAAAAATTGAGTCGGTGTCCGAATAGACAACACCGTGCCCCTCCGCCTCAACGGCGGCGATGATGGTCTTGATGTTTTGACGCGCCCAAGCGGTGATGGACGACCCCAAATCTCGATGCGTGAACCGGTAGAAGCCGCTGGCAAAGACCCCGTAGAAGGAATTCATGAGGATCTTCACGGCGTACTGCATCGCATCGTGGAAGCCCACGGCTCGCTGGTCGTCGGCTGCGGTGGCGGCCCGAATCGCACCCTTGTGCTCGTCTCGCTGCGCCATCAGGTCTTCGAGCAAAAAGGGGACCAACCCTTTGCGTTGACGTTGATGGCGGAACAGCACCTGGGTGGGTGAACAATGGGCGTCCTTCGCTGCATCGGGGTCGTCCTGGGCTTCGTCCACACGCGTCGTGTAGCAGATGTTGTGGCCGATCATGATGGAGGGGTACATGCTCTTGAAGTCCAGCACCGCAATCCAAGGATGCAACCCTTTCTCCACATCGTGAACGTATCCGCCGGTGATCTGACCTTCCTTGGCTTCAGCCGACCCGGTCAACGGCACGGCTACGCCCTGCTTGTCGGCCAGACGAATCACCAAGGAATCGATGAGCTGACTGGTGCTCCCGTTGGCGGCCGTTTCGAACGGAACCTTGGCCACTGCGGCCACGGCCTCCTTGCGTCGAACGGCTTGGATGGCCTGCAGAATGTCCAACGGTAAAGCAGCGTCACGAACGCAGTACGCCATCACGTCGTCTGGGCGAAGCGCCCACTCCTCGTCCATGTTGGAGGCGTCAACGTCCATCTTGTGCTTCTCGCTGTCGTCGGGAAACAGCAGGCTTGCGACAAAGGAAAGCGTCTCTCGGCGAGGGTTGAGGGCTTGACGAGCCTGCCACCACGCGTCCATGACGACCCGCCCCGCAAGGTTCCAAGCTCGGTTGCTTTGACGTTTGGGAACCAACGCGTCCCGCTGCCGCTTTAATTCGGTCTCAAGAGGCGGTGCACGACCCCATCCAAACAACGCCATGGTGAGGTCGCTCCCCCCACCACGTTGGAGCACTTTGGTTCGGTCAGCCAACCTTGGGAGGTCAAAATTGTCGATGTTGTACCCCGTGATGATATCGGGGTCGTGTTCGAGCACCGTTTCGGTCAATCCACGCAGGATGGCGTCTTCCGAGCCACGGAAGGAAAAGGATTGGCGCTCACCGGTGGACAGGTCTTCAACCCATGCTGCAGCGCACAGCACCGTGGCGTGTTCGATGCTGGTTTCAAGGTCGAAGGAGAACAAGCGAAACGGTACCTGAAACGGCTCGCAGGCGCTAACATCGCCCATGTCGCAGACCACCGTCAGGTCCACGCCATACCGTCCCGCTCCGCCCGCCTTGAGCACCTCGTCCTTGAGCAACGGCCCTTCGAGATGACGCTCATCAACCACTTCACCGGTGAAGTGGATGTGCATCCCGAGATCGGCATCGAGGAAGAAGCGATTGACGAAGGGGATGTCGCCGGAGAACACCTGCCAAGATTGCGATTGCAGGGAGCTTCGCAGCGAAGGAACGTTGAACGGTTGTTCAACCTCGATCGTCCAAACGGGGCGGTACCCGAGTTGCGTCCACTTGACGGCCGGGCCACGAACGTCCACGACATGCTCCATCGCACGAAGTCCTTCAAGCCGGTCAACGATGTGGGTGGGCAGGGCCGCGTCCGCGTCCCATTTTCCCAACGGCGACACCTCAAACGTGGGGCGCAATCCGTGGACCAGAAGGCAGACGGAACGGCCATCGTCCATCCGTCCAAAGAGTTCAATCACGGTCCGGGGAGAAGGGTTCTCGGCGGCTTCGGACAGGGAGCGGTAGCGACCGCTGACAATCCCCATACGCCCTTCCATGAACCGACCTCCAACGCCATGAAGGTTGCACCCCATTAGAACCCATCTGTGGAAGAACTTGAGGTGCGTGGATGAAACCACCAAGAACAACAAAAAATGATACAGGAAGGCTTGAAAGCCTCATTCCAATGGCTCCTTTTGCAGGGAGTGGCCAAGGGTGAATGAATCGTTCGATTGGGACAGCCTCACCTTCTCGCTCACGCCAACCGAAACCATGTACATCACCACCACGGAGGGTGACGAACCGTGGATGCCGGGTCAACTGCAACCCTACGGCGACATTCCCATGTCCCCCGCTGCGGGGGTCTTGAACTACGGCCAAGGGCTGTTCGAGGGCATGAAGGCCTTCCGAACCTCAAAGGGGCGCATTGTGTTCTTCCGCCCTGAGGAAAACGCTCGCCGCATGCAACGGGGTGCTGACCGACTGAAGATGCCGCCGGTACCCGAATCCATTTTCGTCGATGCGGTTGAACAAGTGGTGGGTGCGAACCAGCATTGGGTCCCCCCCTGCGGAAGGGGCGCCATGTACATCCGCCCGTTGTTGATGGGCAGCGGCCCGGTGTTGGGCGTGAAACCTGCCCCGTCCTACACCTTCCTCATCTACGTCACACCCGTCGGACCTTACTTCAAAGGCGGCCTCAACGCCATCGACCTGCTCATTTCCGAACATCATCACCGCGCCGCACCGGGCGGTTCGGGAGGCGTCAAAGCCATTGGAAACTATGCCCCTGGAATGAAACCGAGCAAGGACGCCAAGGAACAAGGCTTCGCCGAAGTCATTTACCTCGATGCCGAAACCCACACGGCCGTCGAGGAGGTGGGGGCTGCCAATTTCTTCTGCGTCAAAGACGGTGTGCTCCATACTCCAGCGCTCACGGGGACCATCTTGCCGGGCATCACCCGCGATTCCATCATTCAGCTGGCTCGCCATCGTGGATACGAGGTCAAGGAAGGAACGGTGTTGGCCGAGGTAGCCGTGACCGCTGATGAAGCCTTTTGTTGCGGCACGGCGGCCGTGATATCACCCATTGCCTCCATCACCCACAACGGGGTGAAATCGGTGTACGGTGACGGGAAACCCGGCCCCGTGACCACCGAACTCTACAACCTCCTCACGGGCATCCAAAACGAAACCGAGGAGGACGTCTTCGGTTGGCTTCACCCGTTGCCCTGAAGGCGTCGAGCGCCGACGGCCAATCCAACAACGGACACGGTTAGCACCGCAGAGACGAACGGGGTGTCCTCCGCATCGTCCTGCACGGCCGGTGGATCGGCTGGTACTTCGGCGGGCTCGACCACGATTTCGCCAACCATGCCCACGGATTCATGTGGCTCACAAACGAAGACGTAGGTGCCGTTGGAGCCCAACGGGAACGTGAACGATTCGTCCACGGCGCGAGCGGGCTCCCCCGTGTCAAACACGCCGTTTTGCTCAACGGCGTTGTGAGGCAGGGCCTGGCCGCTCCAGAAAAAGCGGACGGTGTCGCCTTCGGTGATGGTGACCGAAGACGGGGAGAAACGCAGGTTGGTGCTGTCGACCGAAATGACGGTGGTATCGCTCTGGAGCGTCGACGCCTGAGGCTCCGAGTGGCTCAAATCGCCTTGGAGGGCGAAGGTCAGGAGGACCGTTAACAGCACAAGGCTTCGGTTCATGGGACGAACTGGGCCCCCAAGGTTATGAAAGCCTGTTTGAAACTTACCGTTTTTTGAAACTGGAGCGCTTTTTGAAACTGGAACGTTGCGGGGCCGCGTTCTTTCGCTGAGCACGAGCCATGCGGTCCCCTGCTTTCGGGCCCTTGGCCGTTTCCGCCTCATCCTGCTTTTTGCGGTCCCGCTGCATCTGCCGCCATTGACCACCGATGAGTTGCAACAATTCTTCTTTGCTTCCTGCGCCGATGGTTTCCTTCGCACCGGCCGCTGAGACCCACAAACGACCTTCCTTTTGGTGAGGTCGACGAGGATGAGAGGTTCCTTCCTCGCGCTTGATTTTCCGAAGGCCAACCTCGCGTGCGGCCAAGAACAGGCCTTCGAGGTCGGGTTTAGTGACCGAGGCGTCTTTAGGGACGCGACGGCCCGAGCGCCGAGAGCGTTTGAGGTCAAAATACCCCGGCCAAACGCAAATGCGGTCGGGGTTGTGGTCCATGGTCTCGCCTCAGAGGCTGCTCACCGTGAGGTGTTTTGAAGCCGTCGCTCGGCTTCACTCAATGAGCACGCCGTTGATGACACCGTCTTTTCCAGGGCGTGAGGTGATGCGGACTCGGCCTTTGTCGGTCTCGATCACGGCGCCCTTCACCAGGATGTTTCGTCGGACGTAGTTGGGGTCGGAAGCGTTCTCAACCACGCTGTGGATCGCACCAAGGGTCGTCTTCCCCGTTTTGGTGTCGTTGATGCTGACCTGGTTGGCCGCCATCACGCGGACCATGGTGTTGCCACCGGTCTTGCGGTAGATCTTCCGCTTGGGCACGCCCACCAAGGCAAATTGCTTCTCGGTGGAGATTTCCGTGGCTCGCTTGCCGCGGGCCTGAACCTTGCGTCCACCGGTGGGTTTGCGTCGTGAAATTCCGTGCCATTGAGCCATGAGGATGCCTCCTGCGTCGCCACCGACCAGCACGGGCTATATGAAAGCAACCCTCAGTCACAGCGCGTGGAAATTTCCGACAGCACGCGCCCCTCCCCGTCGGTGAGCCGGGCCAGCACGTCGTCCCCTGGAAGCAGCCGCCCGACGCCCTCGGGCGTGCCCGTGAAGAGCAAATGCCCTCCCTCAACGGGGGCCCACTGTTGCAACGCAGCGATTTGTTGGGCAGGGGTCACGGACATCTCGTGAAGCGGGGTGGATTGCCGCACCTGACCGTTGACCTCCAACGAAAGGTGAAGGCCGAGGGAAGGGTCCACCAACGCGTCCCAACCGGCACGCCAAGCGGTCCACGTCCCCACCACCGCACTGGCCCGGAAGCACTTCGCTTTGGCCCACGGAAGGCGTTCTGCTCGCAGTTCACCCTGCGCAGCACGGTCAGTGAGGTCCAGCCCCACCGCAACGGCATCGGGCTCCAAGGCTTGGTTGAGACGAACCACGCATTCCACTTCGTGATGCACCTCTCCAGGGTGGCCGCTGACGGGAAGAGGCCCTTCGGTGTGCAAACACGAAGCCGGTTTGACGAAGATGATGGGTTCGGTCGGGGGCGTGTTCCCCAACTCAATCGCGTGTTTTGCAAAGGTTCGGATGGTGCACCACATCGCCATGGTGGGTGCAGAGGCTGGCCCCTCATCAAGGCCGCGTTGCCGAAGGATGATAGCCCCACGCCAACCGTGGTTCTTCATGGCCAACGAATGGAGCATCCGTAAGCGACGGCCCGTTCGTCGCAAGAACATCGCGCCGTTGCTCAAGCGGCTCGAAACGGATCTGGTCATCGACTTGAACGTTGACGGTGCCTTCTTGGAAATGGCCGAATACGGGCCGTGGACCATGGTGTTCGTGGACAAGGTCCCGCTGGTGGTCGAGGTGGTCAGCGACGAGGATGAACGGTACGTGTTTCTCACCCTGAGGGGCTTCTTGTCCCACCTTGACGCCCTGAAGTGGGTGGAAGTGGACCACGGGGCCATTCCGTTCTTGATGAACGGGGCCGATTGCATGGTGGCAGGGGTTCACGGCGCCGAATCCTCGGTGGTGGAAGGGGACTTGGTTTGGATTCGAGACATGACCCACAAGCGACCCCTTGCCTTGGGCTGGGCACTCAGCGACGCCGACACCCTCGTGGCGAACACCAAAGGGAAGGGTATCAAGACACTGCACTGGGTCGGGGACGACCTTTGGGAAATGGAATAGGGGCACATCGCCGGTTCGCGAACACTAAAAAGGGACCACCAACCCTTTCTTTTCATGAAGTCCGTTTCATCGCTGCTCACGGCGCTCTTGTTCTTGGGCGTGCTGTCGTCTTCCGTTCTTGCCGGAAGTGCCGAAGGCGGGAGCGACGTGAATCCCGGTGACGAGGCTCCGTTCACGGTGCTGGAACGCACGACACCTTCTCAGGACGGCACCACTTGGTCGTTGTCGGTCGAGCTTGACCAAACGGCCAAAGACAACGGGACCAGCATCGTCATCACGACGCAAATTTGCCTCAACAGCGGCGTTTGTGACCCGCCGGTCGCCCACGAAGCGAGCGAAGAGAACGGCGTGTACGCCATGTCCCTCACGCCTCCGGACGACCACTCCTACGTCAACTGGCGGGTGAAGGCGACCTACGCCGACGATACCACGGAAAATTTCCCCGAAGCTGACTGGTACAAAACCTGGTCCACCTGCTATTACGACGACGGGGGGTACGGCGGCGTTCACGCCGAAGGAGACGGCTGCAACGTCCCTGCAGGTGAAGAACCCGAGAGCGCCCTTCCATCGCTCGGCATCGGCGTCGTGGTGTTATCCGTGGGAATCGCCGCTGGCGTCGCCGTGGTCCGTGGCACCCAACGCGACCGCTGAATCACGAGGACGCGTGGTGTTCCACCAACCGTTCAACAAAGCGACGTTGGTCCATGGTCCACTGGGTGAAACAAACGGAGACCGTGGAACGGTCACTCGCCAAGGCATGGGCCAAAAACCCGTTTCCGCGAACGTCGCTCTCGACCAACGGAAGGGAG
>JALRLR010000180.1 GCA_023254355.1 Candidatus Poseidonia sp.
CTTTCCCTTGTAACTATTTTGATTGTTTTATGGACTTTTTCAAACAGTATTCCAGATTATAAATTTTTAAAAAATTACAAACCCCCAGTATCAAGCAAAATGTATTCTGGTGAAGGTGATTTGGTTGCCGATTTTTCAACAGAGAAAAGGATTTTTGTACCTTATGAGGCTATTCCTAAAAATGTAATAAACTCTTTTTTGTCCGCAGAAGACAAGAATTTTTTTTCACACCCAGGTGTTGATGCAAAAGGGTTGATGAGAGCTGTTATTAATAATGTTGATAATATTCTTAATTCAAAAAGATTGGAAGGCGCATCTACAATTACGCAACAGGTTGCTAAAAATTTTTTGTTAACAAATGAAGTGAGTATCAATAGAAAAATTAAAGAAGCAATTTTGGCATTTAGAATAGAGCGAGCTTTGTCAAAAGAAAGAATACTAGAACTATATCTTAATCAAATTTATCTTGGAAGTGGCGCTTATGGGGTAGCAGCTGCAAGTTTAGAATATTTTGATAAATCAATTAAAGAATTAAATTATAACGAGGCAGCTTTATTAGCCGCACTACCAAAAGCACCAAGTAAATACAATCCATATAGAGACAGAGATCTCGCAAAATTTAGAAGAGATTTAGTTTTAAATAATTTAAATGATAATAATTTTATTACTCAAGAGGAGTATATTCAATTTAAAGAAAGTCCAATTGAATTAAAAAAAACAAAAAAAGTTTTTTTTGAAGATTCTCAATATTATATCGAAGATGTAAGAAAAAAAATTATTGATCAATTAACTTATGAAAAAGTTTATAAACAAGGGTACAATATTAACACACCAATTAATCTTGAATTACAAAAAATAGCTACTGAGAGTCTTCGTAATGGATTGATTGCATATGACAGGAGAAAAGGTTGGAGAGGACCATTAAAAAATATTGAGTATAGTAATGATTGGTTAGATAAAATTGAAAAAAGTTTTTTATTAGAACAATCTATTGGATGGCAACTTGCAATTGTTAAAGAGGTAAATCAATTTAGTGCTATAATTGAGACTGAAAAAAATTTTAACGGAATAATTGAATATAAAGATATAT
>JALRLR010000181.1 GCA_023254355.1 Candidatus Poseidonia sp.
GTTGATTCAACAGCGATTCTGCCTGTTCGGCCAGGCCGAAGATGTAGCTGGCTTTGGGACGCGTCAAGCCGCAGGCGGCGATGCTCACCTGGTCGGAGGCCAGAACGGCCTCGGGGGTCACGCTGCCGAGGTGGTCCACCAGGCGACCCCAGATGGCATCGGCGGCGAGCACCGAGATCTGTTGGCCAACGATGGAACGGACGAGGCATTGGAACAGGTTGTCCCGGCTGGTGATGCCATCGGGACCGTGCTCCTCAACGACGGGACCGAGCAGGTCGTCTTGGCGCAAGAACGTCAAGGCATCCTTCCACCATGTCGGTTGTCGTTGACCCATGAGCGTGGTTTTGCCGGTCAGGTTTTCAACCCCTGCCTCAAGCCGGCACCATGCGTGAGGACCTGCTGCGCTACCTCGGTCTCAAGGACGTCTTGCGAGCAGGCTGGGTTCGCGCAGGTGTTGAGTCGCCTGAGTCGGTGGCGGCTCACTCATGGGGCATGGCCGTGTTGGCCCTCAAGTTGTGTCCCCCAGAACTCGATCTGCTTCGCGTGCTGCAACTCTGCCTCGTTCACGATCTGCCCGAAGTGGTGGTGGGTGACTTGACGCCGCACGACGACGTGTCCACCAAAGCGGAGGACGAGCGACGAGCGATGGGTGACCTCGCCCCTGAATGGCTGCACCTGCTGGACGAATACACCGCACAGGCCACCGCTGAGGCCGTGTTCGTCAAGTCGTTGGACAAACTCGACATGGGCCTTCAAGCGATGAGGTACGAGCACGCCCAGGGCATGGATTTGTCCGAGTTCCTCAACAGCGCTCGAAACGCCGTGGGTAAGCCGTTTCGAGGTTTGCTGGACGATTGTGAGGAATGAGCCTCGCCGACAAGGCCAAAAAGCCGGAGCCTCCCCCCCGGACCACACAGCCCGATAGTGTAGGGGTCCATCATGGCGGGTTTTGGTCCCGCCGACCTCGGTTCGAATCCGAGTCGGGCTACCTCCTCGTGCACGATGGTTCTTGACCCTTGGTCGGACCTCATGAGTCCTCAGCGAGACGCATGCAACCTTTCATGAATGCCAGC
>JALRLR010000182.1:0-374 GCA_023254355.1 Candidatus Poseidonia sp.
GGATTATTTGGCAAAACCTGCCGATGCGACAGATATCACGAATGCCCTGGTTGCAAATGGTGATGACCTACCACCGCCACCTGAAAATCCAATGAGTGCAGATCGCGTACGTTGGGAACATATACAGCGCGTTTACGAGCTATGTGACAGAAACGTGAGTGAAACAGCACGACGTTTGAATATGCACCGCCGTACTTTGCAGCGGATTTTGGCCAAGCGCAGTCCAAAGTAGTTTATTTCTGACTTAGCAAAACTTGGAATGTGTCGACGAATTCATTGCGAACCTCTTTTGGGGGACGCAATTTGATTTTGAAGGTGTCCACATAATATTCGTCTATTACACCAAATAATTTATTGGCCTCTTTTTCAGAAAA
>JALRLR010000182.1:384-1021 GCA_023254355.1 Candidatus Poseidonia sp.
CAGAGGCCTCTAGTCTGGCGCTGTATTTGTCGGCCTGCTTGATCTGCTTCTTTAATTCCGCGGGGATTTTGGCAGGCAGCCCAAACCGAATGTGAATCGCGGCCGCAAGGCGTTCGTCCAATTCTTCATAACCCGAACCCACAGCATGTTTTACGGGTGATATCATGTCTCCGATGACGTATTCAGGTGCATCATGTAGCAATGCGAACATACGTTCCTGTACATTTGCTTTTGGTCTGATCCCTTCAAAAATGCGAAGAACCAGCAAAGAATGCTCAGCAACGGAATAGGGAAAATCCCCGTGTGTTTGCCCATTCCAGCGCGCAACAAATGATAACCCGTGCGCGATATCCTCGATCTCGATGTCCATTGGCGTTGGATCCAATAAATCCAATCGTCTTCCCGAGAGCATTCGTTGCCAAGCGCGTTTTTGTTTCAATTTGATCTCATACTGTTGTTTGGTTTTTGGTGCCAAAAATTTTAGTTTTATGCAAGGCGGCGGTGGCGCATTCTCAACAAGGTAAAAAACCACACTAAAAAATAGCATCCGCAGCAAGAGTTGTGTCGTATTTCAATGTATGTTACGCGACCCTCAACATCATTGGAGACAAAGCAGATGAGTGATTATGTTGTTAAG
>JALRLR010000183.1 GCA_023254355.1 Candidatus Poseidonia sp.
GTACAGCTATTGAAGCTGCCGTGCTAGAAATGGTGTACCAAGGGCAAGAAAGAGGCTTTTGGGAGATTGGGGGAGACAATGATTAGACTTCTACTATTATTTATGGTGCCTTTTGTTTATGCACAGAGCGATGACAATGAAATTAACATTGACCAGACTGGTGATACTCTGACACTTTATATAGATCAGGTTGGTTATGGTAACAAAATGGGTTTAGATAACTTTTCATCTTCATCATCTGCAATGCCAATAACAGGTACTTCATTAACTTTTAACATTGATCAAATTGGAAATGAAAACTTACTATTTGGAACATTAACAGCAGATAGTTCAAGTTATACATTACAATGGACAGGAGATAGTAACTCTTGGGACTGGTTGATTGGTGATGTTGGCTCTGCAGATTCTTCTAATTTATTAGTAGATATTACTGGAGACTCAAACACTATGGACTTTGACCAAGGTTCTGTTTATAGTGCAGAGCGTTTAGATTTAGATTTGACTGTGCTTGGAAGTTCAAATGTATTTGATGTGGATATTGAAGCAGACGATGTCATTTGGAATTTTGATATAACAGGAGGATCTAATAATTTTAATACTTTACAAAATGATGGTGCTTACGGAGAAATTAACTTTACACACGATGGAGATAGTGCAGACGTAGATATTACTCAAATAAGTGGTACTTGCCCTACAGGTATCTCAACTTGTAAAGGTATTATTACTTTAGATATAACTTCTGATAATGCAACAGTTCAGATTAATCAAAAAGATAGCGCTAACGACACTTAGTGCTTCGCTATGCGCCGACCCGATCGGCGACATAGTAGAGTACACTGGCAGTGCTGGACTACTGAGAAAGCAGGAACAGTTAGTAGTTTCAGATACTAACATCCCTGGTATAGAGTTGTACGACACAGCTACAACCGCCAATGGAAGAATGCTTATCCAGTTCCTTGATA
>JALRLR010000184.1 GCA_023254355.1 Candidatus Poseidonia sp.
CCAAAAAGAGTTTATGTATATAAAGAGTTATTTTCACATGTTATAGGTTACATTGGTAAACCTAATCAAGATGAGCTTATTGAGTATTCGAATGCTTTTGGAAACAAAACTGTTGGTAAAAATGGGCTTGAAAGATATTACGAAAATATTCTTAGCGGTAAACCATCTGAAATTACATTACAAAATGGAGAAATTGTTGAAATTACACCTGCTGTCCCAGGTAAAGATATTCAAATTACAGTTGATGTTAATGCTCAGGAAGTAGTTAAAGAATCGCTTCAACAAGGAATACTTCTTGCAAACAAATCTTTTGATACAGTCAATTTAATCGAAAGGGGAGCAGTAGTTGTCCAGAAAATAGATACTGGAGAGATAACTGCAATGGTTTCACTACCTGATTTCGATCCTAATCAATTTGTTTCGGGAATTTCAGAATTTGAATTTAAAAAACTTAACCGAACTCAAGCCTTTAATAATTTTGCGATACAAGGACTTTATCCTCCTGGTTCTGTATTTAAAGTTGTTGCTTATTGGTTAGCAGTTAATGAAGGAATTTTTCCTGAGGATGCCTCAAATTCAGGACAGTATGTTAATTGTGAAGGTAGTCTTTCTTTTGGTTTTGACGATGGATCTAAGCAAGTCTATCAAGATTGGAAACCAGAAGGACATGGAAGAGTTAATTTAAGTGAAGCTTTAAAACAATCCTGTAATGTTTATTTTTGGGATATTGCCTTAAAAATTTGGAGAACATTTGGTAATACTGATTCTGAAGCAATGTTACAAGAATACTCAAAAGAACTAGGTTTTAGTTCTTTATCTAAAATAGATCTACCATTCGAAAAAGAAGGTGTTATCCCTGATAGAGAGTTGTTTGAGGATTGGAAAATTTCTAAACCAGAGTTAGTAAGACCAGAGGGATGGTTAGGTGGAGATTTGATGAACCTCATCATTGGACAAGGTG
>JALRLR010000185.1 GCA_023254355.1 Candidatus Poseidonia sp.
CGCTGTTTCAACGTAGAGCGAATAGGTTTCCAAATTAGTCGCCAAGATGCGCCCCTTGCGATCCACAATGTCGGCACGTTGTGCGATAATGGATGCGCCCGCATTTTGTGCGCGTGGTTCCACCGGTTCACTTGACGAAAGCGTGCCAACACGGATCGCAATCACGCTGTACAAACAAATGAACACAATCCCCAAAACCAACAAACGCCCTTGGGCGCGTTGGCGCACGGCCTCTTTTTCGGCCTCATGCCGCGCACGGATATTTTCGCGCTCGATCACATCCGTATTTTCCCCACGTTCGCGGGCAGGCAATATGCGACTAAGCGGGCGAAGCGGTGTGCGCAGTGACGGATATGTCATTGATCCGCCTCACGGTTTGCGACCTCGACCAGATCAGACAGCTCGCCCAATGGAAAGGCATTGTCATAGGGGAACTCAATTGTATCAATCGTCCCAAAATTTTCCGCCTGCAGGGGTGTTAAATGCAACCGATTGTAATTCAGGTTCACCAGATCCGTTAACCGATCAGGACGGTTTAAATAGGCCCATTCCGCGCGCAGAACGGACAGTCGCGCGCGCGCCGCGCCGATATCGCGCTGTAACTCTTCGGTCTGGCTCAGGGCGTTTTGCGTCTTGATGTTTTCCTGATAGGCCCAATAGGCAAGGCCAACCACAGTACAAACAATTAAAATACTTAATAACGTGCGCATTACCGCTTCCTCGTTAACACTGGCATACCCAAATCTTTTTCAACAACACTATCGCCCGCGGGTGCATCGGTGCGCCGCGCAATCCGCAATTTCGCCGAACGCGCCCGTGGATTTTGCGCCAACTCATCCTCGTTTGGGGCAATGGCCTTTTTGCTGCGCAATTCGAACTGTGCAGGGGCCCGATCGATGTCTGGTGCATAGCGATTGGCACGCGCATTTGATTCCGACCGCATCTGTAAAAACC
>JALRLR010000186.1 GCA_023254355.1 Candidatus Poseidonia sp.
GTTTCGTGCCGTCACACGGATGGGGACGGTCAGTTCCTTGGCGATCTTGGTTGGCACGCCGACCTCGTTCACGCTGAGGTAGGGGTCGGGCGAAATCACCGAGCGAGCACAGAAGTTGACACGCTTCCCGGAGAGGTTGCTTCGGAAACGGCCTTCCTTGCCCTTCAGGCGCTGTGTAAGCGTCTTGAGGGTGCGGCCCGAGCGGTGGCGAGCGGGTGGGATGCCGGAGGTTTGGTTGTCGAAGTACGTGGTGATGTGGTACTGAAGCAATTCCCAGAGGTCCTCAACGATGAGTTGAGGCGCACCCGAGTCACGGTTCTCACGGAGCCGCTGGTTGATGCGTAGGACATCGACCAGTTTGTGGGTCAGGTCGTCCTCCGACCGGTCACCGCTGTCCAAGGTGATGGACGGTCGAACGGTGATGGGTGGGACGGGCAGCACCTTGAGCACGACCCATTCCGGTCGGTTTTGCTTGTCCATGCCGATGAAAATCAGATGGTCAGCAGGGATGCTGCTCAACCATTCGCGAACATCACGCGGGTTGAGTTTGCGTTCCGTATTGTTGTTCTCGTGCTTCTCCTTGAAGGTGGTGGGCTTGTCGAGGATGATTTTGCCTTGCGATTCGCCGCAGTGCATGCACACCTTTCGCTTGGTGCCCGAGGTGACCTTCTCGACTTCCTTGATGATCTTCGAGAATTCCGTGGAACCCACGCCGTGCTTGGTGATGACGTCGCGGATGCGGTTTCGGTAGAAGTCCTGCTCGGATTGTTCGGGGTTGGCCGATGGGCTGGAGCCGGCCTCGCCGTGAAGCAAGATGTGGCTGCAGCTGTTGCAGGTCGCTTTGAGGGCCGTCTTGATCAGGTTCACGAACCCGATGTGGATGACGGGCAGTTCAAGCTGAATGTGGCCGAAGTGACCTGGCGAATCTTGGTACTGGCAGTTGTCCGTTGGG
>JALRLR010000187.1 GCA_023254355.1 Candidatus Poseidonia sp.
TCGCTTCGCTGATGGGGCGTTCGCCCCAATCCTTGGCATTGAAAATCGTTCACTTGGCCACGAAAGGCAAGCTTCTCATCATGGCCCCGGAGACTTTTGATGCGTTGTTGGACTGTTCAAGTGGACCAAGATTGTAGGTGGATGGAATACATGCCAGGAGAATACCTAATTCATTATCGGGACAGCAACGGAGGCAACGGAATCCGAATGACTCGTGCTGAGGCGAATGTCTTTGTCGAGCATTACCTTGCCCAAAACGGCTGGTGTTTTGTCAATCACCAATTTGTTCCAAACGCCAACGAACTCCGCTCCATGGAGTTACACCCCACGGATACTATCCTTCTATTCCCCGCTTTGACCTACTATACTGAAATTGCAGACACCACCGGTTTTAGTGTGGCTTGGTTAACACAAGCCGAAATCGCAGAGTTAGTCAACCAAAGCCAGGGAACCTGGGTGTTCGTGAACGACCAACTGGTCAACTCCAGCGACGTCGCCATCATGAGCTTTGAGCCCGGAAGCCGTGTGCGTTTGATGCCCGGTCTCATTGGTGGACCCACGCCCAAGCGTTACCCGACCCGTGTTTTTGACGGGGTCTCATTGAAAGAAGAGGACTTGACGGCTGAGGAACTCAAGAAGGACGGCTATCGCTTGCTTATCAACGGAAAGCTGTGCGAAGATCTGCCTGCAGAAATTGTGGAAGCTCATCCTGAAGATATCACGGGAATCGAACTCCGTTCCGATCTTGTTGACGTTATTACCGAGCCCGCTTCCACCATGGTCATGCGACGAAGCGAATTTGAGCTGATTACCCGTCAATTTGAGGGACCCTTGCTCGCAGTCATGGGTTCAACCGTCATGCGGAACGGCGACATGACCACGCTTTGTGATGGCCCCGACGAACTTTTCGAAAACCTCT
>JALRLR010000188.1 GCA_023254355.1 Candidatus Poseidonia sp.
GCTCTCGACGCTGACGACGTCGCCGACGCGCAGCGCGTCGGCGGGGACCTGGCGGGCGATGCCGAGCGCCCCGGCGTCGTACGACGGGCTCATCGAGCCGGACACGAACACCAGCGGCGTCACGTTGAACAGCCAGCCGGCCAGGAACGAGAGCAGGCACAGCGCACCGAGGGCGCCGCCGGTCCACAGGACCAGCTCGCGGGCGAGGCGCTGGGCGCGGTTCATGAGACCACCTGCGTCGCGGAGAAGGTGAGGACGACCGTGGAGGTAGCGCCGTTGGCGACGCCGCTGCCGCTGGGCAGGCGGACCTGCACGCACAGGTCGTGGTACGGCGTGGCGGCGCTCGAGGACAGCTGTCCGGGGGCGCCGCTGTAGCCGTTGAGGGCGGTGTCGGCGGTGCCGACGAGGGTCCCGCCCGTGCAGCTGGTGCCGCTGACGGTGCCGCCGTTGCGCACGGTGACCTTGAGCGCGGCACCGAGGGTGCCGCTGGCGGTGGCGCTGACCGTGTAGCCGAACGTGAGCCCGCCGATGCTGTTGTTGCGCACGCGCAGGATCTTCGCCTGGGACTCACCGGCGATCGCCAGGCTGCCGGTCAGCGCGGTCCAGCTGTAGGTCTCCGGCTTGACCCGGTTGTTGGTCGCGAGGTCGATGTGGATGGCACCGGACTGCACGGTGGTGCCGGTGGCCTGGGTGCCGGCGCTCCAGTACGCCGAGGTGCCGACGGCTCCGGCGCCGACGAGCAGGCCGGCGGAGAGCAGGGCGCGGGTGCGGCCGCGACCGAACCAGCTACGCACGGCCGCTCACCTCCTCGCGCTCGCGCCGGCGGACCAGCGCCACGCCGCCGCCGATCAGGCCCGCAGCCAGCCAGAACAGGCCGGGGGCGATCGCCGAGCCGGTCGCGGGCAGGCCGTCGGACTC
>JALRLR010000189.1 GCA_023254355.1 Candidatus Poseidonia sp.
TGATGCTGAGAAAAGAGCATCAAGTGCATACGACAAAGACTTATAATCTTAATTAAATAATGGGGCGGATTTAATTATTCGCCTCATTACCTAAACGGATAAATCCAAGCTTTGTAATCTTTAATAAGTATATGCGCTTTTTCAATTTGTTCAGGAGTCATTTTTTTAACAACTTCTTCTTGAGAAATCGCAGCATCAGGATCGCCTCCAATAGCAGACAAACCATACCACATGTAAGCTCTAACAAGATCAGGGGCAGGAAGTCCTCTACCGATTTCATAATACCACCCAACACCCGATTGAGCACCAGGATGACCTTTCATCGAAGATCTAAGATACCATTCAAAAGCTCTAACATCGTCTTGCTCAACTCCAAGACCCATTGCATACATTATTCCAATAAGCTCTTCAGCATCAGCGTTCCCAGATCTGGCAGCTGGCATCAGTTCTTCCATAGCTTCTTGAAATTTTCCAGCTTCCATCAAGTCTCTAGCATTTTCAATTTCTGCAAAAACTATAGATGGAATAAAAAAAATTATAAAAAAGTATCTCAACATATAAAAATATTAATATTTATAATTCCATTTTTAATTTCAGCAAACAAAACATATTCAATTGAATTACCAAAACCTTTAACAAGTAATGATTTTCATAAAGTTGATATGGAAAAGGTTAAAATAGGAAGACTTTTATTTCATGATAAAATTTTATCTGCCAATCGTAATATTGCTTGTGCAACTTGTCATAGCCATGATCTAGGAGGGTCTGATGGACTTTCATTAGGAATTGGTGAAGGAGGACATGGTATTGGATTAGAAAGAACAGCTGGATCAGGGGATGATAAAATTAAAAAACGTATTCCTAGAAATGCTTTAGCATTATGGAATTTAGGATTTAAAGATATTACA
>JALRLR010000018.1 GCA_023254355.1 Candidatus Poseidonia sp.
AGCCATGACGGTGTGGGCTTTGCCGAGCAAGGACTTCGTGATGATGGCGGTTTTCGCGCCGCTTCGGGCCGCTTCAATGGCCGCCCGAAGGCCTGCGCCGCCAGCGCCGATGACGATGCCATCGTATTCGTGTTTGGTAATCTGTTCGCCCATCATTTCACCTCAAATCACAAACAGCACCGCATCGTTCAGGCGTCCTTCGGCCACCGCCAGGACCCAAAGGTCACCGAGGAACACGAAGGCGAGCGAGGTCCAGAACCAGAAGCCGTGGGACCGGTTGAGCACGCTGATCTTGCCAAACAAACGGCCGCGAACCCGACTGATGCCGGTGGTCCAACGGTCGAGCATGCCTCCTGCCAAGTGGCGCAAAGCGTGGCAGGAGGTCACGTACATCGTGAGCAAGAACGCTTCAATCGCCATCACAAAGGTCCCGATGGAGACGCCGTACCCGTGATGTGCGCTTGAATCAAAGTGCATCGTGTGCGTGACGTCCCACCATTTGATGACCAAAATAACCATGGCGGCGTACAAGAAATAGCGGTGAAGGTTGTTGAAAATGAACAACCGCTTCTCGCCTTTGTATCCAATGGCCTTGTTAATGTCGGGCTCGTCCACCCAGCACGCGGTGGGGCTGGCGAAAAACGTGCGGTAATAGACACGACGCATGTAATAACAGGTCCCGCGAAAACCGAACGGGATCCACAGGACAAGAACAGCAGCGTTCACCCATTCGGGGTGGTTCCATGTGTTCAGGCCAAAGAGGTCCCACTCCAGGACGTTGGGGGAGAAAATGGGCGACATCACGGTGCTCCCGTGGAGGGCGTAGGAGATGTCGGCGTCGTAGAGGAAAAGGCGCCAGAAGGTGTAAACCAGTGCAGCGGTGAGGCCGACGCCCATGGCCATCGGCTGGCTCCACCAGTTGTCGATTCGGTTGGTACGTCCCAATCCGTTGATGACCGGGAGTTTGATGCCTTCGCCCATGTGGTTCACCCGTGTTCCCGTAGGGAACAACCCTTCCGAGTTGCGCAGGGTCTTTGAGGTTCACCATTGAGCCGTGAGCCGAAATTGAAAGTTTCTCACGCCAATTCAGACCAATTGACTTCAGCCTCGACCATCTCAATCTCGTCAACGTCCATCTGAGCGAGCTGGAGTTTGCCGGACAGTTCGTCGTTCACGGCGTGCCAATAGGAGTAGGCTTCAAGGACCCAAATGCCCGATTCTCGGGTGCCGTTTCCAGAGCCCTTGACGCCGCCGAATGGCAGGTGGGCTTCGGCGCCCGTCGTGGAGTTGTTGATGCCCGTCATACCGGCCTTGATGCCGGTTTTGTAGCGGTAGGCTTCGAGGCGGTCGTTGGTGTAAATGGCCGAGGACAACCCGTAGGGGCTGGCGTTGGCGAGATGAAGCGCGTGGTCGAAATCCTTCGCTTTGACCACGGTGACCACGGGGCCGAAAATTTCCTCGTGGAAGCATTCCATGTCCTCGGTTACATCGACAAAGACGTGGGGCCACATGAACACACCTTCGCTGGCATCGCCGAGGAAGTTGTCAGGGGCGTTGTCAGCGGTGACGGGCCCTTGCCCCCACAGGTGGGTGGCGCCGCTGGCTTTGGCCATCTCGATGCCTTTGAGGAAGTCCTTGGCGTATTTTTCGGAAAGCATGGGGCCGTAGAGCACGTCCTTGTGCACGAGGGAATTGCCAATGCGGGTGGATTTCACCTTGGCCATGAACTTCTCCATGAAGGCGTCGTATACGGCCTCGTGAACGATGAGGTTGCCGAGGCTGGTGCAGCGTTGTCCAGCGGTGCCAAAGGCTCCCCAATAGGCGCCCTCTACGGCGTTGTCAAGGTTGGCTGAGGGCATCACGACCAGCGGGTTTTTGCCGCCCAATTCAAGCGAACAGGAGACCAAGTTTCGACCGCAGACTTCGCCGATCATCTTTCCAACTTCGGTCGAACCGGTGAACGAAATTTTGTTGACCAAACCTTCGTCAACGGCGTCAACCAAGTATTGGCCGGCACCGCTTCCCTTGCCGTGAACGAGGTTGATGACGCCGTCAGGCAACCCTGCTTGGTGCATGATTCGGGCGAGCGCAAAGGAGAGCAACGGCGCATCTTGGGGGCTCTTCCAAACGCAGGTGTTGCCGCACATGATGGCGGGGATCATCTTCCAGAACGGCACGGCCGAGGGAAAGTTGCAGGCGTTGATGATACCACAGACGCCAAGCGGGCGGCGGTAGGTGAACAGCTCTTTGTCGGGCAATTCAGAATTGACCGTTTGGCCGTACAGGCGGCGTCCTTCCGATTGGAAGAACAGACAGGTGTCAATCGCTTCTTGGATTTCACCACCTGATTCCTTCAGCGTCTTCCCGATTTCTCGGGTTTCCAAGGCCACCAGGGCGTCTTTGTGCTCCATGAGCAAACGCCCCATGTTCCCGATGATTTGGCCCCGTGTGGGAGCGGGAGTAGCGGCCCACGCAGGAAACGCCTCGTGGGCGGCCTTGAGCGCGATTCGGACATCGTCCCGAGTTGAAAGCGGGAATTGGCCCAGGCAATCGGCCAGCAACGCAGGGTTGGTTGAGGCGAAGGTTCCGCCGTCGCTGGCGTCGGTGAGTTGACCGTTGATGATGTTGTAGCCGCGCACGGCGGGTTTCCCGTTGGGGTTGTTGAGGTCGAGGTATTCCAAGCCGGTTTCAAGCACATGAACCATGACACCGTGGGGTTTCATCCGTCACTTGAATGTGATGGCGACTCCGTTTGGCTCACGTTGCTCCGTCTCCTATCAACCGTTTTGCTTGGGTTTAAAGGGGGGCCTCGGGACCTCGTGACGGCGACCCGTTCATGATTCTGGTTGATTGACTTCATATACCGTAAAGGACAGTTGCCGAGAGGAGAGGAACGTATGGCAGCCAAAGACGAGACCGTTGAATTGCGTGTATCCAAAGCCATCCCGTCCGACGTCGGTTTCGGCCGGGCCCGTATTTCCTCGGAAATGGGCTTGGACCTCAAACCCGGTGACTTCGTGGAGATCAGCGGTGAAGAGAGGTCAACGGCGGCCATTTACTGGCGAAGCCGGCCCGAGGACGCCAAGATGGATATCATCCGAGTGGACGGCATCATCCGCAAAAACGCTGGCGTGAGCCTCGGCGACCGAGTCACCGTCCGAAAGGTGGAGGCCAAGCCGTGCACCAAACTCACCATTTCACCCGTCATGGCCAGCAAGCAGAAGGTCAAATTTGGCCCGGGCATCGAAGGCTTCGCCAAGCGGGGTCTCGCCAAGCGACCGGTGATGGCCGGCGACCGCATCTTCATCCCAGGAATGACGTTGTTCACCGAAGCGCTCCCCTTCGCCGTGATAGCCACCGTCCCCAAGGGGATTGTCGTGGTCAACACCGACACCGAGATCGTCATCAAGGACGAGGCGGTTGCCGAAGAAGACATGAGCCAGTCCGAGGGCATCACCTACGAGGATGTTGGAGGGATTGGGCAACAACTTCAGAAGGTTCGCGAGATGATCGAACTGCCGCTCAAGCATCCCGAACTTTTCCGTCGGCTGGGGATTGACCCTCCCAAAGGGGTTCTCCTGCACGGCCCCCCCGGGACGGGGAAAACGATGATTGCCAAGGCCGTCGCCACGGAGGTGAACGCCCATTTCAAGAGCATCAACGGTCCAGAGATCATCTCGAAGTACTACGGTGAATCGGAGAAACAACTCCGTGAAATCTTTGACGAAGCGGCCGAAAACGCCCCCGGCATCGTCTTCATTGACGAAATTGATTCCATATGTCCCAAGCGAGAAGACGTCACGGGCGAAGTTGAACGCCGTGTCGTCGCTCAAATGCTGACGCTGATGGACGGCATGCAAGGCCGAGACAACGTGGTGGTCATTGGCGCTACCAACCGAAGGGATGCGCTTGACCCAGCGCTTCGGCGGCCGGGACGATTTGATCGGGAAATCGAAATCGGTGTTCCCGACCGCGAAGGGCGCCACGAGATCATGGATGTTCACACGCGCCAGATGCCCATCGCCGATGACTTCGATGTGGCTTGGGTGCTCGACAACACCTACGGGTTTGTTGGGGCCGACCTCGCCGCCTTGGTGAGGGAAGCCGCCATGCGGGCGCTGCGACGCTATCTCCCCGAAATCGATTTGGATGAGGACACGCTTCCTCCCGAAGTGCTCGAGAAGATGGAAGTCTGTATGGATGATTTTAAGGAAGCCATCCGTGATATTGAACCCTCCGCCTTGCGCGAAATTTACGTCGAAGTCCCGGAAGTTTCGTGGGAAGAGGTCGGTGGCTTGAACGAAGTCAAGGACCGGTTGAAGGAATCGGTGGAATGGCCGTTAACCAAGCCTGAGTTGTTCGAGCACTTTGGCATCAAACCCCCCCGCGGCATTGTGTTGTTTGGGGCTCCTGGAACGGGGAAAACGTTGTTGGCGAAGGCCATTGCGAACGAAGCTCAGGCGAATTTCATCAGCATCAAAGGTCCCGAACTGATTTCCAAATGGGTTGGTGAATCCGAGCGAGCCATTCGTGAAATCTTCAAGAAGGCTAAGCAATCCGCTCCCTCCATCATTTTCCTTGACGAGTTTGAATCGATTGCGTCCATGCGAAGCGGCGGCAGCGCCTCCGAGGGCTCCGATGTGGCCAACCGCGTGGTCAATCAGTTGCTTGCCAGCATGGACGGCGTGGAATCCTTGGACGGGGTGATCATCGTTGCAGCCACCAACCGGCCCGAGATGATTGACCCTGCTCTCCTGCGGAGCGGTCGCTTCGAGCGCGTGCTTCACGTACCGCCCCCCGATGCAGGTGCTCGAGAAGCCATTTTCGCCATTCACAGCGAAGGCATGCCGCTCGGCAAGTTCTCCTTCAAGGACCTCCTTTCGGGCATGGACGGATTTACCGGCGCTGACATTGAGGCCGTGTGCCGTGAAGCCGCCCTCATCTGCATGCGAGCCGGGAAAAAGAAGGTCACGAAGGCGCACTTTGAGGAAGCCATTTCACGTGTCCGACCCACCGTCACTCCCGATATGCTCGAGTATTACCAAAAGATGGAGACTCGTCTGACATCTGGATTGACCAACATCAAGCGAAATCGTGATTTCAGCCGCGGCATGGAAACGATGTGAGGTTGCAAGGCTCCACCGACGCATTCATGGGATTGCCTGCCAACCGACCACCGAGGCGAGGAGACCATGGCCATCTTCGGACGAGAGGTACTTGGCAGGTCGGTCTTGGACCGAACCGGAGCCACCCTCGGGACCTTGGTCGATGTCCACTTTGACCTGAACACGGGTTCCATCAGCGAGTTGGTCGTTCGTGTGGAGGCCACGGTGGACCCCGCTGCCCTGCCGTTTGAGCATGAGTCAAACACGGTCACCATCCCTGCTTCCTCGGTGGCCAGAATCGCCGCAAAAATCCACCTGAATCAGTGAACTGCGTTCGTCTTCGGATGAGCATTTTCGCCACCGTTGTGGACAACCTTCTAAAGTCAGCGGGAGCCGTGGTTTTGGTGGGAACGCTCTTCCCAGTGATTCCAATGCTCGGCCTCCCTGCAAATCTGAATGTTCGAAGGCTTGCGCTGCAAGCTTCGTTCTGGGGGGTCATGCTGGTCTTGTTGATGACCATCTTGCTCAATTTCATCAACTTGAGCGCCACCAACCAACTCTCGGCTTACGATGACGATTGGAACGACATGTCGGCGTTCCGCAAAGACATCAAGGACATGGGGATTGAAACCCGTTCGCTGGTCAGCAGCCCCCTGCTGCTGGCCGACATCGAGGACCCACGAAACACGACCTATGTCCTCGCTGGGGTTGAGCGCGACACGCTCACGTTACCCCAATTTGACGACGACGGCTTCATCACCATCGCATCGGGCAACGGGTATTCACCCTCCGAGATCAACGCCATCGTTGAGTTTGTTGAAGCCGGCGGCACCGCCATGGTCTTCGAAGACTATGGTTACGCCAGCACCATCGCCGAAGCCTTTGGCATTCGCTACACGGGCGAACAGGTCTTCGATACCACCTACGTTGCCGAATTGGACTTTAACTACGTCTGGATGTGCGTGCAGAGCAACCCCTGCGGCATGAACGGCACCGTTCTTGACCCCGCCACGTTGTCCGAACATGAACGGTGGGCCGACGTTGGTTCGCCAGGCGAACACCCGTGTTCCCGACTCCAAGGGACGGCCTTTTCCAGCGAAGAGGACGCCGGTTTGTGTGCGCAGCATCTCATCGGCAACCAAATTGATTACAACGGAACCTATCAAATGCTGCTCAACAACATCACGGGACTTGAGGTCATGCAAGGGGTCCGCGGCCCGCTTTCTGAGGTCGCCGTGCGCGCCATCACCAGCAACGAGGCGACGGTGGACGTGAACGGCGACGGTGAAATTTGGGTCGGGAATGAAATCACGCCTGAAACGCCCGACCGCTGGGGCCAATTCAACTTGAGCATTGAAGTGTGTGCTCGAGCGAGTTGCAGCCCTAGCGACGGGGGACGCATCGTCTTTGTTGCCGATGGGTCGGCCCTCATCAATGCGATTTACGATTACGAAGGATTCAATGAAGGGAAGTACGGGCCCACCGACACCTTGATGCCCAGCAACGACAACCGCAAATGGGCGTTGGATTACATCGCTGAATCCTTGATGAGCGAGTTGGTTGGCGAAGAAGGGCAACCCTCCCTGAACGCCATGGTCATCTTCGACGAATCCCGTCACCCACAAAGCGCCTTGGCAGCCGACTCGTACAACACCGTTTACTTCTTGCTCGTCTATTTCACCGGGGAAGGCCTTGCGATGCTGTTGCTCTTCCTCATCTTGTTCATCACCTTCGAGGCCGTGCTCATCAAGAAGCGTGACCCTGAACCTTGGCGACACGTGTTCAGCATCATCTACTACGGGTTCGGTGATGCCAATCGTTACGCCTACTACTCCAAGGTGGAAAAAATCCGACAGGTGTTCTTGTCCAAGGTGCGCAACCAAAACGGTCTGAATCATGATGAATTCCAAGCGATGAAAGCCAGCGAATTGGTCGCCATGATCAACGACCCCGTGTTGGCCAAATTTGCCGTTGAATCCAGCAACAAATACACGCTCGAACAGACCGTCGCGTTGGTGAAACGCATCAAGGCGTGGGGTCGTCAATAGGGAAGTGAGGCCGATGTGGACAAGGAAAGCAGCCTTCACATTCACCGGTGGCATCGCCTTGGTGCTCATCGGGATGATGATTTCCAATCAACAAATGATGATTCTTGGCTTGACCCTCGTCGCCTTCATCGTGGTCAATTCATGGATTTCAGGGCACGGTGATGTGGAGGTTCAGCGCACGCTTTCGGCGGACAACCTGTACAAAGGGGATGATTTGTACGTTGAACTCCTGGTGACCAATCGGAGCAATCGCAAAACCCAGATGCTAGACATCTACGACAACATCCCCCACGAAATGAAATTGCGAAGCGGGCTCAACCAAATGCAACTGAACCTCAAGCCGGGTGAAAGCGCCCGCATTCGATACGTGCTGCGTTGCCCGTTGAGGGGCCACTACTCCATCGGGCCGGTCTCCTTGCGAGCTCGCAACACCTTCAATTTGGGCGTCGAAGAGATGTACGTCGATCATCACAGCGATATTGTCATCTTCCCGCAAATCAAAGACATTGAAGAAGCGTTCTTGCGAAGTCGGACCCCCAAAATGTACACCGGCGCCACCACCTTGCGCACACCAGGGCAAGGTTCCGAATTTTACTCCCTGCGGGAGTATGTACCCGGTGACCCGTTCAAGAACATCAACTGGAAGGCCTTCGCACGAACCGGCGAATTGATGGTGAACGAGAAATGCCGTGATGCGGTCACGGACCTGTACCTCATTTTGGACAGTCGAGACCTCGCTCGCATTGGCACGGTGCTGAAAAATCCCCTTGAGATGGGCACGGTTTCAGCGGCCAGCCTTGCTGCCTTTTTCTTGAAACGGCGAGATTCCGTGGCGTTGGCCATCTACGACGAGAAACTGGCCTATTTGCCCCCCGATACGGGAGACAAGCAGTACTTCAAGATCCTCAGTGCCCTTGCGGGCGTCACACCGAAAGGAGCCATGCCGCTTCAAGCGGTCACCAATTCGTTGAGCGGCCGCTTTAGCCGAGGAAGCCCCGTGTTCATCATCTCTTCATGCGAAGGCGACGGGACCGTACCGGCCGCCGTACGTGACCTCGTCGGGCGAGGTCACGAGGTCACCGTGCTTTCGCCATCAAGCGTCGACTTCGAGCGCTTGGTGAGTCGGATTCCACGCATGTCCTATGAAGTGCTCAAGTTGGAACGACAGAACCGGCTGACCACCTTGGCGGGATCAGGGGCACAGGTCATTGATTGGATGCCGGACATGGATTTGTCTCAGGCCTTGATGCAAGTGAGGGGGTACTGAAATGGCAGGCGAAGTGGGTCTTCAATCCGATGTCTACCTCGAGGGCAGTGCCAAGCCACGAACCCTACACCTCAAGAATCTGCGGAAACAATGGCAAATTTTGGCCCTGCAGATTTTGGCGACGGTTGCGTTGGTGGCGATGTACCTCGAAGTCGTGTCCACCTACGTCGTGGGTTCCATCGACCACACCATTCTGTTCGATACCATCGAACTGTTGATTTCCGACCAACTTCCTCTTGGTGACTGGTTGACCGGCGAGGGACGGGACGGCATGGGTCGATTCTTTGTCCCCCTCGTGCTCGGATTGAGCCTCGGAGGTATGATGGCGTTCATCGCCTTCCAGACGCCGAAAGTTCAGCAGCGCATCAAACTCGGGTTCATCGTCGGGCTCATCGTGCTCCTCGTTGGTCGTTTGGTGTTGTCGTGGTTCGCTGGGATGTTGTTTTCGTTTGACTTGCGCTTGCCGACCGATGCTGAACTGGAGACCCTTCAGTGGCCGTTGCTCATGATCATGTCCTTGCTTATTCTGTTCATCTACCTCCTGCCCGTCATCATGGGCACTCGAGGCATTTGGGGGCTTTCCCGTCGTTCCATCGCTTGGGCCATTGGCTTCACGTTGCTTTTCTTGGGGATTCACGCCATTTTGACCTTCCCGCTCATCAAATCCCAGCTCGGCTCCTACGGCGGCACCCTCGCCACGCTTGAGAGTCAGACCTCCAACCCCACCATCGGTCTGTTCGGTTTGAAATTGGTCACCCAAGAGCAGTTCAATCTCATTCTCATTGCGGTCCTGATCATGGTCTTCCAAGAAGCGAGTTACGGGGTGATTCGAAACCTCGAGTACGCCTTCCGCCTTCCAGAATCTTGCAAGCGAGACCCCGAATATGTTCGTCAAATGGACAACGTCCTCAACACGCACCTCCGCCACACTTTCCTCTTCCTCGGCCTCACCGGCCTTGCCACGATGATTGCGCTCGGTTTCCACAAAGTGCTGCTCACCGTGGTTTCAGACACCACCGGCAGCCAATGGGCGGGTCAAGTATCGGAATCGATTGAATTGACCCTCACGTACGGTCTTGTGATTTCCGCTCTTCTCTTCTTGAGCATGATGGCCGTGTTGCGATTCTTCATCCCATGGCAGCGGGTGATCGGTTTCATCCAGGCTCGAACCAACCGTCTTCCCTCGGAACCGGCAGGCAAGGAGTTCTCACAACTTTGAGACGTGCCTCGTCTGGACCATTCGACCAAGCAGTTCCACGACGGCGAGGAGAATCAACGGAAACGCCAGGTAAGCGGCCAACGGCCCCAACACAGGATGGTCAATCGATTCGGCGACGTCGTTAGCGCCCATCACAAAGGCCACGGCCGCCAACACCAGCAAGACCCGTTCAATCCACAACGGGTAGGGCCGGCCTTGCGTTTCCTCACGACCGATGAGGGGAGTGGCCTGCGTCACGATTGCTCACCGTCAGAAGTCAAGATTGGAAAGTTTGGATTCCAAGGAAGCCAGGGCGGCATCGGCAGGCGTCGAGGTGGCGGGAACCGTGGCCGACACCGAGCGATGGTGCCGTTCGGCGTCCAATCGGGCCAATTCGGCCTCCAAGGCGGCTCGCTCATCTTCCATTGAAGCAACGGGTGTGGTTGAGGTCAAGACGCGTTCGCTGACCTCCATGGCCTCCGTTTCTTCGTCGTTGGGCGCTGGCAACTCACTCCACCCCTCTTCATCCACACGGGCGGTGTTGCTCGGCTCGATGGACGAGACCACCTCGGCGTTGATGAGCGTGGACTCCAAGTCTTCCATCATCGATTCACTCACGGGAATTCGCTGTTCGGTCGGCACCGATTCTCGCTCAAAGGGAAGGTAACCGTCTCGCTGGAAGTCCCACATCATGCCGCGAGGCCGGCCGTCGGTCAAGCCCGAAGCGTCGAGTTGCGTGATGAGTTCTTCGAGCACTCGGGCGGTTTCCTCCAGTCCAATGGCTTCGCCCGCATCGCGCTGGTCGGCTTCCAGATAGATGTCATCAAGAGCCACTTGAATCAGGCGTCGTGTTCCTTGGGCAAGGCTTGGCAGCGCCTCGGGTCGCTGGCAATTGGCCAACAGGGCTTGGACCTCATGACTTGGCGCTCCGAGCCGCTCGATCTGTTCCAGAACGTTGCGAATTCGCCGCAACATGGTGATGGACCGGTCGAAATCCTCGAGGAGATGTTCCAAATCCAAGACCACATGGTTGACGGTCTCCCCGAGTTGGTGCTCCAAACGTTGTTGCACTGACCACCGCGCCAATCCACGGACGGCCCCTGCCGTTTGGGGGACTTGCCGCTCCAACAGGGTCATGACCTCGGAAGAGAGGAGATGGCGGGGTGTGGCCGCGACATGGTCAACGGTGGATTGAATCACCTGCAACGCCCGCTCGACCGCTCGGTCCAGCAGCGTCACCGAATAGCCGAGGCTTCGGGCGTGTTCCAAGCGTTCCAACACCGGGCCTAGCCCTTGGAAGGTGTTGTTGTCGTCAAGCAGGGCTTGAGCGAGCGGCTCCTCAGCGAGTCGGGCCCGCAATCGTTCGGCCTCTTGGATGTCAGCGAGCGCTTCTTCATGCGCTTCGGCCAAGGCTGAAGCCTTGTCAACCAGCGACGCCAATTCGGCTTCACTGTGGCCTCGTCGTGCTCCCAAGTCACCGAGTTCTCGCAACAACGTCCGTCGTTCGTCCATCAATTCCCGAAGTTCGGCTTGCAAGTTGGCTCGACGGGCTTCGTCTTCCGCTCGTCGCGTGCGTTCTTCGTCGGTTCGTTGGCGAACCTGCTTTTCTTCTGCACGAACCGCATCGAGTTCCATGTTGTTGAGGTGAACTTGTTCCTGCAGCGCCAACAAGTCGGCTTGCGTGCGAGCGTGGCGCTCTCGGGTGGTGTTGACCTGCTCGGAGAGCACGCGCAATCGTCGCTCTTCGTCCTCGCTCTGCTGACGAATGTTGTTGAGTCGTTGCGCTCCCTCGGTCAAGTTGGCTTGCAATTCTGCTTCTTTCAAGGCCAACGATTCAATCAGTTCGTGGAGAGCTTCGCTGCTGGCCGCATCACCGACCGCTTTTGCAAGTTCAGCGGCCCGCTCACTCACCTGATGCTCCAGTTCGTTCACGCGACGAAGCAGACGTTCGGCACGAGCTTCGGCCTCTTCGGATTGACTGCGTGCTTGGGCCAAGTCCACTTGCATGGAGTTGAGTTTTGCATGGGCGTCCTCCAGCGCCACCGTGTTTTCTTGTCGCGTTTCCGTTGCTTCCCTCGCCACGATTTGAGCGGCTTCCCGCTTCTTTTCGACGGCTTTCACTTGTGTTTCAAGCACCGCATTGAGTTTGTTGAGTTCATCAACGGTTTGTTCGGCTTGTTCAAGGCGACGGCGCAAACCGGCGTCAACGGCACTGACCGCTTGTTCCCCCATCAACGGAAGGGGCTCAGCGACCTCCATGCTTCCTCCAGCAAAGGTCATGTTGGAGCGGGCTTTCTTCAATGACTCAATCCCCGCCTCGAAGCCCAACAATTCGTCCAGCAGCGCTTTGAGCGAGGCTTGCCGTGCTTCTGAGCGCGTGCGAACGGTGGCGAGAAGTTGGGTGAATTCGTTCAACGAGAAGGAATCCACCGTCCCTGATTTGTGGGACACGATGGTACCTGCAGGGAACCGAAGGAGCTTGACTTTCCGCTTGGACTCGGTCAAACCCATCACCGCATCTTCCATGGTCTCCTCGGAAGGAGCCCAAAGCGCGACGGGAACGCCACGCAGCAAGATCAAGGAAACGGCTTTGCTCGAGGAACCGGCTTGGATGTGCCCCGTCACGTCTTCGTCAAGGCCCGCTTTGAGCATTGACACCACGGCGTCGGGACCGCCTCGTCCCTCACGAAGCGTGAATCCCTCGGGAAGTTTTGTTCCGTGAGATCCGGCGGCCACGGCTTCGCCGTCCAGAGCAACGGAAGCCGTTGCGAGCAACCGGGCGTGATTGGCGTCTTTCTCGGTCCACACCGCCACGGAGATCTCTCCGCTTTGCGCCAGCAACAACGCTCCATCACCGCTGTGCAGGGTCCAATGTCCTTGGCCTTGCATGCCGAGTTCCTCACTCAACGTCTCAGGCCGCATCTTGGAGAGCAGTTCATGGATCTCGCTGGCCAAGGCTTCTTCCTGGCCCAAGCCGGGGAGGTCGCCTGCATGGTCGATGAGCATGCCCGCATCAACCGCCATGGCCCCACGAACCGTTGGGTGGGCACTGAGTTCACGAATGACCGTTGAAAGGTCTCGGGCCAACAACCGTTCGACCGTGTTTGGTGCGGCCTTGAGGCCTTGCCGGTCGGCTTGGTGAACAAACGCCTCGGGCAGGACTTCGGCCAAACTTCCCAGCCCGTTCAACGTGTAAGACGTGGCCAAGTGGCGGGCTTTCTGTTCGCCTTCAAGGGCCTCGAGGGCCGTTTTGGCTTCGCTTCCTCCCAAGATTTCGTTGGCGCCTTTCCCTTCGGCCACCCATCCAACGATGCGTCCACCACGCACCAAACGGTGGCCAACCGGGGTTTTTCGACGACCGATGTAGGTCGAAATCGCTCCGTGGGCAAAGGCTTGCAGTTCGCCTTCCACCAGCGTGACGGGTTCGTTGACGGGTTTTCCTTGCGGCAGTTCAAACATGATGCTTCACCTTAGAATTCGGGGGTCGTGGCCAATTGTTTTCGCATACGGTCGGTGCTGTGCCGCCAGCGGGCAAGATGGCCGTTCTTGCCTTTGAGCATGAGAATTCGATACGGGGTGAGGACATCGATGACGGTGGTCTCCTGGCCTTCGATCCAAAGTTCGTGCAGGCTCCCAAATTCAGTGTGTTGTGCAGCCGACAAGGCAGCATTCGTGAGTTGGATGGCTTCGTTGGTAGGCGGCAGCGCCCCTTGTTCGCCGACACTGGAAAGCATCCTGCCCATGTCATCGATGACGACCGCCTGCGTCAGGTCGTCGTGACGAAGAAATTCGGCGAGGAGACGGTGCAACATGGCTTCTCAAGACACTTGACACCGCTGTAGCCTTCAAGAAGTTTTGCGCTCAAACCCTGCAAGACGGTCGTTTGCCGACCCTTTGCGATTTTCCAACTGGAAATTCAGTTTTCATCAGGCATGAACCTCGCCGCAGCACCGCTTTTTTCGAAGGGGTGGAAGGGACGGGCCAGCGGACGAGGCATGTGTGGGTGGGCGAATTTCTACTAATAATTATCAATTGTAAATTTAATTTTCAAATTGTAAATTTTCTATCCAAGGAACCCTTGATGCCGCCCATGGAACGCCGCTGATTTGAAACGAGAGCGCCCACGAGGATGGCCCATGGGCGCCGAAGGAGGAGGACTCCCTTTCGCCCTTCCCGGATGCGATTCGTGCGACAAACCCGCCGTGGTTGAGCAAGCCTACTCGGGCCGCATCCTTTGTGGCAAGCATCTTGCGAAATCCGTCCGAAAGAAAATCAGCAAGGAACTTCGCCTCCAACTTCCGTTGGAAAAAGGCTCACACACCACCGTTCTCGTGGCGGTTTCGGGCGGCAAGGATTCGGCTGTTTTGCTCGATGTTTTGGTGGATCTGCTCGGAAAACGACCGGACGTCACGATCGTTGCCGGGACCGTGGACGAGGGCATTGAGGGCTATCGCCCGCCGTCCATCACCTGTGCGGCGTCGCTTTGCGAACGCCTGGGTGTTGAACACCACGTGGTCACCTATCCCGAACTTTCGTTTCTCGAGATGGACGAGGTCGTTCAACGCCTCCCCATGGTGATTGAGAAGGACAACGATGCCCCTCGAATGGCCTGCTCCTACTGCGGTGTGTTTAGGCGACAAGGCATCAATCACCTCGCCAACAAAGTGGGGGCCGATGTGATCGCTCTGGGTCACAATCTCGACGACATGGCCCAAACCGTCCTCATGAACATGGCCAACGCCGACATTGAACGGACGCTGCGACTGGCACCCCACACAACCACGCCCGTGGACGGCCTTGCGCCACGCATTGTACCGCTGCGTTGGGTGCCCGAGCAAGAGGTTCACCTCTACGCCCTCCATCGAGCGTTGCCGCTTCATCACGAGGAGTGCCCGAACGCACGCGGGGCGCTTCGATGGCGCCATCGGGAGATGGTGGCCCGCATGGAAGACGATGTGCCCGGCACCCGTCACGGGTTGGTGCGTATGGCGGACCAAATCAAGCACTTGCGGGACCAAGTCGTGAACTTGGGCGGCGGCGAAACCCGTCCGGCTCCTCCTGAACCGTGTCCACGCTGCGGCAGTCCAAGTTCAAGCGCTCAATGCAAGGCCTGCGACATGCGCGACCTGTTGGGGGTCGAGGACGTTCACAAGACGTTGTGAACGAGTTCTTCGAGGTCTTGCGGGCGACCGCAGTAATGGCAGCGAAGTTCGAGCGGCTCACGGGAAAGCACCTTCAATCGGTGAGGCAAGGGTTCTCGAAGGTTGGTGGTGATGCAGTTTGAGAAGGTGCATCGCACCACGTTTTGAACTTCCTCGCCCAATTCAATGGTCATCTTCTCCGCCACGCTGTAGGCTCGAATGATGGCCACGTGAGCGTCAGGTGCCACCAGAGCCAAGCGGTTGAGTTCGTCCTGCGTCAGTTCACGGTCCTCGACTTTGATGATGTCTTTCGTTCCCATCTTTTTTGAGGGAACGTTCATCACCATCGATACCGGAACGGAACTGCTTCGGTTGATGCCCAGCATTTCGAGGACTCGCATCGCGTGGCCAGAAGGAATGTGGTCGATCACGGTGCCGTTTCGAATCGCCGTCACCCGGCGCATGTTGTGTTCTTGGGACATCAAGCCTCACCTCCAACGGTCGCAGGGACGGGAACATTGAGCAATCGACAAAGCAGGGCCATCCGGGCCACCACACCGTTGAACGCCTGCTCGAAGTAACGGGCGTGCCGAGTACCGTCGACCGATGGGTGAATTTCGTCCACTCGCGGAAGAGGGTGCATGATGATCATGCTTTCCTTCGCCCCGTCAAGGTTGGTGGCGTGAAGCTTGTAGGCGCCCGCCACCTTTGCGTACTCGTCTTCGTCGGCGAAGCGTTCCTTTTGGATGCGCGTCATGTACACGACATCAGCGTCCCCCAACGAGCCCAACAAGTCCTCGGTTTCGACGACGTTGGCCCCGTGAGCCTTGAGGTCGGACACGATTTCAGCGGGCATTTTCAGCAACGAGGGACTGGCCAGCACCAATTCACAACCGAAACGCGTCAAGGCGTGGCTGAGCGAGTGCACCGTTCGACCGTATCGCAAATCACCGGCCAAGACAACCTTCAACCCGTCCAAGCGTCCGTGGGCTTGGCGGATGGTGAAGAGGTCGAGCATGGTTTGGGTGGGGTGATGGCCAGCACCGTCTCCACCGTTCAGAATGGGGACGCGTGCCGAATCTTGGGCGTATTGAGCAGCACCTTGGCGTGGGTGACGCATCGCGATGATGTCGGTGTAGCCGTCAACCATTTGAATCGTATCAAACAACGTCTCGCCTTTGACCACCGAGGAGGTCTTGACATCGCCCAGATTCACCACCTCACCGCCCAACCGCTTCATGGCGGTTTCAAACGACATTCGGGTTCGAGTACTGGGTTCGAAGAAGAGGTTGCCCAAGATTTTGCCCTGAAGCAGGGGGAGGTAAACGTGGCCCTGTGCCACCGGGAGCAGCCGCTCGGCATCGTCCAAAATGCTGAGAATTTCATCGTTGGTCAAGTCATCCATCGTGATCAAGCCCGGCATACGGTTCCCTCTAACTTGAAGAGATTCGAAAGCCACCCTTGAACCTTGCCGCCCAATCCGTTGTTGGTCGATGGCGGAGTTGTTCAGCGGAGTGATTATCACGGACCCCCGATGTGAGCGGGGCATGGTCACCTGGGCCGACGCCGATTCGGCCATTGATGCCGAGCGCATGGTTCGGGTCAAACGCGTTGAAAACCTCACCTTGCTCACGGCCCTCACGCTTCTCGGGTGTGCCGTTTGGCTTGCATGGCCGAGTTTGAAGGCCTTGGTTTCCGGCGATGGTGTGGTGCTCTCTCAACTTGGAGCGCCTTTGCTCCTCGTCATTTGGGGCATCTTCGTTCAAGACCTCACCCTTGACGACGCTTCCGCTCGATCCCGGCTCGGTTCGGCCACGGCCGTCGCTTGGCCGATTTTGTTGGTCTTAGGGGCATTGGGTCTGCCCGAGCGGTTCAACGCAGGCATGGTGGGAAGTGGTCTGATCTTGATCTCCGCAGCGGTTTGCCGAAACGTGGCGATGCGGACCATGCGCGGGCACTTCGGCGTGTTGCGGTATCGAGCCGTTCTCACCGGCATCGGTACGGCGTCCGCCGTGGTCCTGACGTTCACTCAAAGCGACTCGTTGACCTCGCCTTCAGGCGCCGCCGCCCTCGGTCTGTGTGGCTTGGCCGTGGCCGATACGGTGTACTCGTGGACCGTGGGGGACGACCAAAAGGTCGAACGAAGAGCGTTCCGAAAGCGCTTGGACGCTCTGGAGAATCGCTTGTTGGAATTGAAAGCTCAAGGAGCCGCCGTGGCCCAAGCATCCAGCCTGTTGACCACGGCCAAAGAAGAAGGTCACCTTGACCCCGCCTACGGCATGCGGTTGTTGGACGAAAGCGAGGAAGACATGGACCGTGCGCTTTCCCTTGCCGATGATGTGGAAATCATTCGAGCTGATGCGCTGGTGTCGGTCGAACAGGCCGAGGCCGTCGCCCCGACCGCTCGACGGCCACGCAAAGCCTACGACATGGGTGAGCGAGAAGTGAATCTCGGCTCTCTGCGCGAGGGCGAGTTATTGTTCAGACAAGCCAAGAAACGAGCCAACGAGATCCTCACCTGGTGGAAGCGTGCAGAGGACTGCATCGCTGAAGCCACCCGGGCACTTGATGGAAAGAAGGGAGACGGCGTAGCGTCGTTGCGTGACCTCCTTGAACAAGCCAAGGACAAACTTCGTCAGGAGCAACCCAAGGACGCTTATGAATTTGCGATGGTGATCCCTGCCCAACTGGAAGCGGGTGAAGGGGCTGCAGAGCGTGCCAAAACGGCGATTACTGAAGCGGCTCGTCAACTCAAGCAAGCCGACGGTCTTGACCGGGCGCCGTTTGAAGAACGCTTGATTCAGGCAGAAGCGGCCTTGGAAGCCGGCAACGCCAGTCAAGCGATCGGTCTTGCCGATGGCGTGGTGCGTACCATTGAGCGTGAGCGGGCGGCCATGGACGATGTGCTTCGTGCCTTGAAGCAGAAGAAGCAATTGGTGAAGCGTTTCGAAGGACGAAGCGATGAAGCAACCTGGGCCGCTTCCCTCGAGGAAATCATCGAAGCCGCCGACGCTCGCTCATGGAGCCATGCGGGGATGTTGCTTGAACGCATGACAGCGGCGCTCGACCGCGAAGGGAAGGCCAGTGACGATGCGTTGGAACTCTACGACTTCGTGATGGACCAGTGGAGGGTGTTGAGGAATCAATGCGAGGCCGCTGGCATCAACGTGCAGGACGAGGACCGGCGGGCCTGTGAACAGGCGATTGCCGAAGCCGAAGCGATGTTGGGCGTGAGCAACATCGAAGCCACGTTGCAAGGCTTGGCGCAAGCCGATGCTGCGATGGAACGTCTGCGTCGTCGCATCTAATCAGACGTCGATGAGGCCTGCTTTCTTGGCCGACTCGTGACGGTAACTTGGGGGGAGCCCCAAGTCAATGGCCATCCCACCCACGGTCACGACAATACCTGAGAAGTGCGTGTAAAGTCCCGTTGGAAGGGCGGAGGGCAAACGGCGATGGTAATGTTTGTCGGGTTGACTGGACAAGCCCCCCTCGCTTGCCAAACCGATCCATGCGTTGGCTTGCCAAGCATGGAGTTTGAGATCCTCGCTTTCGAGCGATGGAGGTATCTTGACGTTGTGGTGTTTCCAGCGATGTCGCCAATCCATTTCCTGGTCACAAACCCATTCGATTTTGGTCGGTTCTGAGGAGGGAAGGTCGGTTTCTCCGAGCCGAGCAAAGTGGTGCACCAAGGTTCGGACGTTCGGGTCACGTGGATGACGTTTTGCCAACGCTTCCACGCTTGATATGGCGGTCAATCGCCGCCCCCCGTCAAGGTTGAGCAGGGCCTGCACCAGACGACCCTGAACCCACTCCTCCCCGTCCATGTTCGCTAACACCCGTTCGAGTCGGTTCAGGGCTTCCTCGCTTTGTCCACCGAGTCGCAGGCGACCGATGTCGGCCAAGAACATGGCTCGTTGCGCCGATGTCCGAGGAGGCTGGCTGCGCAATTCCGCACGACCCTCGGCGTATTGGGTCAACATGCGAGCGTTGTCCCGGGTCATCGGGTCCACGCTCAACATGGAACGGGCTTCGTCGTCCAAACGGTACTTCGGTGCGAGGAGCGCCGCGACCCACTTCAAGCGAACCGCCTCAACATCGTCGTTGGTCAGCAGGTTCAGTCGGGGCACCACCTCTCGGTAATCGCGTTGGGCCAAACTGGCGGCGCACAACACCAATCGCGAAATCTGCGCATCCCTTCCGCCTTGAAGGGCCAGTAAATCCACCGCCATTTCTTCTGCTTCGTCCCAACGGCCCATCGCTGCATGCAACAGCATGTTGGCTTTCGTTTGTCGAACCATATCAAGACCCACGAGGGTGGCTTCGCGTCCCTGAGACATCGCTTCAAAACGCTGGATGGCTTTGGTCCAATCGTCCGCAGCGACCAGTTCATGGACGGGTCGTTGCTTGAGATAAATCATATCGCTCATGCCGCGAAGCCTTGTCCGGTCCTCGTCCATCTTGGCGTCAAAGGTGATTTCGTCCAGCTGGCCCGCTCGACGCCATGAGAGGGCCCAAACCGCCAAGAACGCCACTTGGCCGCCGGAGGCGAGCATCCAGGTCAGCTGTTCCAACGTGTCCTTTTCAAGCACCGCACAGACGCTGCCTTCCCACGTCCCGCAAGCGCTGCCTTGTGGGAGGAAACTCGAATCCCAAAAGGTGATCATCGCCAATGCTAGCAACAACATGGATTGGCCAGCAAAACCGGTGAAACAGAAATTCAACACCGTGGCCTGTTGAACGGGCTCTGCCCGAAGCAATCGACTGTCGGCCAAACGGATGCCACCGACGCCCGATACGTCTTGCACGTCCAAGAACAGGATGCGGGCCACTTCGTAAACGAACAGGAAGCCGATGGCCGCCACGTTGAGCAGCAAAAACAGCAGGAGCGAGGTGACGATGGGGACGCGAATGCCGGCTTGAGGGATGTTTGAAAAGAGTTCAATCAAGGCGAAGCCCAGCAGACCGCCTTCTTCCATGTAGGTGGACTGAAGCCGATATTCAGGGAGGTTGAGCACCTGGTCGGAGTGGGTGAACATCGTCGGGTCGTACAAGAGGAACACGAGCGAGACGAGGGTGTTGACGGCGACAAAGGGCATCGCCACCAAGTTGAGATGAACCACTTGAGCCACAAATTGCTGACGCGCGTTGGGGATGTGGTTGTGGAAAGGCGAGGCGCCGCCTTTGGCGATTCGTTGGGAGGATTGTTTCAGCGCGTGCCATGCTGAGCCGAGAATTCGTCCGTACGCCAACACGGCGGGGGAGAAGGCGATGAGGGCGACAAGGCTGTAGCGGTTCGTTTGGCTCATGCCTTGCGCTTCAAGCACCGTGTTGATGGCCAGCGCCAGCGTGAGCCACGCCACGGTGAGGGCCACGTAGGCGATGTTTCGGGTTCGCGTTGAGTTTTGGAGCGTGGCCCGACTGACGCCCAGCGGGCGGATGACTTGCGCTCCCAGCGAGGTGCCGCTCGACACGACGGCCGGCAGCACGATCAAGATCAAGGCGAAGGCCACCGAAGGAGCGTGGTAGCCGGTGGCGTTGCCCCCTCGATAGTTAAAAAATTCAAAGAGCAAAATCAGGCTGCCCGAGAGCGCCATCAAATACGAGACGACGCCGAAACGGGTCCCCCGTTGGGCCAGAAGTTTGCGAACATCTTCGACGCTTGACGTGACCTGATGGACTTCGTAGGTCTTTGAACCGGTTTGAAAGGCGACTTGCAGCCCTTTCAGCTGCCGGGGGACGACGTTCGTCCAGAAGAACCAGGCCGTCAAGAACGCCAACAAAAGGGGACCCAACATGGCCAAGGAAAATCCCTGAATGATGCTGGGGTCGTTCATGGTCGATCACGATTCAGCAGGAGGGACGAGCGAGGGTTGACTGACCTTGGTGGTGATTTCTTCCAAGAGTTGGTCGACGAATTCGGTCAGCGGCAGGTCGGCGATTTGGTCACCGTTTCGAGCCCGCAGGCTGACGGTGTTTGTCGCCACTTCACCGTCGCCCAAAATCACCATGTAGGCGGGTTGGAGTTTGCGATGGTTGCGAATTTTCTTCATGATGTTGTTGTCCGAATCGTCGACTTCCACCCGCACGCCTCGTTCTTTGAGAAGCGAGGCGACTTCAGCGGCGTAGGCCTTGTGCTCTTCACGGATGGTGATGATGTGGCATTGCGTGGGGGTGAGCCACGTGGGGAATCGACCAGCGAAATGCTCGATGAGCACGCCGCAAAACCGTTCCATCGAACCAAACGGCGCTCGGTGAATCATCACCGGCCGATGCAGTTCGCCATCGCTGCCCTTGTAGGTCAAATCAAAGCGCTCGGGGAGGTTGTAATCCACCTGCACCGTACCGAGTTGCCATTCTCGTCCGATGACATCCTTCACGACGAAATCGATTTTTGGACCGTAAAACGCTGCTTCGCCCTGTTCTTCCGTCCACGGGACGCCCAAGGATTCGGCGGCCGCTCGACATGCATCCTCGGCCTTGTCCCAACTCGACGGCTCCCCGACATACTTCGTTGAGTCCGGGTCCCTCAACCCAACACGGACACGGTAGTCTTCCATGCCCAATTTTTCGAAGATGATCTGAACAAGTTCGATGCACCCCAACACTTCCTCAGCGAGTTGGTCTTCCGTAACGAAGAGGTGCGCGTCGTCTTGGGTGAATCCACGAACCCGGGTCATGCCAGAGATTTCGCCGGATTGTTCCCAACGGTACACGGTTCCAAATTCAGCCAATCGAAGGGGGAGATTCCGGTAGGAGCGTGGCTGGCTGGCGTAAATCTTGACGTGGTGGGGACAGTTCATCGGCTTGAGCATGTAACCCTCGATATCGCCCGTTTTCATCAGGTTCGACAATTCGCCACAGGTGCAACCCTCATCGGCCAATTTTTTCATCAGGTCCCGTTCAACCAGAGGCGGATACTGCGACTCTTGGTAGTAGGGGAAATGCCCTGATGTTCGGTACAGGTCGAGCTTTCCAATGTGGGGCGTGAAGACCTGTGCGTAGCCTTGGCGGCGCAGGTGGTGAGAGATGAAATCCTGAAGTTCTTGGCGAAGGATGGCTCCACGAGGGGTCCAGAGAATCAGCCCTTGGCCAACGTCCTCGTCGATGTGGAACAACTGCAAATCTTTGCCAAGTTTGCGATGGTCTCGCTTTTTGGCTTCTTCCATACGATGCAACGTTGCTTTCAGCGCTTCTTTGCTGGGCTCAACCAGCCCGTAGATGCGGACCAATTGCTCGCGGTCTTGGTCACCTCGCCAATAGGCTGAGGAAACAGAGGTGAGTTTCACAAACATCAGTTTCGACGTACTGGGAACGTGTGGGCCGAGGCACAAATCGTACCATTCACCTTGCTTGTAAATCGTGGAACCGTCACCCGCTTCGAGTTTGTCGTCAATGATTTCAATTTTGTAGGGGTTGTGAACAAAATGTTCTCGCAGACTTGTTTGGTCGAGTTCAACGCGCTCAACCGTGAGGTTTCGGCGAGCCAGTTCTTGCATCTTCTTCTCAATGGTTTTCAAATCGCTTTCTGCGATCGGTTCCATGGCGAAGTCGTAGTAGAACCCTCGGTCAATCGCCGGGCCAATGGTCGGCAAAGCGCCAGGGTAGAGTTCCATCACCGCTTGCGCAAGGAGGTGAGCGGCAGAATGACGGAGAATGTGGATGCCCTCTTCTGATTCAGCAAGGATGCCCTCGATGGAACAGGTGTCGTTGAGGATGTGGGAAAGGTCGCGGTCTGTTCCGTTGATTTTTGCAGCCAAACATCCGTGTTTTTTCCCCAAGGCATCGGTGATGACCTCGCCGCACGTCACGCCTGCGGCGTATTCGTTCACGGTACCATCGGGCAAGGTGATGTGAATCATCGTCATGCGGTTTCACCCTCCGGCAACCCTACGGGGTTGCACCCTTGCTATCAATCCCGCGCTTACCAACGCCGTGTGGGTGGTCGGTTTTACCACTCGACATCAAAGTCGTCACCCTGTTGCGTTGAGGGTGCTTTGAGGATGGTTTGGCTGGGGGCAGGGTCTTCCTCGTCGTCGCTGGTGGTGCTTTTTTCCTCCCGCCGCTCAGGTGCCTTGACGGCAAAGGACTCGCGGTCCTCAACGGCGTCAATGCGTTGGTTGTACGCAACGGGCGTGACGGGAGGCGATGAAGGGGGTGACGCTTCGGTTTCCGTTGTTGCCTCGACCTTGAGGTTCTCCTCGCCGACCTTCAACTCTGCAAAATCTCGGGCCAACACGTCGTCCAGATTGGGGGTGTCTTCTCTGCGGCCTTTCATGAGCCTCCATGACCGGTTCGCCTCATGAATGCTCGGGTTGTTGAAGTCACCTCCGGGGGGAACTTTTGACCTACAGGTCTTTTTGAAGGGAGGCCTCAACCGTCGTCCATGCGCCTGGGCATCGTGGTCAATCCCGACGCTGGCCTCGGTGGCAAATTGGGGTTCAAAGGCAGCGATGGCCGTGCCGAGGAAGCGAGGGCTGCTGGAGCCGAAGACCGAGCAGGTCCTCGCATGACGCAGTGCTTGAACCATCTTTGCTCGCTGCTTGCCTCCTCGCTCAACCGCACCGGCACCACCACCCGCGCCCCAATAATAACTCGCGACGCCCCTTGTGCCCGACGCGCCACCACCAAGGACGAGGTACTCAACATCACCACTGTGATCCGGGGTCCAGGTGTACTGCGTGC
>JALRLR010000190.1 GCA_023254355.1 Candidatus Poseidonia sp.
TGAATATTTATCAGCCGAACCTTGGGTAGATAATTTTCATTTAAAACCCTCTATAGATCCGAAATCAGGACTTATTAAAACTTTCTTCTATCCTGGCTTTACGAATCAAACAGGCGGCCTTATTCGCGAGAAGGGTTTGTTCTTGCGTCGAACAAATTTTGATAAATCTAAACGTAAAAAGGTAATTCAATCATTAGGCGGAAATCCTAATTTATATTCGATATCACTCTTTTATTATCCTATACAAAAAATCGAGGTTTTTTTAGATGCTATTGATCACTTAAAGAAAACTATACAATTTTTTATACCTCAATATCTATTTGATCTTTTGAGGCTAGAAAGTACTTATCAATCTATTAATATTATTCCTTATCCATTTTTAAATCATGATGATTTTGATGATTTACTTTGGTCATGCGATCTTAATTTTGTTCGTGGAGAAGATAGCTGGATAAGAGCAATTTGGGCCGGAAAGCCTTTTATTTGGCAACCTTATATTCAAGAAAATAATATTCATTTAATTAAGCTTAAGGCTTTTTTAAAGCGTTACTGTGAAGGGTGCGATCAAGATTTATCAGAGGTTTTAATTAAAATGCATGATGATTGGTCGAATAACAAATTTAACGAAGTTTTATGGCATAGTTTTTTTAAACTACAACCTCAACTAGAAGCTTTTGCATTAAAGCAAAGTCATCATTATTTCAAAGAGCCGTCATTTGTAGAGAGTTTGGTCGATTATTGTTCCGAAACTTAAATTTCGAGTATAATTTCTCCCTTTTATTTGGTAAGCATTCCCAAGGATCAATATTATGAAAATCGCTCAAGAACTTCGCGCTGGTAACGTTATTATGGTTGGTACTGACCCTATGGTCATCTTAAAAACTGAATATAATAAATCAGG
>JALRLR010000191.1 GCA_023254355.1 Candidatus Poseidonia sp.
TAACCCCGGACCGGTATCGCGAATTGTGATCGTCCAGTTGGCCTCGTCTTCGCCTACGACAATATCAATCTGCCCGTGCGATGCGCCAAACGCCTGACGCGCATTGCGGACCAAGTTTTGCAAAACGCGATACAGTTGTTCGGGGTCTGCACGGACCTCTTCCACATTGCAGGTAACCTGAAATTGAATTTGGTTTGCGTTCTCAAGGGCAAGTGTTTCTTGGGTTACCACGTCGTCAATAATGTCACCCACGCAAAAACGTTGCAGCTGCGGTGTGGGTTCTTCGGCGCATCCGAATGCCAAGGTATTTTCACTAAGTGCGACAGCGCGCGAAACGGAACGCACCAGTTTGGGTGCCAAACGCTTGACCGCTGGATCATCGCTTTCTTCCAGACGATCAGACAACAATTGAACCGTAGACAAAATATTCCTTAAATCATGACTGACCTTGGCGACAGCCTCGCCCAACTGCGCCAAACGCTGCCTCTGACGCAGAGCGGCCGATAACTCAGACTGCAAGCTGGCGAGGGCGATTTCAGCTTCGTGTAATTCAATCACACTTGCACGCGGTTGAATAATCCGACGCGCATCCTGCGGCGCTTTTTCATATTCACGCATCGAACGGCCCAGATATGCGATTGGCTGTACGATCACCCAGCGCACCACAAGGTTCAAAAGCACCGCGGTGAAAATTGAAATGATCGCGGACAACCATAAAATCCGCAGGCCAAAGTCCCGCATAGCATGCTGCAGGGGGCTTGCATCCAATGTGATCTCGATCAAGTCACCACCATCCAATTTTGGCAAACCAACAGCGCGGATGATGCGGTTATCTGCGCGCGTCACTTCGTAAAGTGCATCAATGATCAAGGTTCCAATTCCGGGATCACGCAAAT
>JALRLR010000192.1 GCA_023254355.1 Candidatus Poseidonia sp.
GAGATCACATTGGATGCAGGACCGCTGCAGCATGCAATGCGGGACTATGGCCTGCGGATTTTATGGTTGTCCGCGATTATTTCAATTTTCACCGCGGTGCTTTTGAACCTTGTGGTGCGCTGGGTGATCGTACGGCCAATCGCACATCTGGGCCGTTCAATGCGTGAATATGAAAAAGCGCCGCAGGATGCGCGTCGGATTATTCAACCGGGTGCTAGTGTGATTGAATTACACGAAGCCGAAATCGCCCTTGCAAGTCTTCAGTCTGAGTTATCGGCGGCCCTGCGTCAGAAGCAGCGTTTGGCGCAATTGGGCGAGGCTGTTGCGAAGGTCAGTCATGATCTGAGAAATATTTTGTCCACGGTTCAATTGTTGTCTGACCGTCTGGAAGAAAGCGATGATCCAGCGGTCAAGCGTCTGGCACCCAAACTGGTGCGTTCCGTTTCCCGCGCTGTCGCACTTAGTGAAAACACCCTTGCATTCGGACGCGCCGATGAACCCACACCGCAGTTACAACGTTTTTGCGTCGGTGACATTATCGACGACGTGGTGACCCAAGAAACACTTGCCCTTGAGAGCGCAAACCAAATTCAATTCCAGGTGACCTGCAATGTGGACGAGGTCCGTGCAGACCCCGAACAATTGTATCGGGTTTTGCAAAACTTGGCCCGCAATGCGCGTCAGGCGTTTGGTGCATCGCATGGGCAAATTGATATTGTCGTGGGCGAAGACGAGGACAACTGGACCATCACACTTCGTGATAACGGTCCGGGGTTACCGCAGAAAGCGGTTGAGCACCTCTTTCACCCATTCAGTGGCGGGACCAAGCGCGAGGGCAGTGGACTGGGTTTGGCAATCGCGCACGAGTTGGTTGTTGGACACGGTGGTACGCTTG
>JALRLR010000193.1 GCA_023254355.1 Candidatus Poseidonia sp.
ATCATAAGACTTCATAATAAGGAACTTAGACAATTCATCAGAGAAATGAACTTCAAACTCTTTTTCTAAGTGTCCTACCAAGCTCTGCTCAAAGTGTTGACCTGTCTTGATATTCTTCAACTCAGGTACGAATTGCTCAGGTAATTTTCCTAGTATAAAACCTACATTTGGAGCTAGTGGGTATGGTACGAATTCACCATCTTTGAGTTTAGGTAGTTCTTGCTGATTATGTTGTTGCACCGTAAATGGTTCCGTTATTTGTTAGTGTATATGTATTGCCACTATCCTCAATAGCTTTACCGCCCGCGCCCCCGCTAGATTCGTTCGAATTACCCCCTTTGGCACCCCAACCACCACCACCACCACCGTGATAGACGTTAGAAGCAGCATTACCTGCAGAGCCACCTGCACCACCTGCCACGGAACGTTCACCAAAATCGGCACCTCCTGCCCCACCAGTACCGGGAAGTATGCGACCGCCGCCGCCACCGCCGCCACCGCCGTTAGGACCGCCGCCCTGACTTTCCTTAGCGTATCTAGCACCGCCCCCGCCGCCGCCAGAGCCACCACCACCGCCACCACCTGCGGTATAGTAAACTTGATCTAGGTTTGACCATGCTGTATTGTTAGAACCTGCAGTACCCGCAGCGTTAAGTGTACCCCCTGCAGAAGCACCGCTTTCGCCTATACCTACGCCGCCGTAACCGCCACCTGCGCCACCGCCGCCGCCTCCATAGTATGCAGCACCGCCACCACCGCCACCCGCGATGTAGGCACCCGAGTAGTTTGTAATAGTCACGCCTGACACACCAGAGTTAATCTTAATGGCAGGGCCACCTGCACCACCATTACCAGAATAACCAGTTGCACCGTTACCACCGCGTCCAATGATC
>JALRLR010000194.1 GCA_023254355.1 Candidatus Poseidonia sp.
TGGAATTAGATACAGCCACAAAAGTCGAATGTGGAAACTTTGCAGCCGCATAAAGCGTGAAGCTTCCCCAACCGCAGCCTAAATCTAAGATCCGCTGATTGTTTTGAATATCTAGTCTCTTAATATAAAGCTCAAGCATATTTGCTTCAGCCTCATCGAGAGAAGATGTATTGTCTTCAAACCAACCGCAAGAATATTTTAAATAGGCTCCCATGATCTGCTGAAAAAATGCTGGAGGCACCTCATAGTGCTGCTCATTTGCTAATTCTGTACTAAGAGCAATCGGGCTAGATTGTAATTCCTCGAGAAAATTAGCCTTTTGAGAGGCTCGCTGTTCAGGATTTATTGGAATTTCTAACAGACGTTGCTTGAGAAGCTTTTTGATAGCTATCCTGAGAATGGATTCAGGTATAAGGCCAAGTTCGGTTAGTTTAATGCCCAAGTTAAGCATGTAATCTAGTTTAAGTTATTTATTCCAATACTCAACCAATTAAAAACCTGAATAAAAGAGAATAGCTAGCGAACCGCCAATAGCACAGAACCATAAGACAAGAGAGAAGAAAATAGGTTTTAGAGAAATGCCACTAAAATCTGTCAAATTAGCTTGGCTGCCAATACAAAACAATCCAAAAATTAAGAAAAGCTTACTCGCCAATTCTAGCGTTTCTATCACTTGTGGAGATAGATCAATAATAAATTGCAGGAGCAAGGCTGCTATAAAAAAGATGATAAAAAGTGGTACCTTGAGACCCTTTTTGGAATTGTTCTCATTAAAAAAAATCCCAGCAAAAAATACCAATGGAATTAACCACAAAGTCCTGCCCAACTTTAAAGTAGCGGCTGTTTTTGCGGCTTCAGGTTCAAAGGCTAAAGCTGCTCCAATCACTGAAC
>JALRLR010000195.1 GCA_023254355.1 Candidatus Poseidonia sp.
TAAGCGCTGGTGGCGCTTGTTTGGATGCAACTTTTAGAGCATCTTCTGTAGATCTTTTGATAGATGAAGAAGCTTTCTCCCATGTTTGTGAATTGGTGTCCCAATATCCACCCTTGCTTCCATCTACAGTAAGGTAAGTTAAAGCAATTCTACCTACCCTTAAAAAATCAGCACTAGTCTCTACATCATCAATAATAATATTATCTCTATATGCCTCGATTGTTCTTCCATACTCCAATTCAGTTTTATATGCTTCAACTATTAATCTAAACTTCTCAGAAGTTGAGACATCACCTCTATCCATAGTAACTTTAAGATTATTTAACCTATCTGTTCTTTCATCCATTAAAAATGGAATATCTAATTGAATAAAGTTCTCTAGTCCATCAATCATTCTTAACATAAAAGGAACAATTCTTTGGTTGGTTTGATCAAGCTCATCAATCTTAATAAGAATGTTTTCAATTTCTTCTATCTGAGAATTAATGATCTTTTGAACCTGGTCGTTGTATAACTTTAATGAATCGTATTCTTTTGAAGTCGATTGATAATCAGCTAAAAGCACTCTTGTTTGCTCATCAAGTTTTACAATTTGTTCTTGAGTTAAACCAGATTTTTCAATACTAGTTGTTGATATTTTAATAGTATCTTCAACAATGTTTTTATCTTCTATAGTTTCTTGAGCAAAAATAGAGGCGCAAAAAACTAGCGTAATATATATATATTTCATGGCAGTATTTTAAAGCAAAAAGGAGGCGTTAGCCTCCTTTTTATTAAGTTAGTTTTCCTAGAATCTGATTTGATACGTTAAGAACGCTTGTGGTCCAAATCTAGGATAAGCAAATGAGTTAAATCCAAAAGGATAGAATGAATCTGCTTGGT
>JALRLR010000196.1 GCA_023254355.1 Candidatus Poseidonia sp.
GAACCAGAAGTCAAATCAAAATTGACGTATTCAAGCGAGCTTTGGTTGGTGTAGATTTGAATATAATTATGCGTTCCCGCTTTCGCGTAAAAACTAAAAGTCGGGCCGTCTGCTGAAAACGAATTGCTCTGCACACGCTTTAAAGCAGTGCCAGCATTGCCGGTGATAGTGTCTGCCGTGGTCGTGCTGTCGGGTGCTGCCGTTGTGTTTGCGGATGCTGTCGCATTGCTTTCAGACCACACTGTAAAGTTTTCGGAATTCGTCACCAAATTGAGACTACTTAAATGTTTCTCATTGCTCCAATAATGCACGGCACTGGGAGCCGCATATGTGGGTGGAGTGTCTGCACGAGAAAACGAAATGCGCGAATCGAGCTTGCCCGAATTCGCAAAGTCGAGGTTGAGCGTGGGGCGTTGTGTTGGATAGGAATTTGAAATCGACATAATTTTTAAGAGACAATTTTAAGAGTTCCGCCATCGTTCCAGACGGTGCCGCTTTCTGATGGTGCGGAGGTTGGGAGGTCTGTAAGTTTTAGCGTTGCGAGTGAAGTCCCCTCTGACGATTGAAATGCGAGGTCGCCAAGCTGGCCCGATAATGGGACTTGGTTTGCTTGAAGTCCGATGTCTGGTATCTCCAGATTTATCTGTGCTTGCGAAAGAGTTGTGGCACCGGTTCCACCCTCTGCGATTTGCTTGGTACCGTCTGTCACTTTCACGTAGGCACTGCCATCGTAGACAGCTTGGTCACCTACAGCGTAGGAACCGAACGCGGTTTGAATGACGTAGAAGTCGCCCTGCGTTGTGCTCGTTAACTCCCCGGCTGAATTTGCGACCCCTACAAAGTTGAGACCCTGAGAAAGCGTGTCTGGAACCT
>JALRLR010000197.1 GCA_023254355.1 Candidatus Poseidonia sp.
GGGGGATCTTCGAAGGCAAGGTCGAATTGACACCCGATAATGGGTTGCACACCCGCATCCGCCGCGTAGATCGAAAACTCAAGCGCTGCGAATAAATTGTTTGTGTCTGTCACCGCAACCGCAGGCATGTCCATATCGGCGCACACACCCGCCAGTTTTTTTAGACGCATTGCGCCCTCAAGAAGCGAATATTCCGTGTGAACGCGTAAATGAATGAAACGGGACATGCTGAACAAAGTTGCCTTACGATAAATAAAACCTGTGGTTACAAAGTTATAGTGATCCAATGACATCAGCGGCAATAGAAAATTGTTGCCAAACCCTATCTCTCAGGTTTACGCTGATCCTAACAGATCCCTGCTTTCTACGCCGCATCGAAGGTGGGATCAAGATGAGCATTCGGTACTGCGGTGCAAGATTTTCATGAAATTTTCGTTTCTTCTGAATGGAGAGCCTCAAGTCATTGAGGATTTGGAACCTACGACATCCGTGTTGGATTGGTTGCGCGTAAATAAACGCCTGACCGGAACGAAAGAAGGATGCAACGAAGGCGATTGTGGCGCCTGCACGGTGATCTTGATTGACGATAACGGTGCGCGTGCGGTCAACGCATGTATTTTATTTTTGCCCCAAATCGCAAATAAAGCTTTACGCACGATTGAAGGTATCTCATCACATGATGCCCCACATCCCGCGCAACAATGCATGATCGATCACCATGGCAGTCAATGTGGATTTTGCACGCCTGGATTTGTCACTTCGATGGTTGCAGCACAGATAAATAACGACACCGATCACGATGTGACATTGGCAGGCAACCTGTGTCGCTGCACAGGATATGCACCCATTTTTCGTGCG
>JALRLR010000198.1 GCA_023254355.1 Candidatus Poseidonia sp.
GACCGCAACGCGCGGCCGCGTGCCCGGAAGACATTTCCAATGCTCCCTGACATGAGTCATCGCGACAACGGGCAGGGGCTCGGCAGTCTTGGCACGCGAGAGCGGGGACGTATCCTCGCCGCGCGACGAGGAAAAGGACCGGACCATGACGCAGGCCGTTGCGCGCCGTCATCCATGCAGCGCTTGGAATGCGAGCTGACTCGGCCGCCGGATCGCGCGCCCGCTCGTGCTCATCGATGCATCGCACGTTCCACCAACTCGGCCGCTCCGGATCAACCGATGCCGCCCAGCCCGAACGACACCACCATTGGGTGGCGACGCTCCGCGCTGGAGCCCCGACGAAGACATCACACGACGTTTGATGAGACCTCATTGCTGCTACTTCGCGCGCATCCCAATAGGGCGCGTGTAACTCTCGGTACACATCGTTGCCGTCGTCCCACATGATGATGGCACCCAAATCTTGAACCGGTGCGAAGACCGCGGTTCGGGTGCCGATCACCACCGTCGCCTGCCCGGTCCTCACCCGCAGGAACTCTCGATAGCGACGTTCCGGTCTCAACTCCGCGATATCCGATTCCGGCAGGACCGTGGCCAATTCCGATCGCACCCGGGCGACGTCAGCCGCGTCCGGCACGACGATGATGACTCCGCGCCCTTCGGATTGCTTCCACCGCGCCAGGGAGACGATCTCCGCAACCACATCGCTTGCCGGGGCCGAGCTCCACACCACTCGTGCCGGCGATGCCTTCTCAGGCCATCGGTAGTGGCGCCACGCGGGGTCCGCCGCCGGGTGTGCCGCCGGGTGTGCCGACGTGTCCTGCGCCGGCGATGCCGCAGGTGCGGGTGCCG
>JALRLR010000199.1 GCA_023254355.1 Candidatus Poseidonia sp.
AATTAGAGAGATTGCTTCGAATTGGCTAGAAAAAGTTGAGATTGATATTGGTAGAATTGATGATAAACCAAGCACTTTTTCTGGAGGAATGCAACAAAGACTTCAAATTGCAAGAAATCTTGTAACTAGACCAAGATTGATTTTTATGGATGAACCTACTGGGGGTTTGGACGTATCTGTGCAAGCTAAAATTTTGGATTTGTTAAGAAACCTTGTAAGAGAACTTGGCATTGCTGCAGTAATAGTTACACACGATCTTGCAGTAGTTAGACTCTTAGCTGATCGTATAATCGTAATGCAAAATGGAAATGTAATTGAAGCTGGTTTGTGTGATCAAGTTTTAGATGATCCACAGCATAAATATTCACAATTATTAGTTAGTTCAGTATTACAGGTGTAAAATGATACAAATTAAAAATTTAAACAAATCATTTCAACTTTATAATCAAAACGATACAAACATAAATGTATTTAAAAATATAAACTTCAGAGTTAATAAAGGTGAGGTTGTTGCACTTACTGGTAACTCTGGCACAGGTAAATCTACTTTACTAAAATTAATCTATGGAAGTTATGTAATAAGTAAAGGTGATGTTCTTATTTCAGATATTAATATCAGAAAATCATCACCTAGAGATATTTTAAAACTAAGAAAGAATAAATTGGGTTATGTTAGTCAATTTTTGAGAGTTGTACCTAGAGTGCCTACAATCGATGTTGTAATAGAACCCTTGCTTGATATTGGATGTGAAAAAAAAATTGCATTAAAAAAGGCCCAAGAAATATTAGAAAGACTTAATATTCCAGAAAATTTGTGGAACTTATCTCCTTTAACTTTCTCAGGAG
>JALRLR010000019.1 GCA_023254355.1 Candidatus Poseidonia sp.
CATTGTGAACGCGGAGTTGGAAATGACCCGTTCATCCTATTCCGGCGACCCCGTGCTTTCCCTGCACGGCATGGAGGAATCAGGCCTCTGGGTGGAGAACGAAATCACGTGGAACGTCATGTCATCCAACGGCGTTCAATGGTACGATGGGGGCCGCTCAAACGGCACCGCCACCCTCGCCCTTGCCGACGGCAACCAGTCCAGCGACACCTTCACCTTTGACCTTGACCATGCGGTCCAAAATTACCTCGACGGTGGCGATGATGACCCGCTTGACATGCTTCTCGCCGTCCGCGGAAAATACGAGGGCTACACCAACGGAGCGGGCATCACCTTCCATTCAGCCGAAGCGAACACCGCCAGCGATGCCCCCGTGTTCACCATCACGTACGAGTGGGGCAGCGGTACGCCCCCCGCCAGCGTGACGCTGACCGCACCTGCTGACGGCCTGGCCATTTGGAACCAAACCGGCGATAACCTCTCGGGCAACACACAGCCATCGCTCAACTGGACGGCGCCAACCACCGGCGACGACATCATCTTCGAACTGGCGACCGACGAGGACTTCCGCTTGCGTCAAATGCATGTAGACACCCGTGTCGACAACGATTTCGCTCCAAGCGATGGGATGCTCAACATGACCGGTGCCAACACCCTTGAGGTTGGCTACATGTATTTCTGGCGAATGGCCACGGTGGACGCTGACGGCCATTACGGCTCGTGGGTCAGTTCCAGTTTCTTCATCTCCCAACTTCAAAGCACGTGGTTGGGAGGGGACCGATACGAATTCCGCCTCAAGCACGGCAACGGCTCCTTTGACAACCAATACCCGTCCTGCATGGACACCTACATCGACAGTTCGGCCACCAACGACAATTTCGACGGTGATTCCGAGATGACCATCGATTACAACGGCATGGGCGGGGAAATCACCGCTTTGATGGGATGCAATTTGGTCTCCAACCTCCTGCCCAACGGCTATGCCGTTGAATCCGCCCACCTCCAACTCACGTTGACCTCAAGCACGTTCGGCAGTCCAACCATTGCGGTTTGGGAAAGCACCCAGAACGACTGGAACGCCGAAGACGCCACGTGGTCAAGCTACGACGGTTCGAATGCGTGGGCGACCGCCGGGGCCAAAGGGGCAGAGCGAGGTTCGCTCTTGGACAGCGTGTCCGTTGGCTCGTCGTACAACGAAGGCGACACGGTCGAATGGAACGTCACGCTGGCCGTCCAAAACGCCATGCGAGAAGACCGCCGAGTGGACTTCATCGCCGGCATCCTCGGCGTAGGCTCGGGTGGTTCGAGAACCGCCTACTTCAGCACCGCCGAAGATTCAACCGCCAACCGACCCGAGATTTCTTTTGTCTACGTGCCTGGTTCGGATGCGGTGCCCAACAATCCCGTGTTGAACACGCCCCTCAATGGGTCGTGGTCCATCGGTAGCGGCGTCGACATGACGCCCGTCACCCAACCTCAACTCACCTGGAACTTTTCCGGAAGCATGTCGTTGGCTGGCTATTTGGTGCAACTCGATACCCAATCGGACTTTGCCTCCCTCAACGCCCAAACCTTTGCTTCATGGAACGATGCAGGGTTTGATGTCGCCAATTCAACCTTCAACGTCTCCACCGATCTTGACACAGGTGAAACGTGGCACTGGCGCGTTCGTGCCGTTTCCTCCACAAACCAAATCGGCAACTGGTCCAACGTTTACCACTTCCACGTGCCGGACCTCGACACCACCGTTTACAACAGCACCAAAGCCTCGGTGGCCATTGAACATCACGTGGCGTTGCCAGCGTTGAACATCCCTCACTTCACGGATACCTACGTCATGGAAAACGGCACGGGGGCCGATTCAACGCAGGAAAATTCGACCACCTTGCAGGTTGGGGAAACCGCATCGGGCTACCAATCATCCGCTTTGATTCGAATTCCACTGAGTGAAGTGCCTCAACCGGCCAATGCCCGAGTGACGGATGCTTCGCTGTTCATGTTCGCCGAATACGGCTCGATCGAAGACGAACCCATCGCCGTGCGTCCCGTGCTCCAAAGTTGGACCACAGCCGCCAACGCCACCACCTACGACGGCGTCAACGCCTGGAGCCAGCTCGGAGGGCGCGGCTTGGGTACCGACGTTGGACCGTATTCGGACTTGGTTGACAGCGTCTCCGACGATTGGATGGACTTTGACATCACCGAAGCGGTCCAAGCGGCGCTGGCGAGCGGACAGAATCACGTCTCGCTCATGCTGTATGCCTCTACCCAGACCACCGACCTTGTGACGTTCACCTCCACGGAAGGCAGTGCCTCGGAACGCCCGTACCTGGTGCTCACGTGGGAAGATGGTGTGGTGGCCACGCCGACGGTCTCAGGAACCAACGCCGGTCCTGCCAACGGTGACATCGTGTGGGACACCGCCTCTCACGCTGTTCAACCGCTCACCACGCCCACCTTTACATGGACGTACAGCGGCACCACTGCGGCCACCGATTGGCGCGTTTTCCTGCTTGAAGATGCCAGCGACGACATGGCTGGCCTGCGCACGTTTGATTCACGCGATGACCCGCAAGACTTCGATCTGACGAACCTCTCCTTCACGCCGCCTACCGATATCGACTACACCACGGAAATCCGATGGATGGTTCAACCCATCAACAACGGCATGCTCGGCCCTCGGTCGACGTCAACCAACTTCTACCTCCCCTTGACGTTCGGTGGGGAACTTGATGCGAACACGGCGTACTTGGAACTCCAAGAAGGCGCCTACATCCCCTCCTTGGCCTACCCCTCCGTGACCCAAGACACCTACCTTGACATGGGTAACCAGCAGGCCAACCTGGGCAACAGTGCTTCGTTGTTCGTTGGACGCAGCGCCACCTCAACCTCGAATGCGAACCTGCGCAGTTCCACGTTGGTGAGCCTCAATTTCAGTTCCTTGCCCATGCCGACGCTCTTCGAAATCACCGATGCCACGATGGAACTCACCGTGACCGACGTGTCGCAGAGCACCTACGTCACGGTGTCCCAAATGGGAACCGCCTGGTCCGAATCCTCGAATTGGGCTTACCCAGCGGGCAACACCACCTCGTGGCAAGGGACCGGCGCCTACCATTCCGCTGATGCCGATGCTCCGTTCAACGAAGGTCAATGGATCTCAAGCACCGGCGTGGTTTCGTTCAACGTCACGGCCATCATGCAGCACGCCCTCGCTGCCGGTCAAACCGAACTGAACATCATCCTTCAACCCGAAGAAGTCAACGGCAGTGTCGCTGGTCGTGTCACCTTCGCCAGCAGCGAAGCCTCCAGCATTGCCGACCGCCCCATGGTCAACCTCACCTACACCACGACGGCCGGTTGGGTGGCTCCCGGACCGACCAACCTCAACCCGATTGACGGAGCCACGCTTTGGGATTTGTCACAACCAAGGCCTTCCGGACAAAACGAATCGGACTTCAACTGGACGGCCGCCTACACCAACCAAACGCGATGGGTGGCCTGTTCGGCCAACGATGCCCGAATGGTCGGTGACCTTGATTGTTTGAATTCTCCCGAGATGGTCAACGGTGATTATGAAAACGTCACCTTTGACCCGGCAACGCTTACGCTCACGCATGAAAACATGAGCAAGGGTGACGAATGGATGTACTGGCGTGTACGGGCCGACCAAGGTGACCGCATTGGCGAGTGGTCGGCCGTCCACAAGTTCCGAAACCCCGTTGACCAAGGTTCGGACGATGGCTTCGGAAACCACACCCTGAACCTTTCACGTGGCTCCATTTTTGACACCACCGGGCTGTTGCCCACCGTGCCGGATGTGGAAATCGATTCGAACTCAACCGTGAACCGCGGGAGTTCCAATTCCATGGTTCTCGGGACGAACGCACTGGGCACCGGTGAAAGCCGCATCTTGATTGAATTCGATTTAACCAACATTCCGTGGCCCGCCGCCATCACGCCCACGCAGATGCTGCTCAAGTTGTATCAAACCAGCGTGGGCGGGACCGCCTCCACCACGATTGGCGTCTACCCGTGCAGCGGTTTCACCGAATCGACGGTGGTTTGGGCCAATGCCCCCACCTGTTCGACCACCGAGATCACCCGGTCAACCCTCACGCTTTCCTCGCCCGTGGGCTGGAAGGAATGGGATTTGACCAGCCTTGCCCAATCCAACCTCGCCAACGGCAACACGACGATGACGTTCATGCTCAAGCAAATCGGCACGACCGGTTCCTCACATTCCTTCTACTCTTCGGACTTCAGCAACAGCATCTTCCATCCGCACATCGTCTTCGATTACGTGGACAACGTGAACGGCATCGTGCCCCCGGCACAACCCGTTCTCACTTCCCCCAACGACGGCCAAGTGCTCTACGACGAAGACGGCGGGTTGCTCAGCTCAGCCACGCAGCCGGTCTTGAGTTGGTCACCCGTCAGCGGTGCCACCGGTTACATCGTCACCATCGCTAACGAGACGGGCGAATACAAGTACCGGTCCTGGGAAGACTCTGAAATCACCAACACCACCTTCCGCTTTAGTGACAACCTTTCTGCCGGTCAAATGTTCACCTGGTGGGTTCAAGGCGTCAACCAAACCATCCCCGGCCCCTCCTCGGCGCGATGGAGTTTTGCCTTGGGTTCGCCCAACCACGTCAACAACAACGACTACACGTTCACCTACACGATGCAAACCGGTAACGAAATTCCAGCCTTCGGTCACACCAACATCCAGGACACAGCGCTGGTCTCCGAATATCCGGACACGAATTTCGTGAGCGACGGCACGATGGCCTCCGGTACCTACTGCGGAACGCTGTACGCCGACGAGTGTCGAATCACGGTGGGCTTGGACGCCTCACAAGTTCCGTTCCCCCAGTACCAACATGTTCACTCGGCTGCGCTCGGTCTGTACGTTGAGGATTGGACCTCGGCACAAGGGGCCACCTCGGTGTCGTTCACCGTCCATCCGCTGTTGGGCGCTTGGTCACAAACCTCGGCCACCTGGAACGGGACCACGGGGGGCGCGACGTGGGGTGCACCCGGTATGCAAGCCGGTGTCGATTACGGTGCGGCCGTGTCCACCACGGTGGCGAACGTCGACACCACGGGCTGGCTGTGGTTTGACCTCAGCACGGCGGGCATGACCATCACCAGCACGCAATCGTGGGTCATCATCGCCACGGCCAACACCGGATTCGCTCACGCTTCGTTCTACAGCAGCGATGCCAACGTCCTGGCCTACCGGCCGCAGATTTTGTTCAACACCACCAACATCACCACCCTCAACATTTCGCCAACGGGAACCGTCACGACGGACGCTGACACCACGGTCAACTTCAACTCGGTGGCCTACGATCATCAATCCATGGTCCAAAGTCCACCCGTTGAGTGGTACGCCTCAGCCGGCAGCATTGGCTCCAACGGTCTGTACACGCCAAGCACCGCCGGCGTCCACACCGTTTCGGCTTGCTTCGGCTTGGTGTGCGGCACCCAAACCGTGACCGTGACCGCTGGGGCGCCGACCGAGTTGTTGGTCACGCCGTTGTCGGCCACCATCACCGCCGACGACACCCTCGCCATCACCGCTTCCATGGTCGACCAACACGGCAACCCCGTTTCGGGTGAGGCCATCACCTACTCTCCCACCAACGGGTCGATGAGTACGGTCATGCCGCACGTGTTCGAGCCCTACGCCGTGGGCACTCACGTGATACGTGTCCAACACACCGCTTCTGGCGAGTTTGTCGATGTGAGCGTGACGGTCACCGCCGGTGCCCCCGACACGTTCACGATGAGCGGTTGCGAAGGCACGGTGCCGGCCGGTGTTTGGTGCGACATCACCCTAGAACTGTACGACCAATTCGGAAATTCCCTTGACGTGGAGGACGCAGGAGATTTGACCTGGAGCACGACCAACGGAAACTATTCGGAAATCAATGCCCAATACTTCCCCGACCATGTCGGCGTTTGGTGGCTTAACGTCTCTTCGGTCTCGGGCGTGGCGGCCGCCATGCAAATCACCGTGGGCCACGGTCAAATTGACCATCTCGAGCTCAATGTTTCTTCGACGGCCATCACGGCCGATGACCGCGTCTACATCAACACCACTCGGGTCGATGTCCGTGGAAACCGCCTTGCGGTGGTTTTGCCAAGCGATAACTGGACCAAGATTGCTGATGGCCAACTGACGCCGGGTGCTCCCGCCATTTGGGACCCGGTTGGTCAAGGCGCGAAGGTGATTGAAGCGCGCTACGAAACCACGCTGGCTTCCGTCACCATCACGGTGGACCGTGGTGCGATTCAAACGCTGCGCATTGAGGTGGACGACGAAATCATGACGTGGCAACACTTCGACCTGACCGCCGACGAGACCCTCGAAGCGGAGGTCTTCGCCATCGACAGCAAAGGCAACCAGTGGGCCATCATCGCCAACTGGGCCCTCTCCCACCCAACCATGGGCGATTCTTCCAATTTCCTTGAGAACCTGGAGGGCGACGCCACCACGTTCACACCTTACTTCGCAAGCGAAGACGCCTACACCTTGACCGCTTCATACGACGACGGCACCACCGTTCACGCCGTGGCCATCAACATGACGGTCGACCATGGCTTCCTTCACACGGTGAGCATCCGCGGGACGGCCAACAACCCCGATGCAACGACCGGGGCCGTGATTGAAATGACCTCGGATTACGCCGTTGATTTCACCTCCGAACTCTACGATGCTGACAACAACCGAATCGATGCCGGTACACTGACCTGGCTCCTCGTCGACGTGGCGAGCGGCGATGTCACGGACATCACCACCGAGTTGTTGCTCAACGACATGCGATGGGAGGCCACCGCTGTGGGCGAATACACCGTCCAGGCCTACAGCATCAGCGGAACGGGCTTCAACATCTCGGACAGCATCAACCTCAAGGTTTTGCACGGCGTTGCGGTGACGGTGTCCGCCGATGCATCGTTGACGAACCCCACCGCTGGGGACAACGTTGACATTCAAGTGACGGGGACCGACGCTGACGGGAACCAGTTCGACCAAAACGTGGTTTGGACCGAGGACGGAGCCCCCGTGCCCACCTTGAGCATCATCACCACCTCCGACGGCACCTATTCCTACGGCGCTGAAGTAGCGGGAACGCACACCTTGGTGTACGAAGCTGGCGGGGCCAATTCGACCCTTGAACTCACGGTGTCAGCTCAAAACATCGTGGCTCGTCTTGAGGTCAACCTGAGCACCACAACCCTCGAACAATTGGAGAGCCTTGACATCACCGTTCGTGCTTTCGACGCGTTTGACAACGAAATCGATGTGCCCGGCAGCATCAAGGTCGATGCTACAGGACGGGCAACGGCCTCCATGATCGCTTCAAGCGAATGGACCGTCACGACGCTGGATGACGGCCCTCAAACCATCACCATCAGCGTCGGTTCAGTGCGTGTGAACGAAGAGATCACCGTTGTTGGGAACTTACAGGGCTTCTTTGAGGCCGGTGGCACCCTCTACTACGTTGGCGCTGCCTTGTTGGCGCTGGTGGGCGTGGTCTTGCTGGTCTTGCTCGTGATGTTCATGCGCTCCGGTGGCTCTGACGATTGGGACGATGACGAAGACGACGACGAGGATGAGGAACGCCCGTCGGGTCCAAGCGGTCCTGCTCCCGGTCCCTCGGGGCCAGCGCCTGGCCCCAGCGGTCCAGCCCCCGGTCCGTCCGGGCCAGCTCCTGGTCCTTCCGGTCCTGCTCCCGGCCCCAGCGGTCCGCCCGCCGAAGAAGCAGCGTCAGAACCCGAAGCTGCTGCCGAAGAGACGGAGCCCGAAACCACCGTTGACGACGACGGAACGGAATGGTGGGAAGACGACGACGGCACCTGGTGGTATCGAAACGCTGGCGAAGAGGAATGGCACGAATACAACGAGTGAAGCGAGGTGAGCATGTGGCAAGAGCAAAGCTCGCATTGGGGTTTGTGCTCTTGATGGTGTTCAGCGCCTTGCCCGTTGCCCCCACGCTGCTTGGTGAATCCCCGCCCGTGGTGCTTCGTTCGGGAACCCCTGACCGTGTGGAAATCGAAAATCCACCAACGTCCATCAGTGCCGATGAGGTCGCGACGTTCGAAGCGGTGATCTACGATGCGGTCAACAACGTGGTGGCCGGTGAGGTCACTTGGTCGGCGAGCAACGGTAGCATTTCCTCCGAAGGCTTGTTTTTTCCTTGGACCGCAGGTTTGGTGGAAATACAAGCCGAGCACAACGGCTTGACGGCGAGTTACAACGTCACCGTCACGCCGGGCGTGGCCACGGACATTGAAATCACGCGGCTCTCGTTTGGTGTTCTCGAAGCGGGAACGCTCGAAGCGGACCTGTTGGACGGCCGCGGCAATCGCTTCTCCGCTTCAAACGGCCTCGTGTGGGACATCAGCGGGGACTACATCGGCCACGGCAACCCTTCGTGGACGCCAGAAGAAACCGGGGAATTTGAGGTGCGAGTTCGTTACAATCAACTGCAAGCCAACGAGATCATCACCGTGCGTGCCGGTCAGCCTCATGCTTTCGAGTTTGATGACCACCTGCAGGTTCGAGCCGGGACATGGTCCCTCATTCAGCCGCGTTTGGTTGACCTCAACGGGTACGAGATGCCCGTCAACGAAGCCGGCCCGATTGCCTGGTACGCTGAAAACGGGTCGTTCAACGCTCAGGGAGAATATCACGCCGTCCGAACAGGGTCGTGGGTCATTTCGGCCACGGCAGGCAACATCACCGGCAGCACGACGCTCGCTGTTATCCCCGGTGATGCCGTCGCTTCGGAGTTGATGTTTGCAGAAGAACCCGAAGCCTTCCTCGCTGGAGAGTCCTACGAACTGGTGTTTGAGCGACGAGACAGCAACGGATACATCGGCTTCGTCTCCCCTTCCATTGGGGCCATCTCGGCCACGTCGGGCGGCTTGTCGGTCGATGATGAGAATCGTGTCTATTGGAACCCGTCCACGGTTGGTGCCGTGACGATTTCCGGCACGGACGGTACGGTGGCGTCTTCGTTGGAGGTCAACGTCGTTCATGGACGAGCCATCGATGTTCAACTGAAGGTCACGCCCTCTCACCCCTCTGCCGGCGATACCGTTGTTTTGGAGTTGCAGGCGGAGGACGTCAAGGGTAACCGTTGGGTCGTTGACGGTAACATCTCGTTGTCGATGGGCGATGAAGCCGCCACCACAGCGACCGCTTCCTACACCCTCGTTCAAGCGACGACGGTCCAATCTTGGCGTTTTGACGGTCACTGGTTTGACAACACCACGGGGGCGATGTTTGTCACCGACGGCGCCTTCGATGTACGTCCCGGTCGCCTCGCCTTCATCACGCTCGACGGCGAAGGCTCGCTCGTTCCGGCCGACGGCGACATCGACCTCAACCCGAGGTTTTACGACGCCCACGGAAATGAATTGGACAAGGTCGCGTTGAATTGGACGCTTGACGGCGCCGACATCACGCTCGAGATGCTCTTGAACGACGGAACGTGGGTGGCCACGTCCGTGGGCGGCCATGAACTCCGGGTCAACGCCGACGGCGTGTTTGCGACCGTCCGCCTCACCGTGGTGGCCGGGCAAGCCCATGCCTTGCAAACCGATGTTGAGGAGGTGTTGGTGGTCCAGGCCGGGAAGCCGCACGACCTGTTCATCCAGGTGGTGGACATCAACGGGAACGTCGCTGAGTCCACCGATGTCGTGACCACCCTCAACACCTCGTTTGGGGTCTTGGAGGCTTCACCCACCGGTCTTGGGTACTGGCAATTCACGGGGAAAGTGGTGGGTGACTACACGCTGGGGCTTCTTGAATCGGGAGCTGAGCTCTCTGTCCCCCTCGTGGTTGAACCGGGGACGCCCGTGCGAATTCAATCCACCATGAACCGAGACGCCATTGCCGAAGGTGATGTGGTGCTGCTCAACGCCTTTGGTACCGATGTGTATGGAAACACCCTCTCGATTCCCAAAGCCAACACCAGCGTCACGTGTACGGCGGGGGAGGTCCGGTTCGTCACGAACGGAACGTGGGAGGTGGACGTCTCCAACGGTGGCACCGATCGCTCCTGCACCATTCGTTGGAACGGTCTGCTGGCGCAGACCTTCTTCGATGTGGACGAAGTGCTGCTGGGAGGGGCTGTCGGCTCGACCAACACGGCCATGACCATGGCGGCCCTGCTCCTCGGACTCTTGCTGGCCGTGCTTGTGGTGCTCTCCCGTAAGGCGGCTGAAGTTGAAAAGGAAGCGTGGGTGGACGATGTTTTCGATGAGGACGAAGACGATGATGACGACCCCGATACGGTGTCGACGGGTCCGGTGGATGACACTCCCGTTCACGAACGCCACGGGTTAACCGAGGCCTCGATGAAGGCCTTGGCTGAAGAAGCAGGGAAGGTGGGCGTGATGCAAGCAACCCCTTCAACCGTTCAGGGTCAAACGGGATGGTACGTTGACGTGTCACAAGAACTGCAATACTGGGAAGTCACCGAAGCCGGTGAGTGGATTCGGCACGAGTGAACTCACTCCGCCTCAGCAAGCCGCTCGTAGTTGGCAAAGAACTCATCGATGTCAATGACCCCGTCCTCGTTCTGGTCAGCATGGTGGAAAATCGCCCGGCTCTCGTCTTGGGTGAAGGAGAAGCCGAGCGCTTTGAGGGCGTTCTGGAATTCCTTGAGCGTCAAGTGATTCTTCTTTCCAAAATCGGCGGCGTGGAAGGCGGCTACACGACGGTCATGCTCAACCGTGTTGGCCTCGGCAAATTGTTGACGGAACGTCTGGAAGGGGGTGTGTTGAGCGATGTAGTGTTTCCTCCCGTAAAGGTAGTAGGTGCACACACCGGCGACCACCGCCACGCCTCCGCCGATGAAGGCCTTGGAACCCATCAACGAGATGAGGAAGGCTCCTGCGACGATGCCCCAGAGGTTGAGATACGGGTAGAGCGGGCCCTTGTACGCAGGATGCCAGTCATGCTCCTCGCTGGTTTGGCGGAGCACGATGACGCAGGAATTGATGAGCATGAAAATCATGATCTTGAATCCTGAGGCCAGTTTGACCACGTCCTTCAGCGGGACAAAGATGATGGCCAATCCCATCGCTAATCCCGTGATGATGATCGGGAGGTGGGGCGTTTCAAACCGAGCGTTGACCTCCTCAAGGGGCTGGGGCAAGAGGTTGTCACGGGACATGGCGAACAGAAACCGGGAGGAGGCCAAGATGCCGGCAAGCGCCATGGAAATCATCGTCAAGACGGAGATGATGGCGACCAACACCCCAAATTCGGTCCCCGCAAGGTGTTCAGCAAACACGGAAATGGGATTCTCAACCACCTTTCCGTCAGCTATCCACCATTCGCCCGGAATTGCTGCCATCATCATGAAGGCCAGCATCGAATAGACGACGGTGGCGATGGCCAAGGAGAGCAAGATTCCCAACGGGAGGTTCTTTTCTGGATTTTTGACCTCGTCCCCGATGGCGGCCACCTTCGTAACACCTGCGTAGGCAACGAACACAAAGGCGGCGGTTTCAGCCAGCGTCCACATGTCCGTGGAGAAGGCTCCGTCGATGGGCACCGAGGGGTCAAAGTCAGGGGAAAACAAGGCCATGATGCACATGCCGATGAGCAAGACCACCGTGACCACGACAATCGGGGTTTGGACGGCTTTGACCTTGGAAACACCGAGGATGTTGACCACGGTGATCAGCACCAATGCGGAAAGGGAAAGCGTGTACATGCTCATTTCAAGGTCAAAGTACGTGGTGACAACCACGAAATAGGCGGAAAAACCGATCAGGGCGAAGGCCGATTTCAGCAAAAACGACGACCACAATCCTAACCCGCTCACCGTGCCGATGAGCGGACCGTACGTGCGTTCAAGGAAGACGTAGGAGCCGCCACTCGTTGGCATGCCAGAGGAAAGTTCGGCTTTGGAAACCGCTCCGGGCAACACGACGGAAGCGGCGAGCAGGAAGGCGAGCCAAATTCCGGGACCCATGATTTCGGCAGCAAAGGTCGGGGTCACAAAAATGCCTGGCAACATGGCCGAGAGCGAAATGATGACGACGCCAGCGAGACCGATGGTGCGTGCAAACGTACTCTTGATTTCGGCCGTTGCCGTCTTAAAATCCCCTTTGGTCACGCTGCTGACGATTTTTTGAATCGATTCAGAAGGCATGGTTCATCCCCGATTTCCGACACCCTTTCGGGTAGTTATTGTTTGCAAACCTCCGTATCATATTAGCCGTTTGCCTATGAGTGCTCAATAGGTTCCGGAAAACGGAAACTATTCAGGCATGTGAACGATGACCTTCATTTCCACTGCAATGGGGGTGGGGAGGGCATCGATGGCCAACGTGGTCCGGGTCGGTCCCACTTTTCCGAGCGTTTCAGCCCAAACTTCGTTGTACCCTTGGAAGTCCCGTTTCATATCAACCAGAAACGTCGTCACGTCGACGATTTGGTCCATGGTCGCTCCCGCTTCTTCGACAATGCGCTTGACGTTGTCAACAACGGCGTGGGTTTGAGCTTTGATGTCGTAGGCCAAGGGGTTTCCCTCCTCGTCGTGAATGGGCCCACCCGGGATGGCGTTCGTGCCGGGTTGGCGGGGGCCGACGCCGGAGAGGAACAGCATGTTGCCTACCCTGCGAGCGTGAGGGTACGCACCGACGGGCTTTGGGGCAGCGTTCGTGTTGACCGAGCCTTCGGCGTCGGTGGGTTCCCACAATTCGGGCCCGCTGCCGTGCTCAACGGGCGGTTCGACTTCATGCTGTTGGCCTTCGTCGGATTCGTCAACGGTGTCCAACACGCCGCGTTCTCCGTGGAAATATTCCACATCGTCTTCGTCGTATTCCTTGTCTCCGGCTCCCGAGGCGGCCGGGTCCAGATGAACCACCGCGCCGCCTGCTCCGTGAATGGCTTCGTAAGCCAGAACTCGGCCCGTGAGGTCGTTGCGGTTGCCGTTCATCGCCGAAAGCCACCACATGGGCTTGAACGCCACCACCTTTTGGACGCGAATTTGTTGGTGAATCGTGCGGGAGAGTTGGCCCACGTCCTCCAAGCGACCTTGTTCCAAAAATTCCAAAATTTTCCGGTTCCATTCGTCGTCTTTGAGGGAGTGAATCTTGTCGTCATTTGGTTCAATGAAATCGGTGAACATTCGGTTCGACAGCGACATGGCCGTCACCGCCACCGCTCGGCGACCTTGGGCCTTGATGACGTCCAAACAGGATTTGGCGAGCACCGTTGTCTCGCTCCGATTGGCGTACATGTTGGACGAAACGATCACCGCCGGGATCGCGTTGTCGGGATTGAGCAGGGTCAAGGCCACGACCGATCCCACGTCGATGGGGAACCCCTTGTAGTTCACACAACGGCTTTGCAAGCCTCGGTTTCGGTTGGCATCGTCCCAAGCGTGGGCGAACTCCGCGTCGATGTTGAACGAGTAATGGATTGACCCGAGGTCGTGAAAGTCGTGGTCAACCATCACCCATTCGGGGTTGGGGTCGGACTGGATTTGGTGGCCGATGATGGACGGCCAGGTCGTTGAATACACGATGATGAGGTCCGCTTCGAGGTCACGAATGGTCTGCGCTGCGCCATCAAAGGCGTCCCGTAACCTTCGCCATCCAGGGTTTTGGTCCGGTGCCAAGACCGTGTGCGGGTGGACAGGGACGACAAACGAGGCCACGACTTCGCCGTCACTCATGCTTCGCTCACCTCATGGGCGTGGCACGGCCATTCCACCACCGCATTGCCCGTGCCAATGATGGTGCCGTAGCCGTGGAGAATCGCCGGGTAGTTGGGCACATCAAGGGTGGAGAGCAACCAGGACAATCCGCCTCCGTCGCTTTCGGCGATGGCCTGTTCGGTAAACTCGGGCATCTCATCGAGAATGCGTTGGGCTTGGCCGGTTCGCATGTAATCGATGATGCGCATGTCCCACAAATGCATGGCGTGGCTGGTGATGTGCTCTTTGCTCATGTCTTCGGGAACTTCAGATTCGGTGGTGAAGTGGCGGTGGGAGAGCGAGTTGCTCGCCAGCACCACGACCTTTTTCCCACTGGACTCGATGGCCTTACGGGTCACTCGTCCAAGTTCAATCATGATTTCTTGCATGACTTCGACCGAGTAATAAGCGGTCGAGCGGTTGCTGGAGATGACCACCAGCGGTTTGTCCCAGTCGGGATTGAAGAGATGACCGGTGGTGATGGTGCCGTAATCCACGCGGAAATCAGGATTTTCCATCATCTTGACCGGCAACCCTGCTGCGGCCGCTTCGTCGTGAATGGCTTTGGCGAGCTCCACGTCCACGTTCATGTTGTAGTGGTAGCGAAACAGGTTGGGGAAAATGGGGTCCACCGAGAGACCCTCGAAGTGGTCGAGGCCGAGGAAATGCGTGCCCACGTATGTTTGCCAGTGAGGCGAGAGCAACACGATGGCATCGTACTCCACGTCGGCCAGCGACGCTCGAAGACGTTCGTATCCCCAACGGAGTTGTTCCCAACCACCTTCCGCAACGGGTTCGTTTTGGGGCGGGTTTTCAGCATACACCAAATGAGGAGGATGGGGGGCGATGCAACCCGCCACAATCTTGCCTTTGGCCATGATGCACCGAGGTCTCGGTGGTTTAATTCACCATCGGATTGATGCCTTGCACGCCCTCAACACCAACCCTAAACGGAACCTTGGCGTGGGTGGTCCATGGAGGAGGAGGCGAGCGTGGCCATCGACGTTCGACCTCCTTCCTTGCCCACCACCGCCACGTGGGAGGAAACATGGACGAACGTTGGCTTTCCAACCCTTTTTGGAGTCGTCACGGGCGGTGCCTGGCAGGTCATGGTTCAACCCCGTTTGACCTACGGGATGCCCAACCCTGTCCAAGGAGCGTTGCTGTTGATGCTCTTGTTGACCCCGCTGCTTCACCGCTGGCTGACCGACCATCCGGGGGAGCGTTGGAAAGAATACTTGGGAGGCGTTGCGGTGCTCGGGTTGTTTTTCATCGGCGTGTGGACCACGGGCTACGGCGGGTTCATCTGCGGCGGATACCTTGCTGTCGTGGTTTGGATCTGGGTCAGCACCTCATGGTGGCGATTCCATCTACCACCGTTTCGATTGGCTCTTTGGCACACCCTCGGCGTGAATGTCGGTGCCTTGGCCGGCTCCCTGCTCGCCTACAACCTCGTGGGATGATCACGAGGTGTAGGATTCTTCGTCGTTGGGGAAGTCGCCTGACCGTACATCATCGCAATACTGGTTGAGGGCCCCGTTGATGTCCTCTGCCAAATTGAGGTAGCGGCGAAGGAACCGCGGTGAGAAATCCATCGTGATGCCCAAGAGGTCGTGAAGCACCAGAACTTGGCCGTCAACATCCGGGCCTGCTCCAATGCCAATGGTTGGAATGGTCAGCGCTTCAGAGACCCGCTTCGCCAGTTCTCGGGGGATTTTTTCCAAGACGATGGCAAAGCATCCGGCCGCTTCCAACACCTTGGCATCGGCAATGAGTTTCTCAGCCTCCTCCTCTTCCTTGGCCCTCACGGAATAGGTGCCGAATTTGTAAATGGACTGCGGGGTGAGCCCCAAGTGACCCATGACGGGAATGCCGGCGGTCAGGATGCGTTGAACCGATTCGACGATCTCAGCGCCACCTTCCAATTTGACCGCGTGGCCGCTGGATTCCTTCATGATGCGAATGGCGGATTCAAGCGCCTGCCGGGAGTTTCCTTGGTAGGTACCAAACGGCATGTCAACCACGAGCAGGGCGCGGTCCACGGCTCGCTCAACGCATTGAGCGTGGTAGATCATGTGGTCGAGGGTCATGGGCACGGTGGTGACTTGACCGGCCATCACGTTGGAAGCGGAATCGCCGACCAGAATCACATCAACACCGGCCTGGTCGACCAACTTGGCCAGCGAGTAGTCATAGGCCGTGAGCATCGTGATTTTTTCACCGGCCCGCTTCATCTCCTGAAGCGTGTGCGTGGTCACCTTTCGGGCCGCTCCGTAAACGGACATGGTCTTGCCACCGGTCGTTCCGTTTTCAAAACCTCGCCCGACTCATGACTCGTCATCGAGCAGGTCCGCACTGTGCGTGGTCAGTTCGTGCATCGCTTCCTCGACCGAACCGCTGGCGAGAAGCTGTTGTCGGGGCTCAAGACCTTGCAAACACAAGGCGGCGATGTTGTAGATGGACGTTCGCTCCTCGTTGATTTGTTCTGAACACAGGTTTTCAATCCATCCTTCAAGAATGGATTCATCCACGTTCATCCCACGCCCTGCACGTTGAATCAATCGTCGTGCCATCCGGTTAAGCGTGGCTTGGTCGTCCTCGTCCAAACGCCCCTCTTCTTGGAGGTACGTGACCTTGGCCGAAATGTACAGGCGATGATGGGCGGCCCCTTCTGGCACCCGTTCGAGCAAGGTGTGGACATCGGGGGCGATGCCGTCTGCCACGAGGTCGGCGAGCAGGGGGTCGTGGAGCGGTGGCAAGGCAGGCTCAATGACCTCTTCAACGAAGAAGCGTCGACCGCCTCGGATGGTGATGAAGTGATTCATGCCTCGTGTTTCGTGATGGGTGATGATGGCTTCGCAGCCGTGCCGTCTTGGGCCGTCCCACCCGTTGGTGGGTTCAAACGGGTCGTTGAGCACCAATCCGAACGGGCGCTCGTCCAGAATGCAGGTGTCCAACATTTGGCGGTATCTTGGTTCGAAAACTCTGAGTTCTTGCAATTCACCGGGGAAAAGCACCATTGGCAGGACAAACAGCGGGAGGTCGTCGTTGTCCATGCGGTTCACTGCGGTCGGTGTTTTTTCAAGGTGTGTCAGGCTGTTGGACGCAAATGTTGGTCATTTCTGAAAAGAACCCCATCGACCATGCCCCACCTTCCCGTCCTACACCGGATTGCTTCACTCCGCCAAAGGGCGTGCGAAGGTCACGGTTCAGCCAGGTGTTGACCCAAACGATGCCGGTTTCCATTCGCTGAGCAAAAGCGTGGCCTCGCGCCGTGTCGGCGGTCCAGACCGAGCCGGCCAAGCCGTACTCGGTGTTGTTGGCCATGGCGACCGCTTCGTCTTCATTGGCGAAGGAATGCAACGTGACGACGGGGCCAAAGATTTCCTCGGTGGCGGTGCGGCACGCCGCATCAAGATTGGCAAGAACCGTGGGCCGCAGGAAGGCACCGTCGGTTGAAACGCCCTCGACGGGTGCCGTTTCGCTGGTCCCGCCCGTGAGCAGAACGCCCCCCTCTTCCAAGCCGAGTCGGATGTAGGATTCGACCTTGGCTTGATGGTCTTTGGAGATGACCGAACCCATCTGGGTCTCGTCCAGCGTCGGGTCTCCGACGAGCAGCGCTTCCACAGCACTGACGAATTTCGTGGCAAAGGTCTCGTAGATGGAAGCGTCCACCAAGATGCGAGAGCCGCACAGGCAGACTTGCCCTGAGTTGGTGAACGAGGCACGGACCAAGCCGTCCATGATGTCGTCCAACGGGGCATCGTCCAGCACCACGGTGGCGTTTTTGCCACCCAATTCAAGGGAGAGTTTCTTGAACATGGGCGCTGCAGTGGCGGCGACGATTTTTCCCGTCGCCGTGCCGCCGGTGAACGAAATGGCTCGAATGTCGGGATGTTCAACGATCGCTTGGCCAACATCGGGTCCGTAGCCGTGAACGAGGTTAAACACCCCGGGAGGAAGGTTGAGCCGGTCCAGCGTTTTTGCTAAGAAATCCGCCGTCAGCGGGGTCAATTCAGAAGGTTTGGCGACGATGGTGTTGCCCATGAGCAAGGCCGGGGCAACCTTCCACGACAGCAAGTACAAGGGCAAATTCCAGGGCGTGATGAGGCCCACCACGCCCACGGGCGACCGGTGGACGTGATTGACGGCGCCGTGAGCAGCAAAGGTCTGGACCGTTTGCTCACGGGCATAGGTGGCGAAAAATCGGAAGTTGGCGACCGAGCGAGCAGCGTCAACCCGCCGTGCGAGGGCAATGGGTTTGCCCGTGTCGAGGCTTTCCAGTTGAGCCACGGTTTCCGCCTCCGCTTCCAGCGCATCGGCAATCCGTTCCAGCCATTCAATCCGTTCTTCCATCGTCGTAGCGCCCCATGCGGGTGCGGCCGCTTTGGCCGCTTGCGTTGCATCGGCCACGTCTTGGGCGGCGGAACGCGGAACGGTCGTGATGACCTGGCCCGTGGCCGGGTTGACCGTTTCGAGGGTGAGACCGCTGGCGGCGGGTTGGAACGTACCGTTGATGTAATTGAGCACGGGTTCCATCATTCAACCCCCGCATCAAAGTGCCACCGGTCTCGGTCAGGGTCCCATTCGTCCCAGGTCGGCACGGTTTCAAGGACTTCCAAGTAGGTTTCTGGGACGATTCCGGGAACGATGAAGGCTTTCTGGCGATGGAGTGGATAGGGGTTTCGCAGGTTGATTCCCAGCACGCCAAGCAGGGCCCGGGCCACGTACCAGGTGGCCTGGGAGTTCCAACCGTGGGCGATTTTCACGACGATGCCGAGGCCTTTGGGGTAATCGGGGTGCTGGATCGCCATGCCGAGGAGCCCGTCGGCGCCTTCCTTGGCGATGACCTTGCCCTCTCCGGCTTTGAGGATGGTGGAGTCCAAGCGATTGAAACCCCCCACCAAATCGGGATGGCGAACCATGGCTTCCCAAATCCAATCGTCGTCTTTGTCACGCACCAATCCGGCGTAAATTTGGGCGAGCTCCGACACGGTGTTGGACACCGTGGGCAGGCCACAACCGTCTTTGGCCACACGAAGAGGCTTCCATTTGGGTCCCAAGTACGTGCGTAATTGCTCCATGTAGGCGTGGAACACTTCGTGGGTTGGCAAGGTGTATCCAGCTCGTTTCCACCCTTTCATTCGGCAACCGCGGAGGATGGCGGCGTGTTCTCCCGAACAGGTGTGAAACCAGCGTCGTGGCCGTCGAACTTGACGGCCGAATTGGATGAGGGGGACATCCAAGGGCGTCAGCATGAGCGGCCATTCCGACTCGTTGAGCAAGGATTGAGCCGCCGCTACGTGCTCGGTGTCTCCGTTGTGCGAAGCCACCGCAATCGCCTTTTGTTCCCAGGTGCAATCAGCGAGTTCTTCGGTGAAGGCTTTGAGCATGAAGGGCTTCATCATCGACCGGCCATAGCACAACACGTTGCCCCCAAACGAATGGATGACTTCGTCACCGTGGGCCCAAGCCACAGCGCCGTGAATCGTGGTTTCGGACACCCCGTTTCGACGGTAGTCAACCAACGGTTCCCACGCCACTTCTCGGCCGGTGGGAATGCCTTCGACCTGTTCGCCCAGCGGAGAGGACGGGAACATGGCTGAACCGGGTTTGCCGGGTTGAACCGCCGAATAGGTGTCATGGTGGATGCCCATGCTATTGGCCTCCAAGCAGGTCTTCGACCAAGGGGACCACGCGCTCCATGTAGGCCGTCATGTTGCGACACACACGGTCGGAATCATGATTGAAGAAATCAAACCAGGCCATGATTCGGTCTTCGGGGTGAAATCGGTCGACCATTTGGGCTGCCACTTCTTCGACGTTGCCAATCAAAGCGTTGTTGGCGGCACGGTTCACTTTCTCCGGGTCAATCGTTCCCTCCAAGGCGTTCCAATACGCACTCAGGGCCGTTTGCGCTTCTCGGTGAGCGGCTTGCGATTGTTCCTCGGCGGTCAATCCTTCTTCGGCGTTGAGGAAGACGAAACTGGTTCGTGGCATGTCGCTGCGCTTCCACGCCCCGCCGTCCGGGTGAAACACTTCGGCCATGCGCTGATGGGTTGCATCGATGACTTCCGGCGACGTGATGGAGAGGTTGAACACCTTCACGGGAAGGATGGAATTGACGAAGGTCTGGGCGTTGGGGTCGTGCGTACCGGCCACCAAACCGAGCAGTTCTCGGCGGAAATCACTGGGGACAATTTTCAGGTCCTCAAAGACGTAGCGTGAGGGAATCTCAATCTCGTCAGGAACATGATCAAGCCCTTCAAACTCAACAGCGGCCTCCTGAACGGCGTGCCAATCCTCGTCGCTTCGGAAGTTGGCTCGGCTCAGCACCGTTGAACGGATTTGGGTTGAATTGATGACGTCGCCTCGCAACAAGCGAAGAAAGATCTCTGCGGCTTCGAGAAAGATTTGACCTCGCAACGCCGGCCAAGCCGCTTCTTCCACGGCGTTTCGAGGGACGATGCCGTAGGGACGGGCCATGAACTCGAACCGGCCGGCGGAAAACCCGACGTGGAGGCGACGATGTTCTTGGGGGTCAAGGCCGTGCAAACTCAACAGATTGGCGATTCGTTCAGCTTGAGCGATTGGCCCTCCCGAGGCGAGGATGGAAATGACCGCACTTCCGATCTCGATGGAGGATGTTCGGCGAAACGATTCCAAGGCCAGTTGAGGGAAATCGGTGCACAGGCCCACTTCACCCTTCCAGTGCGGGACCACCGGTTGAAGGTTTGATTTTTGGGTTTCCGTGGAGAGGTGCGCTTGGGCAATCCATCCCGTTCCGAAACCGAGTTCGTCGGCGCACGCCAACTGCTGAAAGTAGTTGCGAAGCATCGTCGCTTCGTCAGGGAGATGACCGTTCTCATCGGGGGTTTGTGAGATGGAGAAGAAGATGTCGTGTTCCACGCTCACTCACCTGCTCTTGCGACGGCGCCATGGCTCATAATGGGTATGGCGGTTCAGACTGCCCCTTCATCCTGCGGGGTGTTCTGCAGTTCCGTGAGGTCGTGAATGCGTTGCCTCAGCGGTGCCGGTGCAGGAATGTTCACGGCCAGGAATTCGTGGAGTGCCTCCGAGAGCATCAGCATCGCCGTTTCGTAATCCTGCTGTATTTCGGCGATGTCGGCCAAGCCCCATCGGGCCACGAGTTGGCCGGACAGGCTCTCGAGGGCTTGGGCATGTTCCAGCGATTGCGTGAACAACTCTTGGGCCGCCCCGAACTCGCCGATGGTCGCTTGGCAATGGGCCAGGTCGGCGATGGCCTCCATCTGTCCTTCCTCGTCCTTGAGTCGCTTCAGCAGTTCAAGGCGTTCGGTGCCCACGGCAATGGCGGTGTCTTCGTCGTGTTGGCGTTTAGCGATGGTCATCAGCAAGGCCATGCCGTAGGACATGCCCTC
>JALRLR010000001.1 GCA_023254355.1 Candidatus Poseidonia sp.
GAATTGAATATCGTCGGCAACGGTTTCCTCTTCCTTCATGGTGTTCGTGTCCGATGAGTCGGATTCGTTGAGGTCGGTTGTCGGTCTTGCCGAGGTTTGTTGCCGAGGGCGGCTGGAGGCTACCTCGGGCTTCGGACGGACAAGCCCGCCGAACCACGCCACAAGGACAATCACGGAGGCCAAACCGATGATCCAACCGATATCGGTTGAGGAAACTGCGAGAGGGTTGTCAGGTTTGTAGTAACTGCTCTTTGAGTCATCCTCGGGGTCATCGTCAACATCAAACGGAGCGTTGCATGAAACGGTGGCGGTGATTTTCACATCCTTTTCCAAATCGTCTGGTACGTCGATGGAAACGACCGGGGCGAAATCTGCGTAGGCAATGTCAACCAGATAGGTGGTTGACCAACCGTTGGCGGCTTCAACCAAGAGTTCGCATACGGAGCCCTCGAGCACGCTGTAACCGGTTCGCTTGATGCCCACGGTGATTTCGCCATCCGTGGACAGCGAATTGATGCCAATGTTCCAGCCCGATTCTCGAGCCGTGACCTCTTGTGAACGATGCACCAATTCCCTTCCGTATTGGTCATGTCCCGTAAGGTGAACCGTGAAGACGCCGGGTTGAGGGTCCCATCCCTCAACGGTGATGTTGATGCTGGTTTGCGAGCCTGCTGGTACGTTCCAACCCTCATCTTGAATCGGGATGCGCTGACCATTCGAGGTGACAAAGGTCAACACGGCGTGTAGATCTTCGTCATCGCCTGCGGTGAGGGTGCATTGGGCCACGGTCTCCGAGAGAGGGACTTTGCCAAGACCGTCAAACATCCCACTCATGATGGCACAATCCATCTCCGCATCGGGGTAGGTCCGGGACACCAGGTAGACCGACAAGTTGCCAGATTGATCATCGGTTGCAAATTCGATGGTCTCCTCGCCCGTCGTTGATGGAAGTTGGAAACTGAGTACGCCTTGGTCATACGTCAGGTCCAAACTGGAGGCGAAGGCGGGGGTTCCTTCCAAAGCCGAGTGCAGTGAAAGTTGTTGTGCTGACCCGACGAACCCGTCTCGAACCGGTGATTGGGCGAACGAAAGCGCAGCGTGTTCCACCTCGATGCTGTGAGCGGTCACACCCAAAATGGGGTGATGCACGTTCACCGTCACCAAGAATCGCTGTTGATTCCATTCGCTGGAGGGAATCAGTTCGATGGGCAGTCCCGTGATTTCGCCCGGAGCAAGAACCATCTGCGTTCCTTGTTGGGTTGACCAGCCTTCGGGCAAGCCATCGACATCCACGGTCAGCAGCGCAATGTCGTTGCCCTGATTTTCGACCCAAGCGGTGGGGAATCCTCCATGTTCGTTCACCTTCCATGTGCTGCGATGGTCAACAAGAAGTTGGGGTTGAGCGCCAACCCGAACGGGAACCGTCTCCTCGATCATGCCCGTGGTGTCGTTTCCAGTAATGCGAATTTGGAGAACGCCCACCTCGCCGGCGATGGCGTGGGTTGGCGGCTCAACAAAGAGCGTGAACGTGGTGCTTGTGAAGGGAGCGACATCGTTGATTTGGTCGGGAAGGCTGATGTTCCAGCCCGCACCTGCCTTTGCGAAATAGGCCGTTTCGTAAGCGTTGCCCGTGTGGACAAGCTGGAGCGTCAAGTTCTCGCCTTCTGGATGAATTTCAAGGTCAGCCCCCGTCAAGTTCAGTCGCCAACCTGACACCGCTTGGACTTCCAACGTGAAGGTGGTTGAGCCGATAACGTAGCCTCCCGCTTCATGGTCGAGGCGAAGCGACACCGTGGTACTCGCCCACGCCGTTTCAGGAACCGTGAGGGCCACTTGGATCGTTTCGCTTTCGTTCACCGCAAGTGCGTTGGACAAGACCGGGGCTGCGTCCCATATGGACTGGTCATTGCCATGCGCTTGAACGCTGATCACAGGATTGAGGGATAACGTGTCGATGGCATTGCCGAGATTGGTGATGCTCATGTTGACCTTGAACGCTTCACCCGGTGAGACACCAAACGAAGTTCCGTTGGTCGGTGCCACCGCCCATTCGTGGCTCGGAGCCGCTTGGATCGTGACCACCACTCGATCGCTGACCACGCCTTCAGATCCTTGCGAGGTCCAGGTGAACACCACCTCAAACGGTACTTGAGCGGGGACATCCTCAGAGAGCAGCACATCAACGGTCCCAATACCCGTCGACAGGGCCCCCATCGATTTGACGGGGTCGTAATAGGTGAACTGGACTTCGTTGTGAAGGTCTGAATCGCTGGATTGGACCGTGGCTTCGAGTGTAAAGGTGTCCATCCCGTTGCCGGGGTTACTCAGGTACAGGAGAAACCGATGTTGTTCGCTCACGTTGAGTGAAATCGCCGACGCTTCGTTGTCTGGAACAGGGTCAATCAAGGTCAAGTTGGCTCTAAAAATTTGCAAGACGTGGAGGCTTGCGTTGAATTCGGCGTCGCTATCGGCGGGATCGCTGCCCATGAAGGCGTGGCGTTTGGGGACGGCATTCGGTGGGAGTTCGAGAAGCAAATCTCCCGTGACGGTTTCTCCGCCGACCCCTTGGGCTTCAAGGAAACTCCCGTTGAGGGTCCAGTCGCCGGTGGCTCCCCATACCCAATCGGTCTCGAGCATACCCATCTCTGCCATGTTCCATTGAACGCTTCCGCTCGTGGGTAAGGTTCCGGTCAACGACCAGGTCAAGTTGGCCTGGGGCAACGAGCGTTGATGGTTTGGGGTGAGGACAAATTTCTGCGAGGTGAACGTAAACGGCATGGATTCGCACAAGGTTTCGCTGCCGCTTCCCATGCACATGGTCAGTGTGGTTTCGGTTGAACTTCCGTAGGCAGCGGACGCCGGTGTGGCCAGCCTCGCATACAGGGGGATGGCTTCACCAGGCTGCAAGGTGATGCTGAACAGTTGGGTTCCGTCCATGGCGTGGATGGATGGCGAACCACCCCATGAGGGAGCGGTCCATGTGATCGTGGTGGTGGTTTCTTGGGCGTTGCCCAAATTTTCAACCATGAACCATGCTTCTGCGGTTGAACCCGGGCGTCCAAATCCGTTTGAAGCGTTCAATCCGGTTTGTCCCGTTAAATCCAATCCACGGGTTCGGAGGACCTCCAACGGGAGGTCGAGGGTAGCGTTGATGGTGGGGTCGTCGTCCAGAGCGAGGACGAAGGAGACCAATCCGGACTCATCGCCCATGGCGGTTCCGGGGACGCTCGCTTCAAACGATACGGTAAAGGGTGTGTTGGGTACGAGTTCCTGCGAGAGGGATTGCCCGACCAAGGGGGCAAAATTCCAATCCTCTGGCACTTGCTCCGTTGAGTACGACAAGGTCCAGTCAGCCGTTCGTGAGCCGGTCGATACCAACTCGATGTCAATGGTTTCGCTGGTCCCTGGGAGGATCCGTGGCGGGTCGATTGGCCCCGCCAATTCAGCGACGTACGGCTCGACCACGACGAATTCGGCCATGGCGTGGTTGTTGTCTTCTCGCTGTTCGGAAATGTTTCCGTTGACATCGAGCACCAGCTCAAAGGTGTGAACGCCAAGTTGAGCGGTGAATTCCGCTGTGAAGGTCATCGGACCTCCTTCGCCTGATGGAGCGACAGGGTTGCTGGAGGTGAATCGCTCGCGGGTGAGTTCCGCACCGTTCATCACGATGCTGGCATCAACGTCATCGTCGGCTTCCGAGGTGCCAATGTTCGCGAATTGGGCCGTCACGGTTACGGTGTCTCCGGGGTCGGCTTGGGCCGGATTGAAGGACAACCCACGGTTGTCGCTTGATGGTGCGAGGTCGGGGCCGCGGTCCGAAACCAAAGTGTCGCCGTAGAGGACGTCAAGGTGGCCGTCTCCATCAACATCTGCGATAGCAGGCGCCGTCCAGACTCGATGGGGCATGCTGAGCGGAGTTGACCATTCGTTGTTGATGTCGGCTGAGGCTCCGGTGTCGCCGTCAAAGGCCCACAATCGGCGTCCAAAGCCAATGAGAATTTCGGGGGTGCCTTCGCCGTCAATGTCCAACCAGAACGGAGGTGAGACGGCGATTTCATCGTTATCGGTGCCGCTGCCACGTTGAAGGTCTCGAACCCATTCATTCACTGGGTTTTCATCGCTGATGTCGGTGCATCCAACCATGCCTTTTCGGTTGGGAGTCGTGCTTGATTCGGAATACCAGGTGGCCCAACACAACCGGTCCGAAATCCCGTCATCGTCCGTGTCAAGCGGGGTGGGTTGGGTGTCGCCAAAGCCGTTGGGTGCTCTAAAATTGAACACCTCCGTGGTGGAGGTGATTTCCATGCCAATGTAGCGGGCACCGGTTCCGGGACTTCGACCGTTTGGGTCGGTGGGCACGGTGAGGATCATTTCAGGTGCAGCATCACCGTCAAGTTGTGTAATGACCGGTCCGGGAAGCCGAAGCCGAGGCGCATCGGAATCTCCCGAATCGGTTCCTTGGACGGCCACTCTTTCCCAATCGAGTGAACCGGAATCGCCGTCGATTTTCCAAATCCACATGTTGCCGGAGTTTGAATCGATGGTGGTGAGCAACACCGAGGTGGTTGTTCCATCCAATTTGGCCCACACGGGGTCCGATGGGTGGGTGCCCCGGTCGAGGTTGACGCTCCACTCAGCGGCTGAAGGCTGGCCGGTCGTCAAGGTGTAGGCGTGGACGAAGATTGACGGGTTGTTTTCTGGATCGTCAACCACGGCCACCACGAGTTCGGGCGTCCCGTCCAGTTCCAGATCGGCGAGCAGGGGTTGCGTAACGGCTTGATGGTCCGATTGAGCGGTCCAAAAATGGGGGGAGGGTGAACCGATTCTAACGTCGGCGTCGCTGTACGACCACACCAGTTCATTGCTGTGGCCCGACGATTGCCAGTTGGATTCCGTGCACGTCAAACGAGGGGACCAAACATCGACATTGAACGCTCCTTGGGTGTCGTACACAACGATGATTTCGGGATGTCCATCGTCATCGATGTCGTGAATCATTGGCGTTGAACGAATCGCTTCAGTGGTTCCAAGAGATACCCTCCATGCGATTTTTGCGTCGTTGCCCGAAATGATGTTGAGGTAACTCTCCCGCGTTCCATCGACCAACGTGCTGGAAATCATCACGGGAAACAGGGTACCTTGTCCACACCGCTCGAGGGCGGCCTCGGGTGCGGTGATGCTGCTGCTGAAGTCGCCGATGACCGACCCGTAGGCATCGCTTCCGTCCCCGGTTTCAAAGGCCTGCCAGTTGACCACCGGGTGCTCGAGGGTTCCCAGCTCCACGACGTCACTCACGTTGCCTTGGCCAGGGCCGCCGTCAGGGCTGTGCAAGGGTGCGGTTTGGTTGTGGGTTGGCGTTTGGGCGTACTGCCCCCACGGTTGTTCCAGACCCGTCCAATCGGTGTTGCCGCTTGAGGGGGAAATTGGTTGCCGTTGTGCATCAAACACCGTGCCCTGGAAGGGGAGGGCCAGGACGCCGAGCATCAACAGAACGACGGCCACGGTCAGGCCTTGTCGGCCCTTGGCTGGGTGGGCGCTGCCTGACATCATGAATGACCGCCTTCGGGGGGTTGTTATGGGTTATGGCTCCTTCACAACCTTAAACCTCGTTTCTCGATGCATCAATTGGGCCCCATCCAGCGGTTGGGGTCGTCATGAGAATGCCCCCGTTGTCCGTTTCAATTAAATAGGGGTCGTCGGTGGAAGGAATGACTTCGGTCGCTTTCTCTCCTGAGGTAACCCGGTGAAGGACGGAATTGCTTGACAGCATCCGTGTTTCATTGACCTTTGGAAAGAACCAGAGGTGAAACACATGTACAAGGTCGTAACCAAAGAAGACACCATTCGCATTCCTGCTGAATACATGCGGAAAGGCCAATCCTTGGACCAGCACATCGACCGTCTCTCCATGGACGCCTTTGAGGGTAAATTTGACTCAGAAAATCGATTCGTTCTGGTGACCAACAATCACAAGACCATCGGCCGTGGTCGAATCATTCACGGCGACGGGGCCATTTACCAAAAAGTCCAATTTGACGCCGTGCTCTTCTGCATGGACGACCAAGAAGTCGTTGAAGGGGCCGTTTCGGAAGTCAACGAATTCGGAGCCTTTGTCCGTATCGGCCCCATGGAGGCGTTGCTTCACAAGTCCCAAATCATGGAAGAACCCGTTGACATCAACATCGGCGCCAACAAAATCATCGGCCGAAACACCGGGCGTGAACTGGCCATCGGTTCGTTCGTTCGTGCCCGCATCGTTTCCCTCTCTCCCGACACTTCCGACCCCCGCCGTTCAAAGATCGGTTTGACGAGCAAGCAGGAAGGCCTCGGCTCGCCATCGTGGAACAACGCCAACGATGGAGGTGAGTGAGCGTGGTGAACGTTCCCTTCGCCTGCGGTGAATGCCATTTGGTGTTGAACGATGGCGTTGACCAATGCCCTCGTCACCCCTCCGCACAAGTCTCGTCCGATTGGACCGGCTACGTCATCATCATGCAACCCGAACGTTCGGAAATTGCCAAGCGATTGCAGGTGGACCAACCTGGGCGATATGCGCTGAAGGTCAACATTCGATGAGGTGAGATCATGGAAATCAAAGAACGCAAAGAAAACAAAGTGCTGAATCGAGTTGAAATCTCCTTTAGCTGGAAGCACGACAAAAACGCCACTCCCTCTCGAAAAGAGGTCATGGATTTGGTGCGAACCCTTGAACCAGGCTCCAATCCTGATTGGATTGTCGTCAAAAATTGTGTCACTCGGTTTGGACAGCCCCTCACCACGGGCTTGGCCTACATCTACGGCTCCCAAGAGGCCATGGCTGTTGAGCCGGAATACATTCACAAGCGCCATGAACCGTTCCGAAGCGGTTCGGCTGCACCGGCTGATGACGCCGCCACTGAAGGAGGCGATGAGTGATGGGTGACGGTCCGAACGCCAAGGCCAAGTGGTCAAAGTACAAGGTCGAAGACGGCAAACTCATTCGTGCTGAGAACTGCCCCGTATGCGGTCCCGGCGTGTTTTTGGCTCATCACAACAACCGTAAATCCTGCGGACGTTGCGGTCACACGGCCATGAACGAGTGATCACTCTTCTTCAGTCGCGCCGCACCGTGACTCAATGGCACTGTTTTGCCATGTGCCGTCGTTCATCAAAAGCAACGCCCCACTTCGGTGAGGGTAAACATGGACGGGAATTTCAGACGTCGCTTCTCGTTGGACCGTGTCTTTAGCCAGAACCGCCTCCTCACGCCATCCAGCGATTCTCCAACCCTGCAACTGAGTATCCCACGCAGCATGTTGAACGGGGCCGCTCAATTGTGCTTGCGCCACGAGTTTTTGGTCGGTGAGCCAACTCACGGTGCCGTGGGATGAACACACGAGGTCATGAAGGCCCGAGGTGAAATGCCGCTCAATCGGCCCTTCAATCCCAGGAAGAAGATACTCTTCCAAAAGGACGCCCGTGTCCAGAGCACGACGCTGGACCCGTCCTCCTTTCGACGTGAGGAGGACATCTTCACCCTTGATGCGAAGGCCCACGGTTTCTTCGTTCCTTGGCCTGCGTTTACTGTATTTCCAGGATGGGGGCGGTTGCCTCCATCGCTCTTCTGCGTTGGTTTTGGTGCTGTACAATCCTCGCCGATAGAGTTCAAACACGACCACCTCACCGTTTGAGGCGAGGGCCATCGGTTCGGCGTCCAGGCTGTGCGACCAGACATGACCAGCAGGCTGGTGCGTTGTGCGGGTGCTCATGGAGGCTCGAACTTCGGCTCGGGTCGTTCCGTTTTCGGAGGCGCCAACGGGCAGGGCCGCCATGCAAGCCAGCAACAATTCACGGTCGAGCCACATTCCAATCAAAAGGTCGTTCTCGACCACGGCTCGATGAATCCGCATGGGATGAGGTTGACTCGGAGGACCGAGGGGTTGGAGGTTGGCATCCAGCCAAGCAACTTCACCGTCCATTCCGGTAATCACCACTCCTTGAGGGTGATGAACGACCAAATCGGGCAGAAAAGGGATGCGTGGAGGCAGCCCTTCGTCCATATTGCTGGCTTGGGCTGAAAGTATGTGAACTCTCGTCTGCGTGAGTTCAAAAAAGACGCATCTCCACGCAGGAACATGGTCAACCGCTCGGTGGTGCTGATTGCGGTGAACAGCAAGGACATTGCGAGCACGAATCAAGCCGATCTTCTTCGTAGTCTTGACCCGTGGGTTGCCATGGATGCCTTCGAAGGCCATCCAACCTATGCCTTTGACCGATTACGTATGGTGTATTTGCCTGACGGTCTGCTCTTTGAAGACCATCTTGACCGTCGCTGGAACCGGTTCACCGGTGAGCTCGTGCAGGAAGTGATCTTCCCCTCACGTCACGTCGCTGCGAGCGGTCAGGCTTCGCTGACCCTCCATCCCATCGGCGTCCCTCACCTTCAGCAAGGAGAAATCGGTCCCTACGGCGGCATCGGGGGAGTTGCTCCTCCCCCGTCTTCACGCCTTGCACCGTGGTGGCGGATGCTGTTGCAAGAAGCAAAAACGTCACCCGAGGTGGATGAATTCGATCTATCGCTTGAAGTCACGCACCACGGCCCCCACCTTGAAACGCCTTGTTTGTTCATCGAAGTCGGTTCCACGGAGGCCACTTGGGACCACCTCGGTGCAGCACGGGTACTAGCCAACATCATGCGCAAGGGGTTGTTGGGAGAGGATACAACATCGTGGGACCCCTCCAAACACGCAGGCCAGACGGTTGTGGTGACTCTGGGTGGGGGGCACTATGCTCCTCGAGCCAATCTCCTGGGTGCCCTTGAAGGGGTATGGATTGGACACATGTTAGCCACCTACGCCATGCCGTTTGAACAGGACGGCGAGCACGTAGGCGGAAACTGGCGCCAAGCCTTGGATGCCGCATTGGAGGCCACCAAGGTGAGTTTTCCCGGCGGTGACCTTGTTTGTTCAATGGACAAAAAAGCGTTCCGTGGATGGCAGCGGCAAGCCATTCGTGCGCATCTCGAGGCTTTGGGAATCCCGTTGTTGACAAGTCGTCAAATCAAGGAACGCCTCGAGCGTTGAGGGGTTGTCACGCAAAGGGTCAAAGAGCGCCTTGGGAGAGTCATGGCCATGGTGGGATGGTTCTCGCGACTGGTCGTTGCGATGACGGTCCGAATGCCCAAGTGGTTTGTTCGCTGGGTCAGTCGCCGCTATGTAGCAGGGGCAACGCTTGACGATGCCGTTGCCGTCATGAAACGACTCTCAGCAGAAGGGGCGTGTTTCACCGTTGATGTACTCGGTGAGGAAATCTCGTCGATGCATGAAGCCAAGTTCTTTCTTGACGAATACATTCGGGTCATGAACGCCATCAATCAACACCAGCTTGATGCCAACCTGAGCATCAAACCCACCGCCTTTGGCTTGTTGATTAACCCCGATGAGGGCTTGAAGAACATACGAACCTTGGTGGCCATGGCCGCGGAAAACGAGATGTTTGTTCGCCTTGATATGGAAGACCATCGCGTCACGACGGATACCATCGAGGTGGTCCTCAAGCTGCATGAAGAGGGGTTGACGAACGTCGGTACCGTGCTTCAAGGACGGCTTTTCCGAACCCTCGCTGACATCGAAGAACTCGAACAACGATTGGGCATGAACGCTGATTATCGAATTTGCAAGGGCATTTACCTTGAGCCTGACTCGATCGCCCACACCCGTTATGCCGACATTGTTGAAGCGACCAACGCCTCCGTGTCCAGAATGCTCGAGGCCGGTGCTTATGTTGGCATCGCGAGCCACGATCTTCCGGTGATCAACCACACCCTCTCGGAACTTGAGAAACTCGGCATGGGGCCCGGAATGAGCGATCCTCGTACGAACGCCGCCCCCCAACGTCCCGCCAAGGGCCCGGGTTATGAGTTCCAGATGCTTCTTGGTGTCCGTGGCCCTCTGCGTCGAAGGCTCCTTGCCCAGGGCCATCGCACCCGAGTGTACGTCCCCTACGGTGAAAAGTGGTATGAATACAGCATTCGGAGGTTGAAAGAAAATCCAACCATCGGTGCTCAAGTCGCCAAAGCCTTCCTGATGCCGTGGACCAATCGTCCATGAATCATCTTCGTTTTTTCTTGGACCGTTTGTTCTGAGCGTTGGGGTGAACCCCTTTCTTGATGTGCTCTTTTGGACGTTCGGGGTTTGGATTGTATCCCAATTTCCCTTCCTTCCAGGCTTGCCTTCGCTCACGTGGCGTTCTTGGTGCGAAGTGCTCTGACTTGGGGGGCTCGTGAAGATACATCCGCTTGATGTCAGGTGCGTTTACCGTACCTCGTAAGGTCCGACCGGCACCGGTATGGATGGCTCGAATACGCCAGGTTTCTCCTTCGTAATCCAAAAGGTGGGATGCCGTAAAGGCGGTTTCTTGAGGCACCACGAGGACGGCAGAGGTGGAATCCTCTCCACGGGTGAGGGTGAGTTTGACCCTGACCATGTCGGTGCGCAGCGCCGTCACCCGGGCAATGTTGGTCGCCAAGGCTGAGGTCGCGTGCTGGTCATTCGCCAAGTCGATTTGATGAATTCTCCACAGTTTTTCATTCTCTTCAAACACGTCACCGACCACAAATTCTTCGTCTGCGTCAACCACCAAGACAACTCGCTCGGAATGAGGCCCGTCGGTCAAAATGAACGGGAGGTTGGTTGGAGGCGGCGGTCGAAACTGCACGATGTGGACGTGTTGGCATACTTCGCAACGGACGGTGAAATCAGCTCCATCGCCGACGCTTCGTTCCTTGAGGATCTCGTGCCCGGTCATCTCGTCGCATGAAGGGCAATGCGTTGCATTGTCCATGATGTCCTCTTCATCCCAGACATCTTCATCCATGGACAGTCCCCCCCATGCCTCTCGCCCTCGCCGTTTGGTTTGAAACCTCCGACGAAGCGTCCGTGCAAGCCTTGATGTTTCTCCGAGATGCCGCAGGCCCATGGGAGATGTGGATGGCGTACCCGACCGTGCGTCTGTCTTGGCTCATTTGCTCTCCAAGGACAGCGACCAACCGCGTGAGGAACCGGCGGTCGCTGCGAACATTCACGAACAACTTCAACACATGGGGCTTTCAACGTGGTCCATCTCCATCTTACGACGGTTACGTGACGCACTCGCCCGCCAACAACCCCGTCAAGTGCTCGAGATTGGATCCGGTATTGGCCATCGTTCAGCTTGGCTCTTGGATTTGAGCGAACGCTCCAAACGTCCCCTCGACCGCTTCACCCTCGTTGAACAGGGCGGGAAGTTCGGCGTGATTCTTCAGCGCTTGTTGAACCGTTACGATGCGCTTGCATGGGCGTCGGTGGTCGTGGGCGAACCACTTCAACTCGCTGCCGAACACCACGCCTGGAATCTCGCATCGGCCACGGGGACGGAATTGACCGATCCCCCGCTTGCTGACGCCTATGATGCGGTGGTCGTTGATGGGCCTTCGGCGGAACGCGCCGCCTTGGTGAAGAACTTCTTGCCCTTCCTCCAATCAAACGGTGTGTTGTACACGGTGGAACCGGACATGCCAACGGGCGAAGTTGATCCTGATGATGAAGCCGGGATGGCGTTGGTCAACGGCTTCAATGCCTGGATTGAACTGGTTAGCGAAACCCAATCCACGCACCACGTGGCCTTCATGCCCTTATTTGGGGGCACGTTGGTCGCTTGGATGCCCCATCAGGATTGAGGAGCGGCCAACAAGGCCTCGATGTCCAGCAGGCCATACCCGTATTGGTCGTCATGGCCAACTTGGCCTTCATCAGGTTGTGCACTCTCCATGATCCAGCGTTTGACGGCATCGACGTTGTCCGCATTTCCGTTTGTTTCGCTGGGAATCAATTCGGGTTTGCTTTGCAGAAGCAGACAAATCGCACCGGTCACGTAGACCGTGGCGGCACTGGTGCCGTCGGCGAGTCCCCACGAGCCGTCGTTGAGCAAGACGGGGACACCTTCTGCCGGTGCCACGACCTCCGGTTTCTTGTCAGGGTCTGCCCGTGGCAGTAAAATGGGCAACGGGAGCAAGCGTCCGTTGTTATCGCCTCGCGACGACCCGGACCAATGCTTGCCTTGAATCGTGACGCCACCCACCGCAATGACACCCGCCTCGCTTGATGGGTGGGCCACGTCTCCGTCGTCTTCTGCTCCTCCATCGTTACCGGCCGCCGCAACGACGAAAATGCCAGCGTCGATGGCGTCGTTCGCTGCATCACCTGACGAGCGTCCAGAACCGAAGGAAAACGGCAGGATATCCGGTGCCCCTCCAAGGGAAAGTGAAATCACGTGGGCTCCTGATTCAACGCACCAGTCGATGGCTTCGGCAACGGTTGCATCGTTCCCGCTTCCATCCCCGCTCAACGCTTTTCCGACGAGCAACTCCACGTCCCGAGCGACGCCTTTCAACCAACCGTTGGCGACCAAAATGCCGGCCATCGATGTTCCGTGTCCGTGGTCGTCGTAGGGGGTTGTTCGACCGTTTACAAAATCCTTCCATCCACTGAGTGTGACATCTGCAAGGTCACCGTGGTCAAGGTCGATTCCAGAGTCAATGATGCAGGCCACAACGCCTTCCCCTTGCATGGATTCTCCGGGATGATTCACCATGGATTGGTACGATGCGTGTCGTTCAAGCGCTACTTCGCTGGGACGAAGAAGGACGGCGCCGTCCGTGAGAACGACCGCAGCGAGGTATCCTGCAGCGAGCACGAACGTGATGCCAAGCGTCAACGAAACGAGCATCCGTACGGCCCTCAAATCACTGGTGTCCTGTTGCGGTTGCAGGACAGCAAGGTTTTGCCACGGAGGAACGGGTCCTGCATCGTCGGGGGTTTCGCCCAATGGAACGTCGTTCTCCATGCGTTCACCCCAAGGTGTGGACAATCTCGGTGAGGGTGTCAACGAACCGGCGTACGTCCTCTTCGTTGTTGTAAAGATAGGCCGATGCCCGTAGAGAACCTTGTGGGTGTTGGCGGTCAGCAAACCAAGAATGAACGCAATGTTGCCCACTACGCACCATGACGCCCGCCGCTTCGTCGAGGAGCAGCGCCACTTCGTGTGCAGGAAGTCCATCCATCAGCAGTGAGCAAATGCCTCCCCGTTTTGAGGGGTCTTGAGGTCCGATGATGCTGAGGCCATGAAGATCCTTGACGCCATCGGTCATGATTCGGTTGAGCGCAATTTCATGTTCATGCACCGCACTCATGTCAAGTTTTGAGAGGTAGTCAATGGCCGCTCCCGTGGCCATCATACCGGAAAAGTTGCCAAGACCCCCCTCAAAACGTGCGGGAGGGTTCGCCCATTCAGCCTCTGTGTAGGTTGAATGGGTGACGGTTTGTCCGCCGGACTGAATGGTGCGCAGGCCGTCAAGGAGGTCGTACCTTCCCCAGAGCCCACCCATTCCTGATGGGCCGCACATTTTGTGGATTGAAAACGAGAGAAAATCAATCCCGAGAGCTTGGACATCCACGTCCATGTGCGGCGTGGATTGAGCGCCGTCCACGGCGACCAAGGCACCATGGTCGTGGGCAATTTTTGTTACTTCCGCTATGGGAATCGCCACGCCGTCGAGATTGCCGACGTGACTCATGGCTACCATTCGAAGGCGACCGTTGGCATCATTGCACGCCTGTTCGAACGCCTCAAGGTCGAAGCTGTTGTCCTCCTGACTTCGTACGACACGGTGATCGATGCCTTGTTCTTGTTGAAGTTGGATCCACGGTACCAAGTTTGAGTTATGTTCACGGTCGGAGGTGAGGACAACGTCTCCTTTCTCCCACGACAGGCCGTGAGCGATTTGATTGATGGAGTGCGTGGCGTTACGAGTGAAGACGATTTCATTGGGGTTCTCGGCGTGAAGAAAATTGGCGACTTTGTTCCGGGCTGAACTCACACTTTTGGAAACCGCCGTCCCGTACCGGTGGACCGACCGTCCACCGCATCCTGGGGTGAGGGTATAGTAGTCGGTGATCGCTTGAATCACGCTGTTGGGTTTGAGGGTCACGCAGGCGTTGTCGAGGTAGGCAGGAGCGTCGTCGCCTGCAAGGGTTGGAAAATCGTCACGACATCGGTTTAGCATCTTCACCACGCCTCCTGGTCGGGAAGATAATCCATTGCCGGAGCGTTCACGCCGCAGGACGTACAATCCAGACGGCTTGGCATGACGGCGGTGCAGGCGCTGCATGCCGTGCCGATGATGACCTTCGCCGAACAACCATCTGCAAGACATGGATGAGTAATCGCACCTTTCTCGTTGCGAACAAGCTTGGAGGGTGCCCCACAATCGGGGCATGAGGCGCGATGATTGGGTTCATCGGAGGGGCCTTCCATTTCCAGCGCAGCGTCAACCGCTGCCCGTGTTCGAACACGAGTTTGGTTGCCGAGCATTCGCTGCGGATACCACAGGACGAGGAACAAAATGGGGACGGCAGGAAGGCCGGTCAGCAAATGCAGCACGAGGAATCCATAGTTGGAATCACCGTAAGCAGCCACGTGGTGCATCCCTGCCCAAGAGGAAACGGTGATCAATCCCACCCAGAGTCCAAACAAGCCGGTCCATCCTTTGAGGGAATGTTCCGCCAATTCCGCTTCCATGACTCGAACGTCTTCGTGAAGGTGGTGCACCTCAACGTGGAGGTCTCGGGTCTCGACCACCGCCTTCCAAAAGAAGAACAAGAAAAAGCAGACCACCAACAAGATGAGCGTCCCCTCCATCATGTCCGACAGGTTCAATCCAATCGGGAACCTTGCGTTGTTTCGGTGATAGAATATTTGCGCCCCCATCATGCCGTTCCACATGACCAGCAAGGAAATCGCATGCACCCGCATGACGGGAAAGAAGGTCCACACGCGGTAGGTAAACCAAGCCCAACACAAAATGGAAACCAAGAACTGGAAGAAGTGGAAGCCGTTGATGGCCAACAATCCTTCAAGGCCACTCGACCTTGCATCCCCTCCGTCCCAGAGTTCGGCTGAAATGGACCCAAGCGCCAACGCCAACATACCGAACGCCATCGTCATGTAGTGCTCTTTTTTCCATTCTGCCCTGAGCAATTTGTACTGGAAATGCCACTCTCTACGGAGGGTGTTCAACGGTTCGGAAAGCGGGATGTTTGGTGGGAACGGTTTTTCCAATTTCATCATGGCCAAGCGAAATGGAAGTTTTTCATGAGGGATGAAGGCGGCCTCCTCAACCTGCCCCTCTTCGCTCATGGTCACCGCTTGAGGTCGCCCCTTTGAGTCCTTTCGCTCGGAGGTTTTCTCGTTGAGGCGAAAGCGTGATGGTTAAACGAAGAACGGGGCTCGCCCGAACAAGAGCCGAGATCGCATAGCCTGGTAGTGCGCGCGACTGGAAATCGCGTGGGCCCGTTCCCTCGGGAGTTCAAATCTCTCTCTCGGCGCCAATTTTTCCCTCGTTGGCCGTAGGACACCGCAACCTCCATGACTGGACGATGGCAGGAGAATGCGTGAACGACGTTCAACGCCTTCCTTCGAGACGTTGGCTGATGTTGTTTTTGGTGGCGATAGGGCTTCAATTCTTGGGAATACTGAACAGCGACTTGGGCCTGGACTCCCACGTCCGCTTGAACGCATTGAACGACGTGAGCAAGGAGGGACACGACTTGGCCTGGGGCCCCCTACGCGTCTCCGATTCCTCCACTCAAGGAAGCGGAAACACGGTGGTTTACGATGGATACATACCTCCCTGGAACACCTCGCCGTTAGCGTTTCAACTTACGGCGGCCATCTCGTTGGGTGGTGTGGCACTCTTGGCTGCCGTTGGACCAAAGGACGATTCCGGTCGAGTGACCTTGGTTCCTGCGTACGCACTCGTGGTCTTGCTCAGTCCAGTCTTCCTCTTTGCAACGAGTCGAGGATACGATGAGGCCATCTTGGCCCTTTTTGGTGGCGTTGCATTGGTCGGTTTTGCCTTTGGTGATTCGCCTTCGGTTCATCGACTGAGGCTCCACGTGGCCTGGATGGCCACCAGCCTTCTTCCCATCATGGCCTGGAAGGGGTTCCCCTTGCTCATGGCGTTCGGTGTTTGGCTGGGAGCGTTGGTGCTTGGCATGGGCTGGGTGGCGTGGCACCAACACGCATCGGCTCGTTCAGAAGCGCCATTGACGTCTCATCCATGGGTGATGGCGGCCTTGGCAAGCACGGGTTGCCTCCTCGTCTTGGTTCTTCTCTCGCTTGGAACCCAAGGCGGGACCTTCGCCATCGTTTTCGAGGAACCCCTGAAATTTTTGTTCGCCCTTTTCTTCGCAGTGATTGATGCGGTCGGTCTTTACCTCCTCATCGGTTTGGCACTTTGGCCGCTGATCAGTGAAAAGGGGTCATCTCTCCTCAACGCACGGTCACCCGAATTGAGCTTGTTAACGATGTACATCTCCGGACTTTTAACGGCCATTATCTTCTACATCGCCGCCCTTTGGAGCCTGGAATCGACCCTATGGGGGCGCTCGATGACCGAAATCATGGTGGTATTAGGGAACAACGGACGCTATGCGACCTGTTTGGTGCTGCCGATTCTCATGGTTCTGAAATGGCCTCGTTCCAAGGGTGAGTCATCCAATCGTTGGCCCCAACACTTAACCGCTGCGCTCGCCGTTTTGGTGCCGTTCATCTTGTTCACCTCTCTGATTGGTCATCAATTGTGGTCCGAAGATGCAGGGGTCGCTGCCGCTGAAGCTTGGCAGGACGGTGATGAGCAATTTTTGTTAATCGCTCCCGAGACGTTGGCCATGCACCATCTGTACGTCATGAAAACCCACCTTGATTTGGACGGAACGGTGGGCATCCAAGGCCACTGGAGAACCGAGGACACGGCCTCGACCTTTCTGCTTAATGCGTCTCCCGACCTCATCGTACTTGCCCCTCATGTCACGTACTCATTGGACCCGTTGGAGTATGAACGGGTGGGTGATTCGAGCGTTCCCGTGACGGTTCCGGGTGGCATCCAGAGCGGTGGTTGGCAACTCTACCGTTCCTTACCCTAATCACCTCGTTCGCGAAGTGATTATATTCATTTGGTGGGTGGGCAGACCACTGCCACCGTGGCTTAGGGGTATAGCACCTCATTGGTAATGAGGAGGTCGCGAGTTCAAATCTCGCCGGTGGCTCCACTTCGCCTTATTCCTTGGGTTTGCAAATCCGAAGAATTCCCTTCACCCGACCTCAATCTATAAGAGGCGACTTTTGAGTTAGAGACCTGAGAAGGCAACTTCTCAGATGGGATGCACATGGAGCGCAAGCAAGAACGAGAAGATGAAATGAGACAACGAGTCAAGGATTTGCAACATCAAGTTGACGAATTGAAAGAATTGGTGAACACCCTGCTTAGCGTGATCGTTGAGGAGCCTGACGGCGTTCACAGTGGAGCTGCACCAACCTTGCCAGGGCAAGGAATGATGCAAGTCTGCATGTGATCATCCCTTGATCACGGCAAGTGGATTCATTCTCGCGACCGGTCGAGCAAGGCCTGCCCTCTGGGTCAGTTTGATCACATCGTCCACGTTTTTGTAGGCATCAGGCGCCTCCTCAGAAAGTACGTTGGGCGTGGATGCATGAACGCGAATTCCTCGGTTCTCGAGGTCGCGTTTCAACGTTTTTCCATCGAGCAATTTCTTGGCCTGCGCTCGTGAGAGCGCACGACCGGCACCGTGGCACGATGAGCCAAAGGCTTGGTTGCTGCCGTTGATGGGGCCGGCCATCACCCACGACCCCGTCCCCATGTCACCTGGAACGACCACCGGTTGCCCCGTGGTTGAGAAAACGGAAGCCACCTCGGGATGGTCGCCACCAAATGCACGGGTGGCACCTTTGCGATGCACGCAACAGGTGCATCCCTTCCCGTTCACATGATGGTCTTCTACTTTGGCGATGTTGTGCGCCACGTCGTACAGTGTTCGTGCCTCACCATCAACCCCCAACTCCAAGCGCAGGACCGTTCGCAGACGTTCCGCCAATACGGCTCGGTTCGCGAAGGCAAAATTTGCAGCGGCATTCATGGCGTCAAGGTAGGCTTGACCCTCTCTGGAGTGGATGGGTGCAGCTGCCAACTGGCGGTCCGCCAAGGTGTACCCCCAGGCATCGTTGGTCCAACCTTGGTCCGTCTGTCGGTAGGTGCTTTCCAGGCTCCGCACATGGTCGGTGCAAACTTGGTGGCCTAAGCCTCGACTTCCGGAGTGAATCATGGCGACCAGTTGATGTTCGTGAAGTCCCCACGCCGTTGCCGTTCGCTCGTCCACGACCTGTCCAACGGTTTGGAGTTCAAGGAAATGGTTGCCGCTTCCAAGCGTTCCCAACGACTTGAGGCCTCGCTCTACGGCTCGTTGTGAAACATTCGCTTCCTGGGTGGGCAGGCATCCCTTCGATTCCAACATGGGTAGGTCGCTGTCAAGGCCGAAACCCAAGTCAAGGGCAGCCGAGGCGCCGCCCATCAACAATTCATTGAGGTCCTGCCTTGAAAGGTCGACCCCGCCTTTCCCCGAACCACCAGCGGGTATTCTACCGGCTAAGCGGCCTGCGAGTTTTTTCAGGTTGGGGATGTCGTCTTTGGTGGCGTCCAACGCCAAAAAACGAACGCCGCAATTGATGTCAAAGCCCACGCCACCGGGTGAAACCGCTCCACCCAATTCCCCTTCGTTGACATCGGTGGCCACCACGCCACCGATGGGGAATCCGTAGCCATAATGCCAATCCGCCATCGCCCATGCCTCTCCGACAATGCCGGGTAGGCTGGCCGTGTTGACGAGTTGCTCGGGGCCACGATCGTCTCCGTGACGCATCATGTGCCCCATATCCGTCACCAGGCGAGCGTCAACCCGCATCGCCCCGTGGGCTTTGATTCGCATCGTGCCGTCCCCCTCATCCACGAGGTGGTCCCGCCATGATGCATCCATGTCAAACCGTCCCGCTCGTTGGTTTTGAGCCTTTTTGCAACGGCCAAAATTGCCTCCTTGTCATCATAGCCTTGAAAGGGGGACTCGCTTTGGAATGAGCATCCTCCTCGGAAGGACGTTGACGGTATGGCACTTCCACCCATTGACCTCGCCGTTTTCCACCACAACGGATTCGTCCGAAAACAGTGCGCGGTGACGGATCTATGGTTTTGGACGTCCGATGAACATCGAACGACCTGCGGTGACACCTCCGAGGACGAATACACGTTCATTGGTGCACCGTTGATTTCAGGATTTGACCAACGAGGGAAAGCCCTGAAAGATGCCATGCGTGAGGCCTTTCTCTCGTTTTTTGAAAACGTCGACCACACCCGAATTGACCCCTATCCGGTGTTGGCCCGATGGCGTGATGACATTCACCTGACCATCGCCTCGATTGCAGACTTCCAACCCCATGTCACCTCGGGCTTGGTCCAACCGCCAGCCAATCCCCTGGCCGTTTCCCAACCCTGCATTCGACTGACCGATGTGGATGCTGTCGGGCGCTCTGGGCGCCACTTGACAACCTTTGAGATGATGGCCCATCACGTGTTCAATCGTCCCGCTGAAGGGGAAGAAATCTATTGGATGGAAACATGCGTCGAGCATTGCCATACCATGTTGACCGACACGTTCGGTATTGATTCATCCGAGATCACGTATGTGGAAAACCCATGGTGCGGCGGAGGCAATGCTGGAGCAGCCGTGGAAGTGATCGTCGGTGGGCTCGAGTTGGCCACCTTGGTGTTCATGGACATGGAAGAACATCCCGAGGGCGATGTTGAGTTGAAGGGTGATCGATACCGTAAGATGCCCTTGCAAATCATCGACACCGGGTATGGACTTGAACGATTTTGCTGGGCGGCGGCCGGCACACCAACCATTTACGAGGCCATTTACCCTGAATCCGTTGACTGGTTGAAATCACTTTCAAAGTTTGATGATGTGGCGAAGCAATGGCCTTCGATCGACCTTGATCGTCTCCTCAGTGAAATGAGTCGCCTGAACGGCATCATGAACATCGAAGCCGGGGTTGACGGTGACAAACTGGTCAGTCTCTTCCTGACCCGACTTCAGGACCGAGGCATCGAACTCACGGCCGAACAATTTACGGGCATCACGGAGCCCCTGTCCAACATCTATGCCATCCCGGACCATTTGCATGCTCTGTGCAACATGCTTGGAGACGGTTTGGTCCCGTCAAACGCCAAAGCCGGTTACCTTGCCAGGATGCTTGCTCGTCGGGTGCTGAGAATGCGGGATGAATTGGGACTTGATGTTCCCTTGAGCGACCTTGCTGAACATCACCTCGATGTTAACCTGGGTGGACATCTCAACAAGCAACACCGAGAAGGGTTGTTGGAAATTCTGACCCTTGAGGAGGAACGATACGTTGAGATGCTTCGGAAGGGTGTCCAAGTGTTGCAAACACAACTCAAAAGTCTGGACAAAGGTGCAGAATCCATTCCCGACGAAGATTTGTTTACGCTCAACGATTCACACGGCTTGGCCCCCGACATGGCGGTAGCCTTGGCACGAAAGGCCGGTTGGACTCAGGTCGCCTTGCGAACCGGTTTTTCGGCAGAGATGGCTGAACGCCACGCACGTTTGGCCAAAGAAGCCGCCCGTGAACCCCCCTCAACCGGAACCGAATACATGACCGATGACCTTCCAGCGACCGTAACGGACTATTACGACGATGTCTATGCGCAGACGGCCACGTCAAAGGTGATCGCCTGTTTTGAGCGTCACGGGGCAGAGGGTGAATTTGCAGTGGTGCTGGACCGCACCCTGTTCTATCCCGAAGGCGGGGGGCAGGAGGGTGACCGAGGAACCCTTGCTCAGGGCGATTCAATGGTTCATGTGCTTGACACTCAGAAACTGGGTGACGTGATTCTTCACTTTACCAACGGTCGGTTGACCGTTGGAGAACCGGTGGAAATCCGGCTGGATTGGCAGCGCCGAAAGCAATTGATGGACCACCACACGGCCGTCCACATCGTTGGGGGAGCGGCCAGACATTTGTTAGGCCCCCACATCTTTCAAGCAGGTTCTCACCTCTCCGTAGAAAGCGGTCGTTTGGACATCACGCACTTCCATCGACTGACACGCGATGACCTCGACGCCATGGAAACCATGGCCAATCAAGTGCTGGCATCGGTCGCCTCAACCGAAAAATCCGAACTCAATCGAAAAGATGCTGACCTTGTCCACGGATTTGATTTGTATCAGGGGGGTGCCCCGAAGGGCGATTCGATTCGAATTTTGAAAATCGCTGAACACGACACTCAGGCCTGCGGGGGAACTCACCACGATGAACCGGGTCAAATCGGGTCCATTCGCATCGTTCGTTCAACCGCCGTTCAAGACGGTGTTGAGCGGTTGCACATTGTTGCAGGGGAAGCAGCGTTGGCCTATGCCCGTTCGCAAGACGAATTGCTGCGCTCATCGGCCGAGGTGTTTGGGGTTCATCAGGACGATTTACCAAAAGCTGCAGCTCGATTCTTCAAGGAATGGAAGGAACAGCGGAAGACGATTGAACATCTTGAATCTGAAATCGTTCGCCTTCGCACCAGCGGTGGGGGTGATGCCTCCTCTGAATTGGACGGTGTTCGGGTTGTCGTGATGGAAATTGACGGTGATTTGAAATCGATGACCACGATGCTCAAGGAACTCACGTTGGACCAAAACCAACCCACCTTGGCCGTGCTGGGCTCCCGTGATGGTGGTGGAAAATTGATGGTCGGGATCACGGATGGGACGGTTGCCTCCGAGCGCTACAACGCTGTCGACTTGCTTCGCTCGATTTCACCCCACATCAACGGGGGAGGCGGAGGTCGACCAACTTTCGCTCAGGGCGGCGGTTCAAACGCAGACGGCTTGCCCGATGCACTTCAGGCCGCTCGCGAGATGCTCGGTCTTTGAGGCTCAGAGTAAACTGCGAAGCGCTTCCTTGTCAAATTGGGAGACCGCTTGCTGATAGGCGTCGTTGACGCTGAACCATCGGGCTTCGGAGATTTCTTCTGTCTGCAGCGACAATTCAGAAAGGTCGCCGTTCCAAGTTGACCGATACGTCAAGGAAATGAAAGAGATGCCTTCATCGTTGAACACACGTTGCGTGATGACCGGTTCCTTGTCGTCCAAGACGATCTCTAACCCTAACTCCTCAAGCGTTTCTCTCACGCACCCGACCGAAGGGTGTTCGTTGTGGTCCAAGTAGCCTCCTGGCAAGGTCCAAAATCCGTTAAAGTGCCCTCGCTCGACCTTTCCCATCAGCACTTCGCCTGCATCGTTTTGGATCATGACTTTCGCAACCAATCGATGCAGGGAGCGATAGATGGCTTCTCTTGCGACGGGGTGAACAGCGTTGTCAGCGATGCACGCGTCCTTCCAAGCCCAATGCTTGGGCCACTCCATTTTTGGATAGGCTTTCAGGACGGTGAATTGGGTTGGCCCGAAGGTGATGCTGAGCGTGTCCTTTTCAACGAACTCAAGGTCCATGGCCTTGACTTCATCAATCGTGGGGAAACGTAGGGGGCTGCTGTCTCTCATTCGGCCGGGTTGAGGGAGTTGGGGTCCATTTCCGTGTTCGTCCACCAACAACACCTTTCCGTCGTGTTCCAAATACACGGTGACGAAAGGGTGCATGGTTCCCGCAACTCCCCGATTCACATCAATGCTCGTATCAGGATTGGTCACTGGGGAGCATCGTCACCTCAGACGGCTCTGGGAGTTCTTGCGTGAGGGTTTCCGAGACTTTCAGTTCGTCCAATCGGCGACCTTGTGGGAGGACTCGTGATTGGTAGGACCGCATGGTGTCGTTATATGCTAGGGTTGCTTTGGCAAGGTGCCCACCCACCTTGTTGTAGTGCTCCACCATCGTGGTAACGCGTTTGTACAACTCTCTCGAGACATCGTAAATCTCTCGTGCGCCCTCCGCAAGGGCGTGCTGTTGCCAGTACAAGGCGACGGTCCGCAACAAGCCGAGCATCGTGACCGGCGTGGTGACCAGGACCGATTTGCTCATGGCATACTCCATCAAATCCGGGTCCACGTTGAAGGCAGCGGCGGCCATGGCTTCGCTCGGTACGAACATGACCACATGGTCGAAATGACCCTCAATGGCTTCTTGATACGCCTTGGAACTGAGGTCGGTGATTCGACTTCGCATACTGCGAGCGTGACGAATGAGCAAATCGTCTTGCTGAGGTCCAGCTTCAAGCGAGACCGCTTCGAGATACGTTCCCCCAACCGCCTTGGAATCGATGGGGATGACGCCTCCCTCCGGGAGGATGACGACAAAGTCTGGACGGGTGCCGTTATCCAAGGTCGGCTGTTCTTTGAAATTCATGTGTTCGGAAAGGCCTGCCATTTCAAACAGCCGTCGAAGTTTGACTTCGCCCCAATTTCCTCGCGTCTGGCTCGAGGTGGTGAGGGCCGTCGAAAGCGCCACGGTGCGTGTGGACAAGGATTCCGTTTTCTCACCGAGTTCCTTGATGTTTCGTCGCAATCCTTCGTACGCTCCCACTCGTTCCTTTTCCATCTCGGTGTTTTGGTGTTGAAGTTTGGTCAATTCCTCCTGAAGCGGCTTGAGCAGATGCTCAACCTCGTTTTTTCGCTGTTCAAGAGCATGCTCAGCCTCAAGTTGATTCTTTGACCAACGCTCTTCAGCCAATTTTAGAAAATTGGCGGAATTTTCCTCGCTCAGGCGCTTGGAGAGGTTCTCAACCTCTGCTCGGATGCGTTGTTCGTTGATGGCTGATGCCTCTTCGCTTGAGCGAAGACGCTCTTCAGCACGAATCAATTCACCGGCGATGGATTGCCGAGCCATCACCCATCCGATTACTCCGCCAAGGGCCAATCCAATCAACAACAGACCGTACTCTGTCACTCCCACCATGAATCGGTAACGATGGCGACCGTATTTGATGAAATCGGGTTCGGTCAAAGTTCATAGCAGAACGCCTCATGGGCTGGTTATGCGTTTTGAGCAACTCAATGAAGGCGTTTGGGCCATGACCTACTTGGTGGTGGATGAGGCTTCCAATCAAGCCGCCCTCATCGACCCCGTCTACGATTACATCGACTCGTACCTTTCGACGCTTGAAAACGATGGCCTAACGCTGACCTACGCCATCGCGACGCACACGCACGCCGACCACATCACGGCCTGTTTTTCACTCCGAGAAGCGCTGGGTTGTGAATACATCATGTTTCACAATACGGCCAGTTTGGGTGTTTCGACGTACGTTGAAGACGGTCAAACCCTCCAACTCGGTGACGTTCCGTTTACGTTTCACGCTGCCCCCGGCCATACCAACGATTCCATGATCGTCGAAGTGCCCGGTCACATCATGACCGGGGATTTTTTGTTCAACGGCGAAGGTGGGGTTGGTCGGGACGATTTACCGAGTGGCCGAAGCCGAATCCATTGGGAGGCATTGGCGGTCCTGGACCGATTTGATGAACAGGTCACCGTCTGTTCCGGTCATGAACCGCCCGGAACTGAAATGCGTCCCCTCGCATGGAACCGTCTTCACAATCCAATCCTCAAGATGACGAGTTTCGAAGATTTTGATGCTTGGCAAAACGCTACGGCAGCCGCCTTGGGCGGTGTATCTAAAATCAAAACCGCGATTCCCGCTAACTTGTTCGCCGAGGTTCCTGAGCGAATTCCATGGTTGGATTAGGTCTTTTTCAACGGATTCACCGGTGCTTGTGTTCCTGCGGGAACGGTTGGCAGGTTTTGCAATTCTTCAAAGGTTAACTGCTGGGGATTGACCGCTTCAAACGTGGTGAGTCGTTCGTTCATGCCCATTCGAACATTGAAGTCAATGCGCCCCTTCGTCCTCGTCAAATCGTAGGAAAGCGGTTCGAGATGTTCGATGACTTGCCCTTCGAAATGTTGGCGGACCTTTGCCCCGCGCCACGATGCGTATCCCCACCGGTAGGAGATGCCGACCACGGCCGCTCCATACAGCAACGTGAGCACCACCGTTGCGAAGAGGATGGGATTGCCGTCGACGTCCCGTGCCTCTTCGAGCAAGTTCCGGCCAAGCAAGAAGACCAGCCCGATGCCAACAACGGGGTTCAACACCCCTTCCAGCCACTGGTTGACCGGGACCAAGCGCCCTTTCGAAGGGTCAACGAAGACCAAATCAGCCTCAAATGCCGTGTTGAGGACCGACAGAATGGAGAGCAGAATCATGTACAGGACGGCCGAGACAATGAATTCAACCGTCCAGGAATCGAGGTTTAACACCCAGTGGACGATGAGCCAGGCGAACAACCCCAAGAAGGCCGCTTGGGGAACATAATTGAAATGTTCAATGTGTTGTGAAAATTCCGTAAGAGAACGTTGGCTCGTACGAGAGCCACGATGAGGTTTCGGAATATGAATGACTTGCCAGTGCATCACGCGTTCGGTTCCCTTGAGCATCCAGATCAAGAAATTCCGGCGAATGAGCAGAAATTCCATGAACAACATGAACGGAAATCCAACCAGGATCAACGGCAGCGCCATGATGGCCGAAAGGGGCAAGATGAGCAACGCTGGAAGCAACAGAAAATGCGAGAGCGTTAATGGATGCAACAACTCAGCTTCAATCAGCCGCTGTTTTGCCGGTGGAATCCTCAGGTTGCGTGCAATATCGTCGAGGTTTTGTGAAAACGAGGCGACTTGGTGCCCAGAATCAACGATTTGACGAACGATGGTTCGGTACTCGGAGACTTCGTGGCCAACACCGACCCAAAATTGCCAAGCAAGTCGCATGGGCAGGGCGAGGAGAATGGGCAACGCAAGAATACCAGCGCCCCACAGCAACCCTTGGACATCCGTGGCCATGGTCATTCCTCATCGTAGGCACGCCTTAGGGGTTGTTCAAAACAACGGTGAGGAACCGCCACCATCCCAAGGTTCTAACACCCTCGTGCCGGGCACGAGGCATGGCTCGTATCGCCGTAACGGACGGGATGGATAAAAAGGCGGTCATGTTGTTGGAAAAGGCCGGCCATGAAGTCGTTCTGGAGCACCTTTCACCAGAGGCATTGGCTTCCGGAGCCCTCTCAGAGTTCGATGCGATCATCATTCGGAGCGCCACCAAACTCACCGCCTCGGTGATGGCCGCTTCAGGTGACCGTTTGAAAGTCATCGGACGGGCGGGCGTGGGCGTGGACAACATCGATTTGGAAGCAGCTGGCCAACACGGTGTTCAGGTGGTGAATGCTCCCCTGGCGAGTACCCAATCGGTCGTCGAGTTGACCCTCGGCCATCTCCTTGCCTGCATTCGACACCTTCCACGGGCCGATCGTTCCATTCGGTCCGGAAAGTGGGAAAAATCAGCCATGAAAGGTTCGGAACTTTCGGGGAAAGCCTTGGGCTTGATCGGGTACGGGCGCATCGCTCAATCGGTGGCTCGTGTGGCTCAAGCCTTTGGAATGGAGGTTCATGCTTACGACCCTTATCTTCCCCCCAAAATCGCCAAAGCCCAGGGGACCACCCTCCACAAATCGGTGGACAACCTGTTTGCCTCATGCACGCACATCTCGATTCACTGCAACCTCACCGAAGAAACGCATCATTTGGTCAACGCTGAACGCTTGGCGTCCATGCCCCAAATTGGCGTTGACGGGACCCCTTGCGGCAACCACGTCATCAACTGCGCCCGCGGAGGCATCGTTGACGAAACAGCGGTTGTCGAAGCCCTTGAAAACGGTCAACTCACCTCAGCGGCGCTCGATGTTTTTGAGCACGAACCGGTTGACCCACAGCACCCTCTGCTCCAAATGGAGCATTTTCATGGAACTCCCCACATCGGGGCCTCCACGTTGGAAGCCCAAGCTCGTGTCGGGGCTGACATCGTCACCAACGTGATGCAGGTGCTCGAAGGCCAGCCGTGCGACTTTGTCGTCAACCGTTCTTTCCTGTAGCACTTTCACTTTCCAGCACGGGGTCTTGCCAAAGCACCTCGTCGTCCTTCGCTCTTCGTTGCTTATGGGTCGAAGCGTTCCTCCATGGCGAACACGCGTTGAAGTTGAATTGAACCGTTGGCAGGCTTACCGTCGTGCCCTCTCCACCACCGATCAGGCCTCGTTTGAACACCTCCTTGACGACATTCGTCAGCGACGTGCAGCCGGCGGTATGCTTCCGTCCCTCGATGTTTGGCACCCCGCCGTCCTCAGCATGTTGGTGGGATTGATGTCGCGTCTCGGGGAACTGGAGCGGCGGCTTTGTGCACTCGAGGAAGGGCCTTCGGATGATTGAGGGTTGGCTTCTCGATGTTCATACCAACGACACCCACACCGGGATGGTGGTTTGGGTCGTTGATGATGCGGGTCGGGCCGCTCGCTGCGATGTCCCGTGGGCCCCTTCGCTTCATGTCCATGGCTCGTCGGTTGACCTCCAACGATTGGAAGATTGGCTCTTGTTGCCTGAAATTGCGGCACGGTTCGCCGTGGTTGCCTTGGAACGACGACGTCTGCATTTGGACTTGGACGGTACCGACGTGGCTTCGGTTCTCGAAGTGCGTCTCGAACCCTTTCATCATCTCAAAGCACTGGCCGAGCACATTGAAGCCCGAGGAGATTTCCACCGCTACACCTTGTACTCGGTCGACGCCCACCTCGTTCAGCGCTTTCTCAACGACCACGGCTGCTCGCCTTTCTCAAGGGTCTGCTGGGACCCGACGACCACGCCCATGATTCGTCCCTTGCGTACGATGGACGAAAACATCCTGCCTCCGTTGTGCCTTGTTCGCCTCGTGGTTGAGTTCGCCCCCTCAGCCTTTCCCTCCGTGACCGATGCGGTGGTGGCCATGCGTCTTGAAACGGTTCAGGAACCTGGAATCCCAGCCACCCCTCGTAGCGTTCAAAGCACGACCCTGCAACGAGACGATTATCCAACGCTTTCGGCGATGTTGGTCGCCTTTGAAGCGACGCTCAAGCGCTTGGACCCCGATCTCCTTCTCACCTACGGTGGCGACAAACGCCTGTTTCCATGGTTGGTTCATCAATCAGAGGCGTTGGGACGTCCACTCGTGCTTGGACGTTCAGTCACGCCGCTGTCTCAGTCCACCAAGGCTCAAACGGTTCGTTCCTACGGTCATACGAGGCACAGGGACGGGGCGTTTTTCCTTGAGGGGCGGCTTCATTTGGACCTGCGCAACAGTTTCATCGTCAAGGAAGGGGGAGTTGCGGGGTTGTTTGAGTTGGCCCAACAATCGTGCCAATCGGCCCAAGTCATTTCGCGTCTTTCGCCGGGTTCGGTCATCAGCGCCATTCAGATGCGGGTGGCGATGGACGATGGCGTGTTGGTTCCGTGGAAGAAGAACCGTCCAGAAGACACGAAATCAGCCTTGGAACTTCTGCATGCCGACCGTGGAGGTTTGTACCTTGACAGCCGGCCCGGTGTTTATGCTTCCGTCATTGAATTGGATTTTGCCAGCCTCTTTCCCAGCATCATCGCCACGCGAAACATTTCTCCCGAGACCTTGAACTGTGCTTGCTGTCAACCGTCGGACGGTCCGAACTCGGTTGGAGTTGTGCCGCTTCATCCAGATGAAGCCATCGCTGAGTTTCGCCAGCGAGATCATCGGTCACGGTTTGGCCACACGTTGTTCCCCCTCTCCCACGAGAAAGCGCTCAAAGTTCCTGGCCTCCAAAGCCATACTTGCGGTCGAAGGCACGGTTTTCTCGGCCGTGTGGTTGCCCCCCTCATCGAACGTCGTCGACAGCTCAAAGCGCAGCGCTGCGAAAAGGGCGATGCGTTTGACTTGCGGCAAAACGCTCTCAAATGGCTCCTCGTGACTTGTTTTGGTTACACGGGTTACCGCAACGCTCGCTTTGGCCGTATCGAGGCCCACGAAGCGATTTGTGCGTGGTCCAGGGACCTCTTGTTGACCACCATCGAAGAGGCTCAACGCGACGGGTGGGAGGTGCTCCATGCGATCGTCGATTGTGTTTGGCTCGCCGATCGTTCCAATCGGACGGAAGAACAGCAGCGTGTGGATGCCGAACGCTTCGCACGTCGCATCACGGAACGGGTTGGCATTCCTTTGGAATTTGAACAGCATTACGAGTTCATTGCGTTTCTTCCGAGTCGGGTTCACGGGGCAGGTTCGCTCACGAAGTATTGGGCGTACGGTGGAGGCGACTACAAAGTCCGAGGCATTGAACTCCGGCAACATTCCACGCCTCCGTGGATTTGTTCCCTTCAAGAGCGCGCCCTCCAGTTGTTAGCGGCGGGTGAACGGACCAACGGTGTGCCGAATCGCAAGGCTCAGCGAGCGGTGTTTTTGCTGTATCAAGCCGAATTGCAGCGATTGAACGACGGCCAACTTCTTCCCAAGGACTTGGTCATCTCCCGTCGAATCACCTCTTCTCTCGAGGATTATCGAGTCAAGAACCTCTCGTATGCAGCCTTGCTCCGTGCCCATCATCAAGGTCAACACGTGCCACCCGGGGGAAAAATTCGCTACGTGGTGGTGGACGCTTCGGCAACGGAACCGCTTGACAGGGTGGTTCTCGCCGAGGAAACAGCGTTCAAGGAGGCGACGGTGACGGGCTGTGCTCATCACTACACGCGCCTCGCCGAGCGTGCCATTTGGGCGATCCTTGCCCCTTTTGGGTGGACGGACAAGGACCTTCGTTCCACGAACCGACAACCCACGCTTCTGGATTTTGTCACCCCTCGTTCTGAAGGGCATGAGAGCGCGCTGAAGCAGGCACCGAACGCCCCTCGAATTCACGAGGCGCGAGGGTGAACCGCGTCTGCCTTGGGTCGTGGTTAGCATTCCAGAGCCCGCGCAACCCGGAACGTGGATGATTGAGGTAGAGGGTCCGTTTTCGTCGCGTCCCTCGCCAGTGACCCACGAGGTGGTGATGGGCATGTCGGTGAACCTGCTGGAGGAGGCGGCGCTGATGGACGGTCCGTCCGTGGGCTTCCGTGATCACGACGACAGCGGCTCGATGATGTTGGGCGAGCCGGGACAGCAGGGCGATGTGGCGCCTGAGCAAGGTCCTCGATTCAAGGCGCTTGATGGCCTCGTCTTCATGCATGGCCAGCAAACCGTCAACCACGAGCAACGGCGAACGGGTGATCTCCAATTCGTGGGGTAAACGTTCCAGTTGCCGGTCCAGTTGGTGCAAGGTGAATCCACGACTCAAGTACAAACGAGAAAGACAGGCCTCCGTATCGGCTCCCAACGATGCGAGGGTTGGGAGGAGTCGAGCGGGGTCAATTCTGCAGGCTCCGTCCACCCAATGAACGGTTTCACCGTGGACCAACGCTTCGGCCACCCAGTGTTCTGCGACGGGTCGCATGCTTTTCCCAGCACGACCCGGCCCGGTGAGGTGGTAAAGAAGGCCCGGCTCAGGTCGCAGCAAATCCAGGTCAAACCCCTCGTGCTGCTGCCGAAGAAGCGGGGCCAAAGGTTGTGGTTGATTTTGGGAGTCCATGTCAATCATTGAAGGTCCCCCTCGTCAGCCATCAATCCTTTTCAACACCCCTCGCTTGAAGTGAAAGCCATCAAGTTCAAACACCGCTGCCCCCGAAATTTGGGTGTGGATGATTCCGTCGCCGATGAGTTGGATGCGCCTCAACGCATCCTGGTCCACTGCGATTTGGACGCGTTTTTCGCTGCCGTTGAAACCTTGCACCACGGGCTGGACGAAAGCGTACCGCTGATCATCGGCTCCGAACCAAAGCAGGGTCGTGGGCGAGGCATCGTTTCCACATGCAATTACGCCGCTCGCCAATACGGCGTCCGTTCGGCGATGCCGATTTCCGAAGCGTGGCGTCGTTGTCCGGGGGCCCCGTTTGGTCATGCCCGCTACATCCGAGGGACGCGTGGTTTGTACACACGGGCCAGTCGGCGAGTGATGGCGATCTTGAAAGCCCATGCAACGGCCTTTGAACAGGCCAGCATCGATGAGGCCTACCTCGACGTGACCGAGGCGGTCAACGGTGATTGGGACCTGGCGTTGGCGCTGACGAAAAGCTTGCAGCGTGACATCGTTGAGGCGTTGGGCCTGACCGCCTCGTTTGGAGTGGGGCCCACTCGAATCATTGCCAAAATGAGCAGCGAGGTGAACAAACCAAACGGCGTTCATCGCGTCCTGCCCGATGAGGTTGAGGCGTTCTTCGAAGGTCGTCCTCTACGTGAGATTCCAGGCATCGGCCCCAAGCGGGCCACCCAACTCGCCGAATGGGGCTACTCAACCGCTGATGAGTTGCGGGCCTTGGGGGAACTGTCCCTCGCACGCTTGGCCGGTGAGCGGTTTGCCACCTGGTTCATGGAAGTGGTGGAAGGCGAAAGCAGTCGGGTCGTCAGTCCGTTGAGGAGTCGAAAGTCCATTGGCAAGGAGCATACCTTTGAGCGGGATTTGGACGACCATGAATCCGTGCTCGCTCGATTGGAGGAACTGGTTGATTTGGTCATGAACCGAGCATCTGAATTGGGCGTTTCAGGGCGACTGGCGGAGGTGAAGATTCGGTACACGGGATTCGAGACCCATGCTTCAGGCCGGAGCATACCGGTGGCCATGGACGACCCCGCCGTGTTCAAGCGACTGGCCAGAACGCTGTTTGCCAACAACATCGAAACGGAAAAATCCGTCCGCTTAATCGGGTTTCGTTTAGGTCATCTTGAAGAACCGTCTTCACGGCAAACCACCCTCTTCGACGAAGAGGAATGATCACTCAAGTTGGTGCATGCGCGTCAAGGTTGCTGCAAAATCGGCGAGAGAGTCGGGCACAGGAATGCCTGCGATGGGTTGGTTGAGCGAAACCCCTGCTTCCTTTTTCGCGCCCCATACGTTTCCGTTGAATTCCTGCAACGCATTGGACAATCCACACAAGGCACGACCTTCGGCCGTTTGCGCTCCCACGCTGGGGAGAGGTGGGGCGGGGAAGGCATCCACGTCAACGGAAGATTGGCCGTAGACGGTGTTCGATATGTGATGGGTGAAAAACGGACAGACCGGACTGAAGGCGGCCATGAAGTCACGCACAATGCGGTGAATGGTCCATGTTGCTGCAGGGTCATCGTCGTATAACCGTGATTTCACCATCTCGAGGTAATGACTTGGCAGCAGACCTGTACCGAAGGTCTTGAGCGCTTGCGTTGCGGTGTAGATGTCAAGGTGGCTCCAAGCTTGTTGAACGGTGTCCATGGTGGCTTGGAACTCTGCCAAAATCCAACGGTCTTCGATGGCCAAGCCTTTCGGGGCTTCCTCCAAATTGAGGGGTGTTTCGAATTGAGAGGCGAAGCGTGCGACATTGAACAGCTTTGTGAGAACACCAAAGTACTTCTTTTCAATTTCTTCAGGATTGATTTGAAAATCGTCCCCCACTTGAGCGTCGCAAGCCTTCCAAAGGCGGAAACATTCACTGCCAATTTTGTTAGCACGAAGACTGACTGAACCGTCAGGGCCCTTGATTTTCCAAGACCCGGTTCGTCCTGATGCACCGCATTCCAACACCGAATCGGCATCAATGCCGTTGCCGATGGATTTGCTCATCTTCCGACCCCATGGGTCCATGCCCAAGCCGTCAATCCAGACATGTTGGAACCCGGGCTGGTCGAGAACAAGCGTGGATTTGAGGAGGGTGTAATACAACCAGGTACGGACGATTTCTTTCCCTTGCGGCCGAAGGGCTGTGGGGAAGGCACGCTCAAACACCTCGGGGTGGTTCAGATACCCCGAGACGAAGAGGTTGGAATTTGAGGAGTCCATCCAAGTATCGAAGACTTTCTCTTCCCCGGTCAACTCGCCAAGTTCATCCTTGAGGTCCTCGTATGCACCAAGGTCTTCTCGAGTGCTTCGGTCCAACACCCTGCTGCCAGTAGGCGGGTGGTCCTTCCAAGGTTGAACATAGGTGCCGGAGGGTGGAACGACCACAAGTTCTTCGTTTTGGCTGTACCAAATCGGTATTTCCGTGTGGTACCAACGGCGACGACTGATGGGCCAGTCGATGCTGATGTTGTCCATCCAGTCAAGCAGGAATTGACGGTTTCGAGTTGGGTGAAATTCAATGGCCTCAATGTGGGTTTTCATGCGTTCTTGGATGTGGGTTTGTCGGACGTACCATTCCTTGAGGAGAATGATTTCGACGGGATTTTTGCCTCGTTCCGAAACGGGGATCTCTTGCTCCCGTTCAACGACGTTCAACAGGTCACCCTGGCCTTCGAGCAGGTCAATGGCCGCTTTGCGCGCTTCAAGAACGGACAGGCCGGCGAGAGGGCCTGCAACCTCGGTCATGTTCCCGTCCAAATCAATGGCTTGGAACGGGGTTAAACCGAGCTCACGGAACACAGCGACATCGTTCTGGTCCCCAAAGGAACAGACCATCAAGACGCCCGAACCGAAATCGGATTTTACCGAAGGATGGGCTTGAATTTCCACCGTTGTTTCCCTCCCCCGGGTTGGAAGCGGAAGGGACACGGTTTTGCCGACCAAGTGAGCGTACCGTTCGTCGTCGGGATGAACCACCACCACGCCGCAAGCACAGATCATTTCGGGGCGCGTGGTCGAAATCGTGAGGGTCTCGCCGTCACCGCATGTCCATTTCACATCAACGAGCTTGGTTTTTCGAGGCAAGCGTTCAACTTCTGCATCGGCGATGGTGGTCCCTTCAACCGGGTCGTAGATGTTGGGTCGCAAGTCTTCAATGATGTCGCCTTTTTTGAACAACTCCACGAAAATGGATTGAGTCACGCTGCGGTAATCCGGTGCATCGGTAAGGTATTCCCGGTCGAAATCACAGGACAGCCCGACTCGACGTGCGGTGTCCCGCATCGCTTGGGTGAAGGATTCAATGGTGGTTTTGCAAAGGGCGAGAAATTCTTCCCGGTCGTACGTTTTCATCTTTCGCTTGGTGTTCTTTTCAACCGTGAATTCGATGTTGATGCCATTGCGGTCAACTCCCCAAGGGAAGTAGACCTCTTTACCCAACAGGCGTTGGCTCCGAGCGATCACGTCGATCATGGAGTATTGGGCAACAGCGCCAATGTGCCACGTTCCCGAGGGGTAGGGTGGCGGTGTGTCGATAACGAACACCTCTTTGCCGCTGTCGGGCTTGAAAGCGTACCGCTGGTTGTAGGAATCTCGGTCAGCGTAATGGGCTTCTTGGATGGTCTTTTCCAAATCGATGGACCAACGTTTTTCGGGAAGTTTTGGGGCTGGCATGTGCCTCACCTGGCCCCGCCTCGGTGAATGAGGTGGGTCCAACCCGTCGGTGGAGGGAGGGCATTTGAATCCGTCGGAAGAGGCGCAACAAATCGTTGGCTGTCGGCTGCATGCAAAAGGTAAGGCTTTGAAGGACCCACACTTCCCACGGTCAACGGTGATATGATGGACGCTGATGCGGGTGCGAAAAATCAACCCCCTTCGGATGGCCAGTCGGTAACCAACCGTCGAATTGACGCCCTGGGCGAAAAGTCGAAAGCCGTTCGTGCCCAACTTTCAGGTCAAATCAAATCCATGGATTCGAAGAAGGCCTTGGACGCCGTCCTCGATGCTCCTAAACGGTTCAAGCGAGAGTGGCAAAAAAGCGGTGCTACGGGTGCCATCACCCGATTTCCCATTCCCACCATCATGGTGTTCCTGTTGCTTACGGTGTACTTTGTGACCCAATCGGGTTTCTTGGATGATACACGCTTTGACGACGACCCCAACAATCCTGCTCTCAACGTGAACGGCGATTTGGAAGTCTACTTGCCTGACGGGAGTAAAGTGGCTGAGCTGATTGGCAAGGTGGAAGAAGATTGGTCAACCAACGTGATGGTGGTCTACATTGAGTCCTCCAAATACAACATCACTGACCAGCGAATTCTGCAGGAAATCAGCTTTGTTGAAAACATCCTGAACCCCTATCTCTCGGATGAATCCGATGACGTGATTTACATTCTCTCGCTCTCAACCGTTCTGAAGGAAGTCAATTCCAGTGCGCCCCGAATTCGTGACGCCATCATCACCGAAGTGGGCGAGTTGGGCTGCTCGAGCAATCCCGAAGACGATTGCTTGTCAAGGGAGTTGGCAGAAAACATCAACGAAGCCGCCCAATCGACGGACGAACAGTTTGGGGGTTCCTACGAAATTCCAAGTCAGACCACCATTGATTTGGTGATTGGAGAAATGTACGAACAAGACGGTTCCCCCACCGCTGGACTGAACAAACTCGCAAGGGACATTGAGGGGGGAGAAAACGGTGAGCCCGATGGTTTGTTGGACCGCGCCATCATGGCGGTGGCCGTGACCGAAAATCGTCCCGCCAAAGACATCATTTCGGATACTCAGGAGGTGTTGGACACCTTGTCAACGCTGGAGCGGGCGTGCCGCTTTGAGGCCAACGGCGACCCCATCGAATCGGAGGGATTGTGTGACTGGGATGACTTGGGGTTGAGCATGGTCCTCACCGGGCCGGTTCCCATCACCAACGCCGTGACCGAGTTCTCCTTCCGTTTGTTTTGGGAAATTTTCCCCATGGCGGTGGTTCTCGTGGCCATGGGGTTGTTTGTGTTCCACTCGGATTTGTTGCAAACGGGCCTCACGGGCATGCGTCCCCTTCAGGGCTTCAAGGTCGTGGTCATTGCCGGATTGCCGACCTTGTGTGCGGTTTTCTGGACCTTAGGCCTGATCGGTGCAACGAATTATGAAGTGACGATGACGGTGATTATTGTTGGTCCGATTTTGCTGGCCTTGGGTGTCTCGTACGGCTTGCACATCACGAACCGGTACGCTGAGGAAGAAGGGACGCGCAGTGAGAAAATGAAGGCTTCATTGACATCAACCGGTCGCGCCGTCTTCCTTTCAGCGGTGACGACCGTGATCGGTTTCATTTCGTTGGTGTTCACGCCCATGGCCCCCATCCAAACGGTGGGGATTGCACTTTCGGTTGGCATCGTAATCGTTTACATTTTAACCATGTTTATGGTGCCTAATCTCACGTTAATTCTTGATTTGAAGAAACCCAAACATCCGCCACTCAAGGCGTTTGACGTGCTGGTGGATGTGCCGGTGAAACACAACAAAGCCGTTATCGGTGTCTTCGTGATGCTCATCCTCTTGTCCGCCACCGTGGGTCAAGCCAACGTTGAGGAGAACATCGACTTGCTGGGAATGGCCCCTGAGGGCGAGTCGCCCGTGGTGAAGATGAAGCAATACAGTCAGGAATTCGAGGCCGGTCAGGTGGGCATGATTTTGGTCAACGCCAACGTGAGCGGGGATTTCAACGACAACGATAACTCAAACGATGACCCGGTTGAAATCCTCGAGAAGATCAACAACTTGGAAGCCTCCCTCAATGAAGTGGAGAACACGACCGCCGTTTCGGTGGTGTTTTTGATGAAGGCCTCCGGGGTTCAAGTAACCGTGTCGGGTGAACAAGTGAACGAGTTGTTCCAACTCGTGCCTTGCGCCGGTGTTGATGGTTGTGAGGACATCAAAGCAACCGCAGAGGTCCTGTTCAATCAAAGCTTGTCGGTGGACACTTCGTTTTGGGATTTGTTGACCAATCCCGATGATTTTAATTTGCCAGGTTCTCAACAGAGCCAGATTTTCCTCCTTGACGTGTTCTACGCTTCGCTCACGAAAGAAACCCGTGAAATTTTCGTGAGCGAGGATTTCAGCCGCTCATTGATTTACGTCGATATGCCCTTCATTCCAGTGGCCGATACGTCGAAGAGCGTTGATTCGGTGAACGAAAAGGCCGCCACGTTCCAAGGTCGGTACGGAGAAACGGCGGAAGATTTGACGGGAGTTGCAGCCACGGCTATCGAAGTGAACGAACTCATCGTTGGTTCGCAGTGGACCTCGCTGGGTTTCGCCATCATCCTCACCCTCATCACCTTGGCCGTTGTTTTCAGGGACATCCGCTACTCCATTTGGACCACTTCGCCCGTGATTGCCACGGTGGCGCTCCAATGGTTGGTGATGTGGAGAATGGACGTGCCCCTGTCCTTGGTCACGGTCATGATCGGGTCGATTTTGGTCGGCGTCGGTGTTGACTTTTCCATCCACATCGCTAATCGTATCCGTGAACTCGGTGGTGGCATTCAAGCCATTCGCAGTGCAGCGGTGGGCACGGGGATGTCCCTGTTCGAAGCGGCGGTGGTCACTTCACTCGGAATGTTCACCGCTTACAACATCCCCATTCCTGAAATTCAGCCTTTCATCACCGTCATTCTGATTTTGCTCTGGGTTGCAGCAGCCAGCGCCCTCATTTTACTCCCAGCCATTTTTGTTACCCTTGAAAAGATGGGAATCGGTGCGGTGAGCGGCTCAAACAACATGGCCAAAAAGCTGGGTCTTCTGCGACTTCACGAATCAGGGATGGACGTGATGGAAGCCGCTCTGTTGGATGACGTGGTCGATGCTTGGTAGGCGAGCAATCCATAGACCTCTTGCGCTTGGGACTGTTCATGAAGCACTGGTTGATGAAATCCGAGTTGGATGTTTATCCCTATTCGCAGTTGGTCGCTGACGGCCAAACGCATTGGGACGGTGTCAGAAATTATCAAGCGAGAAACATGATGCGAGATGACATGAAACTCGGTGACTTGGTCTTGTTTTACCATTCAAACACCAAACCGCCGCACGTGGCGGGCGTTGCCAAAATTGTCACTGAAGGGTATCCTGACCACACCTCTTGGGACCGTCATGGGAAATACTTCGACGAAAAATCAACGCCCGATTCCCCTCGTTGGTTCATGGTTGACATCGCACCGGTACGTGAGTTGCCCATGGTTTCCCTCGATGCCATGAGAGAAAATCCCGCTCTCGAGGGCATGTTGCTTCTTCGACGGGGTCAACGACTTTCCGTCCAACCGGTGGAAGAACAACATTTTGCAGAGGTGCTTTCCATGGCGGGTTGCACCTTGGACGACCTGAGTTGAGGTGACCTCCATGGATGGACCGATTCCAGTCTCCTCCCGTGCGGCTTCCATTGAATACGCTATTCGGGACGTTGTGGTGCCGGCCACCGAACTCGAGGCGCAAGGTCATCACATCCTCAAACTGAACATCGGGGACCCGATTGCGTATCCGGGTTTACCTACGCCACCTCACATGGTCGAGGCCTATGCTGATGCTCTCCGGTCCGGTCGAAACGGGTATTCGCCTTCGTATGGATTGCCCGAACTCCGAGCAGCGTTGGCGAACGATGAGCAACGGAAGGGGTGGCCGGCTCGACCCGAGGACATCTATGTCTGCCATGGGGTTACGGAAGCCTTGCAGCTCATCTTCGCCGCCGTTTTGGAGGAAGGAAGCAAGGTTCTGGCTCCCGGTCCACATTACCCTCCCTACATGGCCTACCCCCAACTCTACGGGGGCGAGACGGTCGAGTACAACCTCCACGGTGACGATGACTGGAGGCCAGATTTTGATGACATTGAAAAGAAAATGGACCAGGATGTCCGTCTCCTGGTGTTGATTAATCCTAACAATCCTTGCGGTACCGTTTGTGGAAGCGATGACATCGACCGACTCTTGGGGATCGCCCGAGCCTATCCGAATTGCATCGTGGTTGCTGACGAGATCTACGATGGCTTGGATTTCACCGGAAACCACGTCTCGGTGGCCAGTCGGAGCACCGATGTCCCCGTGATAGCCCTCAACGGGGTCTCAAAAGTCTACTATGCCCCTGGATGGAGAATCGGTTACATGGCTCTTCACGACCCGTTGGACCGATTGAGCCTTGTCCGAGACGGTCTTGAGCGTCTGCTTCGTTCGCGGCTTTGTGCTTCGACGCCCGCACAATTGGGCTATTTGGCAGGTCTCACCGGAGACCGCACCTGGATGCAAACCTACAGCCAGCGCGTGAAGGCCCAACGTGATTATTGCCTCCAACGAATTTCTGAAATTGATGGCCTCGAAGTGCAAACCCCGGGTGGAGCGTTTTACATGTTTGTGAAGCTGACCGATCCAAAATGGCAGGACAACGACAAAGAGTTCGTGTTGAGCCTCTTGCATGAGGAGAAGGTGCTGCTTGTTCACGGCAGTGGATTTTCCCCTGAGCGGGGAAAGGGGCATGTTCGATTGGTGTACCTCGCAGCATTGGATGTGCTTGAGGATGCCTTTTCTCGAATCGAACGATTCCTCACGAGACACCGCTGAAGGCGCTTCATGCAGACGGAGATTTCATGAAGCATTATCCTCGCATCCAACCCATGCGCTGGTCAATTCGTGCATGGGTGGTTGTTCTTGCAACCACCTTTGCCTCAACTTCCGCCCGTGCATCCACCGTCTCGGCCAGCACGGGGGTCACCGTTGATTTGGTCGCTCCATTGGGCATCGCTTTGGTCATCGCCGTCATGATTCGTCGTTGGTTCATCCCTCAACAACTCAAAAATTTGCAAGTTGCGTTTGAAATTGATGACGATTTGTACGAGGTGCACCGAATCACACGAACGCTCAGAGATTCACGACGTTTGCTCAAAGAAGGTCGAACCGGATTCGGTGTGTTGCTTTACATGATGGGTCTGACCGGGGTCCTCATCATCATCGCTGAGTTGTTGTTCAATGCCGATGTCTTTTCCAGCATCAACCTCTACATTGTTGGGGTGCTGATCGGTATCCCTGTTTTTATCTCGCCATGGGAATCGTTGAGCAGCCTTCTCTCGAGCAAAAAGCGTGAAACGAAGACGTCCATCGGAGCCGATCTTCTCCGCCGCCTGACCACCTTGGCGTTGTTGTTGGTCGCTACCGGCCTTGTTTTGGCGTACGGGATGCAAGTTGAAGGCAGTTTAACACCAACTTGGATGGCGTTTGGTCTCTTAGCCTTCATGGCTCCTACCATTTTCGCCTATGGTCGAATCATGGGTGCTTCTTGGAACATGCTTCTCATCAGCAAGTGGCGCACCACTCGTGGTCGGAAAAATCCGATTGACCCTGAAAAGAACGGCTTCATCGGCCGTTTGTTTTCCTTCGTCTTGGTCCTGTTCCTCTTGACGATGCCCGTCACGGCCCTCAACGGAATTTTGACCGTGTTGTACGTGATGCTCAATTCGCCTCCCAATTCCGAAGAAATTCTCAATTTTGGTGGCATCATTGGCTACACCATCTACTTGAACATTGATTTGATCGCTGAAATCCTTTTTCAACTTGAATTCATCAAATCCTTGCCAGAAATTTTGTCGCTTTACCTCACCATGAACATCGCCATCGTTGGCCTTGCGTTTATCTTCGAATTGACACGCAACTTGATTCTCGGAGGTCAAACGTTCGGCGGCATGTTCGGCGTGACCCTTGACACGCCGCGGGAGATCCGAGCGGAAAAGTCTGCTCAGGCTCGCCAATTGACCTTTGCCTTTGCCGGATTTTCAGGATACACGGTTCTCCTTTTGATTCTGGTCTGTTACAAGGAATTCGGAGATTTGATGCCGTTGACCGATTGGCTTGAGTTGCGTGGTTTTGATGAAGAGATGCGCCTCCTCACGACCTGGCTGTTTATTGCGGTCGGCCAAGCGGTCTTCTTGATCGCTTGGCTGCTCTCCATCAGTCGCTTTGGTACCCTTCGTAAGCTACGCTTTGACCTCAATCCGGACGAGCGAAGGGAGGGTGCCGTGAAACTCGCAGGTGGCGACCGCCTTCAGAACCTGGTAGAAACCGCGGCCTTCAACGAGGACATTGACCTGCTGATTCGGATTCAAACTCATGATTTCCCTGGAGATCAAGCGCTGATCCGTCAGGAACAATCGCGCGCCTCCATGTGGGAGAAAGCCCTGAGAGGATTGTGGCCGGAGGCCATTGAAGAGAGCCGGAAATTGTTGGCACAGACCGGTGGTGACAACGATGAGGCACGCATGATCATTGCAACAGGTTACATCGCCCTACGTCGTTTGGATGCAGCGCGTGAGGCCTTGCACGGCCTCCAGCAACCCGAAGGATATGACGAGCCCGAGATTTTGTCGTTCATTTGCGAGTGGATGGATCCCTGGCACGGATCCGTGACTGAAGACGACCTCTGGGATTGGGAAAACAATTCGGTCATTGACCATCTCCAAATGCTGCAAAACATGATGCGTTATTGGAGTCCACAGCCAAAGGACATGATGGTTCACAACGATCGCATTTCTCAAATTGGTCAGTTGACGATGGTAGCGCTTCTTCGAGCCCAACGACTTTACGACGAAGCCCTTGAACTCTCGCTGTCACTCGTCCGGGGCGATCCAACGGGTGTTCGGCCTCGAATTGCGACCGCCCTCTGCTTGCTAGATACTGGACAATGGTTTGATGCCAAAACCGTGGTCGATGAGCTCATCAAGAGCGATGGCAAGGACCCGAGAGTGATGGCGCTCGGTGTCATCTTTGGATACGGAAAGAAAGGAAACGAGCACATGGAAGTGTCCTTGCTCGTTGACGACGCCAAAACAACCCGTCACTGGATGGACGCCGCTCCGGTCAACGCCTATGCTGCGCTGCTCCAGAAAGGGGGTCTTGACGAGGCCCTCAACGCCAACGTGATGGTGGCCGCCCATGAGGCCACACGCAGAGCGATGCCACCGCGTTTTTCTCCAAGTGTGCTCGCCAATGTCTTCCAATATCTGGTGTTAATTCCACTTTGGGTGGTCATCGGCATCCTGACGTACCAAGAAATTGGTCCCGCTGAAGGCCTTTCTGCCTTGGGCGGTTTGCTGTTCATGCATTTTTCCTATGTGCGGTTCTCCAGGCAGCAGGAGCATCAAATCAAGCACCGCGATCAACGAGGTTTGATCAAGTATGCAAAGCGGATGCGCCGCTTCAAAGCCACGCCGCACATGGACAACATCCCCATTGGAAATCATCTTCTGATGAGCGGGATTTTGGTCTCCGTGAATGGGGTTGTTCTGGACGTCGGGTTCCCTGCATGGTTATTCGAACGCTTGCCGAAGGAACCGGAAAAGAAGGTGCGTGGCCGATTGAAGAGGCGGGCGGCCAACCTCGAGAAAGGGCGGACTCCGCGGGTCAGCCCCCTCGGCAAAGCCTGGTGGCTCAAGCGTCCGAAGGAGCACAACGAAGTTGGCCCTGTGCTGGAGCGTGAAATCGGCCCCGTTGCGTATCGTGGGAGGACGAACTACGTTCGCAAGAAGGAACCTCAATCTCTGAACGCTGCGGCTGAAGGGAAGGATGAAATCGTTCAGAACCGGTTCATCCCAAGAAACACCATTCGAAGCGAACGCCTTGGTTGAGCATCCACTTGCCCATGAGGTAGGGTTCAAAGACCGATTGATGCAGTTGTGGTTCATGGACCAAGGACCCGGGGCGTGGACCCCAAGGGAAGAAAACAGGCAACTTGGATTGACCGTCCTTGAAGCGGTTCAATCAAGCGGACGTCTCTATCGAGACGGTCTTGGCATGATCGCTTCAGAGAACATCGTGTCGCCGTTGGTTCAGGACATCGTGGCCAGCGACTTGCACGGCCGATACGCCGAAGGCCTGCCTGGCAAACGCTATTACCAAGGATGCGATGATTTTGACACCATTGAATCGCTGGGGATTTCGTTGGCAAAAGAAGTGTTTAACGCACCGTTTGCCAACATTCAATCAACGTCCGGTACGGTCTCCAACATCGGGGCACTCAAGGCATTGGCCAAACCCGGTGACCGCATTACGGCCGTCTCCACCGCCGATGGGGGTCACATCTCGCACGCACGCATGGGTGCCGTTGGCTTGCGAGATTTGGACTTGACCACCTATCCGTGGGACGAAGCACGTATGGAGCCCGACATCGATGCAGCTTGCGCCATGATTCGTGAAGTGGAGCCGAAGGTGGCGTTGTTTGGTCAATCGGTGTTTTTGTTTCCCACGCCGCTCAAGGAGATGGCTGAGGCTGCGAAAGAAGTGGGGGCTGCCGTCATGTACGACGGTGCACATGTGTTGGGGCTGATCGCCGGTGGACAATTCCAAGACCCCCTCCGAGAAGGGGCCGATGTCATGACGGGCTCAAGTCACAAGACGTTCCCTGGTCCACAGGGGGGTTTTTTGCTGTCCTCATCTGGGGATGAAGCCTACCAGAAGCGCCTGAACACCGCGATGTTCCCCGGAGTATGTTCTTCATATCATTTGCACCACGTCGCTGGCAAGGTCATGGCCCTCGCCGAATTCAAGGAATATGGCGAAGCCTATGCTCGAGATACGGTGGCCAACGCTCAAGCCTTTGCTCAAGCCTTGGCCGCTGAAGGCTTCGATGTGCTTGCAGAGGGGCGAGGCTACACGGCCTCTCATCAAGTGTTGACGCGGCATGGAGCGTTGGACTCAGGAGCGGGGGCCAAGGCAGCCAAGCGTTTGGAACAGGCGGGTATCATCACCAACATGAACATGCTCCCCGGTGATACCAAAGCGATGCAACCATCGGGTCTTCGCTTGGGTGTACAGGAACTCACCCGAGTGGGTTTTGATACTGACCTGATGAAAGACGTGGCGAACTTGTATGCAAGAGTGTTGCTTCATGAGGAGGACCCCGCTTCGGTAAAGGCCGATGTTCGAGCGCTCAAAAACGAGCATCACGTCATCCGGTACTGTTTCAATGAAGAAGGTCGCTCCGGTTATCCAGTTGCATGAGTGTTGATCTTCATGGAGGAGTTCGAGAGCCGCTTTTCGGGGTTCTCGTTTGACGGGGAGGGGGTCATTCTTGACCCCAACGGACAACGATTGTGTTTGTTTGGAATGCTGGACTTTGAACGGTTTTGGTCCGCTTTTGATGCCTTCTCGCCAGCCCCTCTCGGACGAAAATTGCTCTACGCCGTCGCTGATGCTGAAGAATTCATTCTGTTGAACGGCGGGTTTGACACAGGGTCTTGGTTGAAGCGACGAAAACTCAAACGATCGCTGGCTGAGCGCAACCTTGGGATGGGTTGGGGTTTGATGGGGGGAGGCGCCGTACGGTTCCCTGCTCACGATGTGGTTTCGGTTGGTGTGGCGTTGGCCCAACACGAGCATGTGTCCAAACAACGCTGGAAAGTCAATTGGGCACAACAAAACAGTGATTTCATCGCCTTGGAGTTCATCCCTCAGGACCGGGTTATTCCACCGGCGAGAGCCGTGCGGCCGCCTAACTGGGGGACGGTGGACATCGGTCCCACAAGCTCAACTTCCGTGCCCTTTGATGCCGATGTTCGAGACAACGGCTTCTTTTTTGGACAACAGCGGAGTTTTTTCCTTCCTGTCTCCGTGTTCCACCGACTGTATGTGGAGTTGAACGGGCGTCCACTTAATGTCGAGGCAAGCGACGGTGCATCGATTGAAGTGAACCTCGATGAAAACGCCCTTCTGTTCCGATGCGTGGTTCTTGCGGCAAAACGGATGTTTGAACAAGGCGAATTTCCGGTATTCGTCCTTCAAGCAGACGATTGGATGGGCGTGTTAGGGCAACGAATTTCCAAGTTCGGGCTGGGTGCCGTTGAGGTTCTCTCCTCGAGACTGGACGGTGATTTTTCAACCTCGTTTCGAATACATTCTCCGTTGCCGGGCATCACCACTGGACTGGTGTTTGCGATGTGGGAACGTTGCTTCGGCCAGCGTGGACACACAACGGTCATGATCGGCGACCATTCGGTGGAGGTGACGGTCGCAAAACCTGCGCTAGAATATTGACAAAAATCCTACCACTCCTCGCTTGTGTGTCATGAAAACCTGCCCATGGAAGGTCAAGGTTCATAACCGAATCAACGCCTCGTCGGGAATGCACAGATGTGCGGGGAATGGAACATGAGCCTAAATCACAATCAAATGGCGTATGTAGCAATTGTTTCGACCTTGATTTTCGGATCTCTTTTCGTGGGTGTTTCCGGCTTCTTTCAAACCAGCGAAAACATCGGTGGTTTTGATAGCGCTGTGGAAGAAGACATTCGTGGTCAATCCGAGTTGATGGAAACCGCCACCGATTCCGATGGCGATGGCTTGTCGGACAAACTCGAGGAAACCCAGTACGGTACGGATCCTGATGACCCTGACACCGATAATGACGGTTTAAGCGATGGCTGGGAAGTTCAACACGGGCTGAATCCGCTCGATAACGGAGAATCTGAGGATATCGAAGTTGACCCAACCCAAAGCGAAGATACCGAAGCCGAGGGTCTTGAAAACGAAACCGAGTCGTGGCCCGATCCCAGCCAAGGTCCCAACGGGGACCCTGACCGAGATGGATTGACCAATCAGGCAGAAGCCGAACTCGGCACGGACCCACAACGCGCTGATACCGATAATGACGGACTCAACGACCGCTGGGAATCCCTCTACACCATGGGCGTTCAAACTCCCGGTGGCGAGGTGATTCTGTTCAATCCCCTCGACGGAAACTGGGATTGCTTGCTCCTTGACCAAGCCATGGTGGACGCCCTTGAAGTTCGTTTTAACGGCGAGAACGGCATGGCGGATTGGGATGACCTGGCTTCAAACGGACGTCATTCCTGCGACATGGTGCTTGACACCGATGACGACGGCCTTGCAAACTTTGAGGAGGAAGCGTTCGGAACCAACCCCACGGCGCGAGACTCCGACAACGACTTGATTGACGATATCGTTGAGGTCGCCAACGAAACCATCGCCCTTTACATGGGCATGGGCGAACAATGCAATGAAAAGTTGCTTGACCCTGTCCCCCGTGTTGGGCCTTTCTTTGGCGTTGAACGTAGCTGGTTCATGATGGACATGGACAACGATGGATTGCTCAATGGACCATCGGACTGGGATACTGACGGTGACGGGATGCCTGATGGCTTTGAGTACTGTTATTCGATACCCGGCATGGCACCGAACGCCGCCTACGTGCTGAACCCTTCAAACGCCTCGGACGGCTACGGTGACTGGGACGAAGACGGCATGAACAACCTCTAGGAGTACCAGGTTGCCCAAATTTTTGGCGAGGGTAACTTCACCTCACCTTGGCTGGAAGACACCGATCGAGATGACATGCCCGATCAGTGGGAGGCCGCCAACGGACTCCATCCTCGCTCTGCCTTGAATCGAGACGATGACCCCGACTTTGATGGGTGGGATCTTGACGGAGACGGTGATGTGATGTACGATACCTTGGAGAACACGGCCGTCGTACACACCGTTGATGTCACGCTCGGACAACAGGTTGAAACCAATCAGCAAGTGGCTTCGGCTCGTATCACGCTTGCCGGTGGAAACCAACAGGTCATTCCTCTGAGGTCTCCCGTCGATGGCTACGTGTACGAACTGAACGTCGTGGTTGGTCAATCAATCGATTCTCGCTTGTTCAGTTGGATGAACATCGTTGAGGAAGAAGAGCGATTCACCAACGTGATGGAGTACAAAGCCAACGACCGAGACCAAGACGGTATCTTGGACGGACGTAGCACGGATCCCCTCAACCCAGATACGGACAACGACGGACTGATCGACGGTATTGAAGTGATGGGTTGGGAAATCTTGGTTGTCAACCGAGGTGTTCAACCCACCTGGGTGACCTCCGACCCCGGACTCTACGATACGGACGCTGACGGTCTTTCGGATTTTGAAGAGTTCTCCTCAACCTGCAACCTCGGTGGGTCAAACGCCTCCAATCCCGATACGGACTCTGATGGTTTGACTGACCTCGAGGAAGCCGGTGATAATTTCATGTGGGAAGGTGAGGCTTACTCAACTTCTCCGTGTATGTTTGACACCGATAACGATGGGCTAGAAGACGGTGAAGAAGTCGTTGCGGGAGAAGACAATTTCCTCACCCATGCCAACAACTCCGACACGGACGATGACGGTTTGGTCGACGGCCAAGAAGTTCTCTTTGTGCCACGTCCTTTCCAAAACCCCACCAACCCCTTGTTGAACGACACGGATGCTGACGGCATGCTCGACGGATGGGAAATGCAGGTGAAATCAGCCGAAGACAACACAAATTCACACAGCCTTTGGGTGGCCACTTCAACTTGGCTTCGCCCCGGGTGTGAAGAAACCCAATCCAGTTCATGTACCATGCAACCCGGTGGTTATGTTTGGCAGAACTGGCTCGGTGGCTTTGCATTGGAGCCCAAGTTTGCCGTGAGTGAAATGAACCTCACCGGTTTCCAGATGCCGACCAATCCCCTTTGCGACGGTTGCAACGGGCGCTGGGCTTTGGACCCCTCCCTGGGTTCATTGAAGGACGATACCTACGATGTCGACAACGACACGCTCGCTAACGGGATGGAGGCACCTGACCGCTGGAACACCAACCCTGTTGACGACGATACGGACGGCGATTTGCTCCCCGACGGCTGGGAGGTTTCGTACTCGCAACTGGCCTTTGAAAACGGCTTGGCAACCAACGAAACCGTTGGTGTTTACGGCGCACGTGGTGTGATGGACCCGTCCATGCCCGACAGTGATTTGGACGGCATTGACGATGGTTTTGAGGATCCCGACGCCGACGGTTTGAATCGAACCGGGCTCATCAAGCGTTACTGTCCCGGTTACAACGACACCACGAACTCCGAGTGCAACATCGACCCCGATTCCCCCGATGGGAAACGCTTCTACGACAATCTTGAGAACTACACCAACTACGAAGAGATGCAAAACGGTACCAATCCAATCTCGAACGACACGGACGGCGATGATTGGAACGACGGTCCAGAAGTGTACTATCAAGACCATGATGGCGACGGTATGGCCACCGGTTGGGAATATCACTTCCAGTTTGATCCGTATGACGGAGCTGACCGCATGGTCGACACCGACGGTGATGGCCACGTCAACTTCTGTGAGTACAAGTGGGACACCAACCCAAGAAACCCCGTCTCTTACCCAGGTCAAGGTGAATTGTGCGATCCATTTAGCGACTGAGGTCCTTGATTTTCCATGATATCACCTTCTCGCAATGGTCGGGTGTTCATCGCTCTGGCGTTGATGTGTTTTCTTGTGGGAACAGGCACCCCCGGAGCATCTGCTTCCCATGCGCCTTCTGAATCGTCACCGATGCAGGTATCGGTGGACCAACCATCCGGCGTGTTGTTCGCGAATAGCATCAATTTGAGTGGTTCGTCAACTCAACCCTTACGAAACACCAGTTGGACCATCGTGAACATCAGTGGGACAACACCCATCACGGTTCTCAGTGGACCGTACTTGACTTCGGTGGTTCCGTTAGCCGACGGTGTGTATCGTTGGACATTGATCGTTGATTTACAAGGTGTTGATTGCACCTGTTATGTGGAATTGTCAACCATCGATGAGCAGCATCGTCCCTTTTCGGTCCACCATGTGGTGTACCTCGGGGATCAACATCAACGACCGGTGCTGGGGGTTGACAACCCGCAATCGTACACCACCCCTCATCTCAGCGGTGAACCCTTCATGTTACAACCCTCCACGACGGTGGAATTGCAGTTGATACAACCCGCTTTGGAAGCCACCAACATCTCCGTCTTTGGGGAACTATGCGAAGCGCCGTTTGAGGTCTGTTTAGGCAATCCATTCTCGGTGAATATTCCCCATCGCCTGAACAATCAATCCTTGTTTCTGGATCTCAACGCCAACCAATGGGCCATTGACGAGGGGATTTGGCGTCTTACGGTTCATGTCACCGATGATTTGCTTCGGTCATCTCACCGGATTTCGCTTCCGTTGGTTTATGACATTACGCCGCCAGTGGCCAGCCTCAACGTCCCGATTTTGGCGCAGGAGGGTGAGGTTTTCCTCATTTTTGCAGACGTTGACGATGGCTATGAAGGCTCGATTTCGACGTTGACATGGTTTGTGGTGGATGAAGAAGGTGGAACAAGGTCGCCCACAGCAATGGAGCGGTTGAGTGAACATCAACTCAGTCTGAACTTCACTCGGGCGGGATCGTACATCCTCGAACTCACCGTTCGTGACCATGCTGGCAACACGGTGAAGGTTTCCGAACAAGTGTTGGTCGAGAATCTCAAACCCGTCGCTCGAATATCAGTGGACGGACTCACGGTGGCGCCTTCCACCACCTTAAAACTCGGACCCGGTGCCAACTGGTCAATAAGTGGAACCATGAGTCTCGACAACGAACCCATTGAGTATCTCTGGGTCATTGACAACGCGACGTCCATCCGGGGAGTGCCTTCGTTGACCCAAACGAATTTTTCCGGCACAGGGCTTCATACAGTTGAGTTGATTGTATTTGATGACGATGGTGCCACCGATTCTCAATTCATTGAGGTGATGATTCTTGAGCCCCTTCAAGACGAGGTGGCCGCCACTTCACCCATCGCCATGACGGTGCTTGGCTTGCTTATTCTCTCCGTCCTCGTTGCTCTACCGTTCATCAAGCGCCAACGTGTTACTGAAAGTGATTTACCGAGGTGGCAACCCAACGCCAAGGCGGAAGTTGTGTTTACATCCTCCCCGATAGGCTTTGATGCAACGGTTGAAGAAGATGAACCCTGAGGATGAATCATGTTCGCCGAAGCCCTCGCTAAGTTGCCTCCGCAACCAGCGCCAACCGCCATCAGCGAATTTAGAGAGCGTCAGGAACGCTTGACATCGCAATTTCGTAACGACGATGTCTTCATTCTGACCTCGCCCCCCTTTGCTGTTCATTCCAACGACGTCGAATATCGATACCGTACGTCAAGCGATCTCCTCTACCTCACAGGCTGGAGTGAACCTGAGTCCGTTTTTGTCCTCCGTTACCACCAAGGCTCGTGGGTTTCAACGTTGTTTGTACAACCTCAAGACACGCTGAAAGAAATTTGGGAAGGTCGTCGCCCCGGAACAAAAGGAGCTCTTGCTGATTATGCCGTCGATGAGGCATACAACAACGACGAATTGTCTGTTCGCTTGTCCGAGTGGTTAAACGACACCAAGCGCGTCTTCTTGCGGGGTGGTATGAACCCTGAAGTTGACGCCATGGTGGAACACGCCATTCGGAAACGAGACCGAGCGCGCCAACATTTTGGCAGCGGACCCGTGTCCCTTGAGGACCCATCCGGATTACTGGCCGAGTTACGACTGCGTAAATCCGCTTCAGAAATTGAGCAAATGGTGTATGCGAGCAAGGTCGCCAGTCTTGCGCATGAATTGGCCATGCGTCACAGTCGAGAAGGCGTCACTGAATATCAACTCCAATCCATCATCGAGGCCTTCTTTTCCTATGCTGGGGCATCAGGTTGGTCCTACCCCTCCATTGTTGGTTGTGGTGAAAACGCGACCATTCTTCACTACACCACCAACCAAGACACGTGCGAGATGGATGAGGTCGTGCTCATCGATGCCGGAGCAGAATATCGGGGCTACGCCAGCGACATCACACGCTCATGGCCAATTTCGGGGACCTTTTCGGAGGCGCAGCGGGAAATTTACGAACTTGTCCTTCGCGCTCAACTGGTCGCCATTGATGCCTGCCAAGTCGGAGCGCCGTACACTGCGCCGCATGAGGCAGCCCGCCGTGTGCTTGCGGAAGGGCTGATCGAACTCGGTGTGATCCAACAGTCAATTGATGAAGCCTTGGACATGGACAAAGGAGAATTGCGACACTGGTACATGCACAACACGAGTCATTGGATTGGTCTTGACGTACATGACGCAGGCGTCTACAAACCCGGTGGTTCACCACGGCTTCTTGAGCCCGGAATGTGCCTCACGATTGAGCCCGGTCTGTATTTCGGCGCTTGGAGACCGGATGTTGAATGCCCTGAACGCTATGCAAACATCGGCATTCGAATCGAAGACGATGTGCTGATCAGCACTCAAGGGCCGGTCGTCCTCACCGAAGATTGCCCGAAGTCGATTGAAGACCTCGAAAGCATTGTCGGCGTATCCCTCGGCTGAGTTGAGTCCATGTCCTGGCAGTCCATCCTCGAACGTCAAGCGTCTTGGTCAAAGGCCACAGCTGCGTCCCTCCGCCTGACGGTGGATGAAGCGGTGGTGCTCTACGATGAGGCACCTCTCCATGCATTGATGCAGGCGGCCCATCAGCGACGAATGCAGATGATTCCTGGTGGTTACGTGACCTATTTGGTCGATCGGAACATCAATTACACCAACGTTTGCACCATCAACTGCCAGTTCTGTTCCTTTTACCGGCCCCCTGGTCATGACGAGACCTACACTCAGACCTACGAAGAAATTTCCAATCGAGTCCGTGAATTGGAGGCCATCGGTGGTTCTCGAATTCTCATGCAAGGTGGGGTGAACCCCGCCTTGCCCATCACGTGGTACCTTGATCTGCTTCGATTCCTTCGTCACCATCACCCTTCCATTGCGCTCGACTGCTTCAGTCCCATTGAAATTGAAGGGGTTGCCGAAGTGTGTGGACTAACGACGCTTGAAGTGCTCTCGCGATTCAAGGAGGCGGGCATGCACGGATTGCCGGGAGGCGGCGCTGAGATGCTGGTGGAGTCGGTGAGGAAGGATGTCTCTCCCAAGAAGGGGTCGCCTACCAATTGGCTCAAGGTCATGGAGGAAGCCCAATCCTTGGGCTTAACCACGAGTGCCACCAACGTCATCGGTTTTGGTGAAGGCAACGGAGATCGCATCGAACACATGAACCAACTTCGCATGTTGCAAGACCGTTCCCTCAATAACCACGGCCACGGCTTCACATCGTTTATTGCGTGGCCCGTTCAATTGGAAGTCAACTCTTTTGGACGCCGAAATCGAGGCCAAAACAAGCATGAACTGGGGGCCGGTTCATCCGAATACCTCCGTCATGTGGCGGTGGCTCGGCTGTTTTTTGACAACATTGACCACATCCAAGCCTCCTGGCCCACGATGGGGCTTCCCATCGCTCAAATGGCGCTTTTGGGCGGTGCTGATGATGCAGGTTCCACCATGATGGAAGAAAACGTTGTGTCCGCTTCCGGCACCACGAAAGTTGAAGCCCAAGAAGCCGAACTTCAATTGGCCATTTCCAGAGCAGGCTTCGTGCCAAAGCGGCGAAACAGTGACTATGAACTCCTTGAGACAGAACTCAACACGGCATCCGTTTCTCCGCCGGTTGCGCCAACGCCTATGCAGTCGTAGGGCCGTAGAAGACCACCCAAATCACGGCTCGAATGTTCCGTCCACCGTTGCCGATTCCGTCAGAGGGGACGTATTCTGCTCCGTTGTAATAGCCTCTATACACCAAGTGGTTGTTGGTCGTGTTATCGACCCATTCGGTGATATCGTATGTCCACTGTTTCACGTCTTGACCAGCGCACCAACCGGCACGGCCAAATGGCCATGACCCGAACTGATTGGCCACGACTCCGTTGTTCACCTCGTTTTCACAACCCTCGCTGCTGTACACGATGGGATGCCATTCGTAAGTTTGGTGACTTCCCATGGTGTAGTAGTGTTGGTGGTCACAAAATTCTGCACAATTGGCCGTGTCTTGATTGAATCCGTGGCCGGTGATGGTGGCTACAATTTCAACACGAGTCGTGCCAGCGGGAACGGTAAAGTTGTGTTGACGATTGTACTTTGACTCGTTGTTGTACGTCCCGTCAAATTGACCGCCGCTAAAGGCGTAGGTGGCGTTTATCGACCGCTCGCCGCTTCCCCAGTTGCTGAAGAGGAAGGTGACGGTGAGGTCCCCTTTGTTGGCACCTGAATACTTGAATCGCCGCTCTTCGCCATCGTTGAGCATGAACAAATACGGTGTGATGTCCGTAAGCCACATGCCCTCCCGTCCATAGGTGGTGATCCAGCGGACCATTTCGGTGTTGCAGACCGAGCTGTTCGAAGCATCGCACACATAGAGGTAAGCGAGGTAGTCCCATTCGTGACAACCACCGTACGTTCCATCCGATTTTTGATACCGGTTGGTACGATCGTAGCACGCATGTTCGTGGTAAACCTCGAGGGTATCGTACGAACTCAGATTTTCAGGGAGTTGGAAGGTGGCGTTCGTGAATGATGAATGACCTCCCCCCCACCCGCCAGTGTGGCGTTGGAAATCCATGACGGAGACGGCGTGAACGCCCGGGTCTGAACTCCGAATTTTGGTTGGGAATTCGGCCACCCACTGATTGGTTTCATACGACAGGTGGTACGGGTCGTTTGATTGGCTTGTCCATGCGTAGAGGGAACCGGTTTCTCGAGCCAGTTGGAAACGATCGATGCCCATGTATAACGGATTGTTAAAGGAAGCAATCATGGAACCAAGTCCTCCACCGATGTTGCTTGCATCCATGTCAATGTAGTGAATTCGGTCGTCCCAATCCGCTTCTTCGCTTGCGGTTAAACCGGCTAAGACGGCGTTTCGCTGTTGAACCACATCATTGTGATAGGTGGTGTCAAACGACCCGTAGAAGAGATGCGTGTTTTCAGGAAGGTTACGTATGAATTTACCTGGATTTTGTCCCCAGGTCGCTCCATTGCTGCTTCCAGCCGAGTTGGTGTATTTGAACATGAAAAAGTAGACATCATGGCCCGTCCAACGGTCTTTGAAATTGAACGAGCCGTTCAGCGTAGGGACGGAAAATTGGGGTACGATTTGCATCGGGCCGTTCAACGATGAAGCGTCGGTCCAGTTCACCGGTAGTTGAATGACGGCACAACCAACTTGATCCACGGTCCACCGTTCGGGTGAATTTGCACAAGCGTCAACGTTGGCAAACACGCCGTCTCCATCGATGTCCGCACACCCCACGGCGTTGACCACCAAGCCCGAAGGTGTGCCTTCGCACTGGTCAATAAAGTCGTTTACGCCGTCTTGGTCGGTGTCTCGTTCCACGGCTGCGCAACCGTGTTCATTGACGTCCAAACTGCCCAACGGGGTTTGTGGGCACAGGTCCAAGGTGGAACCGGTGGCGTTGACATCGTTAACACCGTCATTGTCGTCATCATCGTCTTCCGTTGCGTCTTGGCATCCATCGTTGTCCCAATCGTTGGCGGTCGTCGAAGACCATCCAGCCACCCCTTTTGGACACCAATCAACGGTGTCGTTGTGATCGTCGTTGTCGTCGTTGTCATCCTCATCCAAATCGGAGCAACCGTCGTTGTCCCAATCACTGTACCGGTTTGAAAACCAACCTTTGCGGCCGACGGGGCACGAATCCTCCACGTCTTCCACACCGTCGTTGTCATCATCGGTGTCTTCATCCGCATCGTGGCAACCATCGTAGTCGTAATCGGCGCTTGGTGTGCTCACCCAACCGTAGGAGTTTGGGCATCCGTCGTGAAGGTCAATGATGCCGTCATTGTCGTCGTCGTCGTCTTCGTCGTTGTCGCGACAGCCGTCTTGATCACCGTCCGTCGCGGGCGTTGATTGCCACCCATCGTCGGCCCCGAAGCCGTTGGGGCAACGGTCGTTGGCGTTTTGGACACCATCGCCATCTTCGTCATCTCCCGCTCCTTCAATGACCACGGTGGTGGTTGCGACATCGTTGGCCACGGTGAAGCGACCGCAGGTCGCCGTCGTGGTGATCGTGTGAGACGACGTTGCCTCCGTAAAGTCAACAAGAACTTTCCATGAACCGCGGTCGTCAAGGGTTAAGCCGCCCACCGTTCCGTCGGTAATTTCGTATTGAACGGTGCATGAATCGATGTTCGCGTGGTCTACTCGCCCCTCAAACCACACCACATTTGGTTCTTCGAGGACCAATCGTGCGGCGGTGGTCAGCACCGGCGCCGCCTCAATGGGCGCTTGAACGGTGAGGCTGAGCACGAGCGGTTGGAACTCGGGTACCATCTCGGTGCTACCAGTGTTCGAAAATCGAATGGAGACGATGTGTTCGCCAACCGTATCCGGTACAAAGGAAAGCTGGTAGCCGTTGGATTGCTCAATCCATTCAATGTTCATCAGGGGCGTAAAGGAGGGATTCAGAACCGAAGGCTCTGCGATGTAAGTACCCTCTCCTTCTTGATTCACGTTCAGGATGTAAACGGCTTCCTCTCCGAGAACCATCGTACCCGGAGCATTCACCCACGTTGCTTCGAGGCTGTAGGTCTCTAGGACAGGCTCCTCGATGTCGGGGGCGGAATCCGTCATCCCTAAACATCCCGATACGACCATCAAGGCGACAAAACAGAGAGCTGTCCAGCGTTGTGGCTGCATGGGTAAACCTCCTATTCGTTTGCCTTCAATGTGTTGTTCAAGAGATGTCCGATTCGGAACGACCGTCGAAGACCGGTAAGGATTCAACCACCACCTTGGCCGGTGAGTGGGCGACCCGGAGGGGTTCGACCCAGAGCAAAGGACCTCCTTTGCTACGGTCGATACGAAGGATGCATTCCCAATGAATGCGTACCAAGTCTGAATGAACGCTGCCTGGCCACTCACCTTCGGGGCAGGCCAACGTCATGGCCTCGCCTTCCGTCCACCGTTTAAGTTCCCCCATGGCCATGATTCGCATCGGTCGAAGGTACAAACCGCCCTTGACCTCTTGGAGTTCCATCGGTGCGTCCTCCCCTCCGGCCGTTCCGTCGTCCAAGCCGGAAATCCAATGATGCGGGAGTTCCGTGGAGAGTCCCGGGGGTGGTTGGCGACTGACCTCCCTTTCAAGGACCTGCAACAACGTTTCACGAGCAGGGGGCAGAACACCAACTCGCCAAAACACATCCACATGGTTCCAAGTGGAGGGGCGGTTGTCAAGTTGGAGCGTGATTTCCAACGGCTTGTTGGCGATGGGATTCCCTTGTATCTCCAGCTTGGGCCGTGTTGGATGAGTGGCCAAAAACCGGTTCTGTCGTCGTAATTCGACCAAATTGGCGAGCACGCGAATGAACAGGGGTGCAAAAATGAGGGGAACCACAAAGACAGCGAGCGCTGGGTAGTCAAGCAAACCCCAACGAACCGTTTCCAAACCGTACACGGGAAGGCCAAAAAACAGCAAGACAGGAGAGATGAAGAGATAGAATAAGGCGGCCAAAAGCACGATGACCACGCCGTTGATGAATTGACGCAGCACGTTATGGACGGGGTTGGGGACCAAGTACCAACCCCTTCGTTGGCGGTATACGGTGTCCACAAAATCCTCTTCTTCCAGAAAAGCCTGGTCCCCTTCATGCTCCAATCGTTGGCCGTCGAACCAATATTCACGTTGTATCAGCCATGAATCCTCAGTACCCAATCGGAACGATGGAGCGAGGTTCATGAGATGGTTCATCGCCTCGTCTTGAGTTTCAAACTGACCCTTCGAAAACGTTCGCTTGCCAATGGGCAGGTGTTCTGGATTCCACCTTGACGATTCGAAAGGTGGGTAGCGGACGCTTTGGATCTCATCGAGGGACGGCATCACAAAGCCTCAGGTCAAAAGCAATCGCACACCCGCTTTGAGAGCGAGCGGGCGGAAGGCCGGAACTTGACGAAGCAAGGCCATTCCTAGCGGTACAGGCTTTTCGATGTCGCCAATTTCGTTGATGATCTCCAAGGTGTTGGGGTGTGCAAACGCATTGAAATGCTTGTCAAGGGTTTCGTCCGAGCAGTCGCTTACGAGGAGGTTTCTCAGGGTTCTGGCTCGGTCTTGGTCCCGCTTCATGGCTTCCCACGGTTTCTTCGTGATGCGTTTCAACTGGACCTCATCCAATTTGTCGGATTGGATGGCCTCAGTCAAGGGTTCAACGATGCATTGTATTTGATGGAATCCAGGCCCGATGCCGCCACCGGTGGTGGGTTTTGCCATTCCAGCAGCATCACCCAGCAGCATGACTCGAGATTTGACCGCCTTTTTGACCATGCCCGAGGGAACGGGGCCGCAATATCGGGCGACCTCCTGCACGTTGGCAAAACGGTCTCGCCAAAGAGGATGGTCCACCAGTGCCTGATAGCAGGATTCGATGCTTCGACCATTCAATCGCTCGGCGGTTGACCAGAGACCAATGCGATGTGAACCGAAGCCTGAGGGAATGACCCAAGCAAAAAACCCCGGCGCGATTTCGGAGCCACTGTACATCTCCAACCAACGGTCGCGTCCTTGATAACCAACCACCTCGGTTTGGAATCCAATCATCAATTCCTTTGGGCGTCCCATGCGAAAGGTTCGGCGTGTCCAACTGTGAGCGCCGTCGGCCCCAATCAGAAGTTTACAGCGAAGTTTCACGTTCTCACCCGAACGGTTGAGAAGGAGCTCGACCCCCGCATCATCGGTTTTGGCTTCCTTGGGCGTGGTGGCCAGCCAAAGGTCCGAACCACGTTCCATTGCTTGTTGGACGACGAATTGATCAAACCGCTTTCGGCAAACAACGTATGTACGAAGAACCCCTTCCGTGCCAACGGGTACCAAGGTTCCACTTGGACCGTGAATCAAGGCGCCGTCCACTTCTTCAAGGACCGTGTGATGAGCAGCCACGGCGTCCATGGCCGAGGGCGTCACGAGGCCGGCACATTGGAACGGACGACCAATTTCATCGTGTTCCTCAATCATCAGCACCCGTAGGCCTCGTTCAGCGAGCAACCAAGCCGCTCGTCCGCCAACAGGGCCCGCACCAACAACGACCACGTCGTAGTCGTAGGGCTCCATGGCAGAGGGTCAGGAGGGTTGTGTTTCAACCTTCCTTCGGTGGAGGTGCATCAAGAGCGCTTTGCGAACTTGTAGGCAACGGACTCGTTTTTGCGAAGGTATAACGAAGCGGCGAAGGGATTTCCAGTCTTTTTGGAGGTGAAATCATCGAACGGTCCGAGATTTTTCGTTTCAATCAGCGTTTTTGCTTCTTCTCGGGTGATGTCCCGTTTCGAAATGCACCGTTCAATGTGGATCTTGCAACCCGAGCCGCCTTCTTCGACGGTGTAATGCGTCTCCGTTTCGATGATGTTCGCCTTGTGGGTTGGACAAACTCCAACCACGCCCGGTTCAACCGGGAAACGCTTTGCATCCGCACTTGCGGCCCGTGGAGGGAAATCAAAGGACACCTTGTTTTTGTCGAGCACCAAAAACGCACTGAAGGGGCGATTGCGCTTTGAAGTAAAATCCTCGAGGAGGACCGACTTCCCTTGGGTGAAGATGGGCTTCGCTTCTTCCGGTGTTACCGGACGCTTGCACATGATGTTCTGCATGCCTCTGAAGGTGCAATCGTCAAAATCGCAAACATACGCTGTCGAAGTGATACGGATGGTGCCGTGTTCACAGACAGGACAAGGACACAGCTCAGCGTCGCTTTCACTGGCTGCAGCTGCGGTGCTTCCCTTAGCAACGACCTTCCCGTCTTGTTCAAGGACAACGGAAGTCTCGTACCCCTCGCCGGCTTGAGAGAAAAAGCCGTGCAGGTCGTCCAATTGCTTGGATTCAATCAGACGAGTGGCCGTTGTACGGTCAAACCAGCGTCCTGATGTGTCTTTCCAGAACACGAAAGGACACCCCTTATCGCGTCCTTCATTCAATTCACACTGGTAGGAAAGGGTCGTTTCGATGACGTTTGCGGAGCAGGTCGGACATGCCCCGAGGGGCGGTTCGTTGGCGTAGAGCTGGCTCCGGTCATGGTCGCGAATTTTGGTGACCAGCGTGGTGGTTTGGTCAATGATTTTGGCCATGTAGGATTCCATGGCTTCCTCGCCCCTTTGGACCGCTAGCAGGGACGCCTCCATGTCGCCCGTGAGTTCAGGTGAAGTGATCCATTCGACGGGGATCCTTCGCAAAATGTCAATCATCCGAATGCCGTGTGGAGCCGCGCTGATGGTCCCGTTGCGTGAACGGCGAATGTAATTCCTATCGATCAACTTCTCGATGGTGTCGGCACGCGTGGCGGGGGTGCCAAGTCCCTTGTCTTTCATGGCTTCAGCCAACTCATCGTCATCGATGTGCTTGCCAGCGTGTTCCATCAATTGCAACAGGCTCGCCTCTTTGAGTCGGTTCTTGGGTTTGGAGAATTCCTCGGAGAACTCGTGTTCTTCAAGGGTCGATTCCGCTGGATTTGAGGGCAACTGACCCCATCCCTCCGGTACATTATCCTTCTTTGGAACAACCGCTCGCCATCCGGGTTGGTCAAGAGCCTCAACTTCTTTGATGAATTGCTGGCCTTCTTTGCTGGTGGTTCGCTTGGTGACCGTCCACGCCGATGGTGGGTGCCAGGAGGCGAGGAAGTTGCGAACGATGAGATCGTACAACTTTGCATGATCACCGCTGAGATTGTTCGGTGGTTGTTGTCCCGTGGGTACAATGGCGTAGTGATCAGAGACTTTGCTGTTGTCAAAGTTTCTGCCTGCATTGGCCAGGCCATCGCTTTGCAAGCGTGCGACATGTTCGCTGTACTCTCCTTGCGACTTGATTTGCTCAAGGGTCTTTGCAACCGTTTCATGCATGTCTTCGGGAAGATGTTTTGAATCGGTACGAGGATAGGTCGTCAGTTTGAACTTGTCATACAGGTCTTGGGCCACGCCCAAGGTTCGCTTTGCCGACCACGACCACAGGCTGTTGGCACGTTTCTGGAGCGTGGTAAGGTCGAAATTCAAGGGCGGCTGCTCACGCTTGGTCCGATGCGTTTCCTCAGTTGAAAACGGTGAGGCACTGTTCAACACGGCCTCAATGGCTTCTTTTTCAGCCAATTCAACAATCCGATGTGCTTTCAGTTCAGGACGTTCATCGTCGTCTTTGTGGTCCATTCGTTCCCATCGGGCGGTCCACTTGGCCTCCCCTGACTGGAACGTGGCGTTGAGTTGCCAATAGGGAAGGGGAACATGGGAAAGAACTTCCAATTCGTGGTCCACGACCAAGGCCAAAGTGGCGGTTTGAACACGGCCCAAGGAATTGGACGACCGATCGCGGCGATTTTGAGGCAGGAAGGTGTTGGCCACGCGAGAACCGTTCATACCGATGATCCAGTCGGCATGAGAACGAGCGTAAGCCGCATCGCTCAACGCCTTGTATTCATCGCCACTTTTTCGATTTTCGAAAGCCGAGAGCATGGCATCGAAGGTCATTGACTGCATCCACATTCGTGATAGGGGTGTGTTCACCTTGGCGTGTGCAACGATGGTTCTGAAGATCAGTTCACCTTCCCTAGCAGCATCGCAGGCGTTGACAATTTCCGTGACGGCTTTGTCCTTCAGCAACTTTTTGATGGCGTTGAGTTGGGTTTTGTTCCGTCCGCCTTTGGGTTTGTATTCAAAGGTGGGTGGAATGTAGGGTAAGCGGTCGATGGTTTTTCGCCAGTTTTTGAAGGCTTCATCGTACTCGTCCATGAATTTGAGTTCGAGCAAATGACCCACGGCCCACGTGATGATGATGTCATCGCTATGCCAGTGGGTGTCCAATTTTTTCCCTACCCCGAGGACGTTTGCAAGGTCCTCGGCAACACTGGGTTTCTCAGCAATGATGACGATGGACATGTTGTTGAACCGCAACGACGACCATACTTGAACCCTCCTTCAACTTCGGTTCGCCTCGTGTGCGTGCATGAAATGTTTCATTTCATGGACCAAAAACATCCGATTGAACAAGCCGCTTCCGGTTGGCCTCCTCGTCCCAAGGCTGTTCCGCCTCTTTCCCTGCGCATCCCACGCATCCGGGGTAACCGGCATCCAGTAAATCAATCGCCGTCGCTTTGATGGCCTCCCATGCCTCCTTTGCCTCAAGTGGAATCCAAACCACGCCGAGGGGGGGTTCGCTATCGTTGCATTGGACCAGCACTTCCAAAGTGGATGGACGAAGGAGAGTCAGCGGTTCATCGAAGTTGGGTAAACAGGTCGGAAAGTGTAACCTCGACGGGAGACGGTCTCCCATCAACACCCCGAGGGAGTGGAGTTCAGGTTCAATCCAATCGGGTCCTTGGACCATGATGTGTTCTTCCCGTAACAACAGCCGAGCAGCCTCACGTACGGCCGGCCAACGCGGGTCCGTGATTCGCATGTTGCAAGGGAAAAGGGGGCAAGTCTTGAAGGATGGCTTTGCCGACCCTCTTGCATGGGCGTGGGCTACAAGTTGTTTGCACGTCCCGCGCTCGCACTGCAAGATTCCGAACGGGCCCACAAGCGAAGTCTGCGGATGCTGCGATGGATGGCGGCGACTGCTCCCGGACGTCTGATGCTACGCTCGCTCTACGCACCCCGTCGCACGGTTCCGGTCAACTTGTTCGGGCATGAATACAAACACCCGTTCGGACTTGCTGCTGGGATGGACAAAAACGCAGAAGCATTGCGAGGATGGGATGCCATCGGCCTCGCCTTCATTGAAATTGGCGGGGTGACCATGCTGGGCCAAGAAGGCAACCCAAAACCTCGGATGTTTCGAGCCGACGCCTCGAAAGCTCTGGTCAACCGCATGGGGTTCAACAACCAAGGCAGTGAAGCGATTCAACGCCACCTCGAGGCTCATGTTCGTCGCTACGGTCGGCCCAAGGCCCCGCTCTGGGTGAATTTAGGAAAATCGAAGGTGACCTCCTTGGAAGATGCGCACACCGATTACGCCACCACCATGGAACGTCTTTGGAAGCACACGGACGTTTTTGTTATCAACGTCTCATCGCCAAACACCCCTCATTTGCGGACCCTTCAAAACGATGAGGGTCTCCAACGGATTCTCGACGCATGCCACGAAGTCAACCAACGCCTTTCAGCCTCAACCACCAAAGATGAAATCCCGTTATTGGTCAAGATCGCTCCCGACGTCGCCGATGAACAATTGGAACTGATCGTTCGAACGGCACAAGCCAACGGCGCAGCAGGGATGGTGGTCAGCAACACCACCCTCGCTCGTCCAGAACCCCGTTCTTCCAAAGAAAAACACCTCTTCGAAGAACAAGGTGGGTTGAGCGGCCAACCCCTGAAGAACCGCTCCACTGAATTGATACGCCAAGTTCGCTCGCTGGCAGGTCCAGATTGGCCCATTGTTGGCGTGGGTGGCGTCGCGAATGCGGATGATGCATGGGAAAAAATTCGTGCAGGGGCCAGCTTGGTCCAAGCCTACAGTGCCTTTGTCTTTGAAGGCCCAGCACTGGTAAAATCGGTCGTCCACGGCTTGGATAAACGACGCCGATCTGCTGGATTTGAGACGCTTCAGCAGGCGGTCGGAATGGATGACGTGCCCGCCGAGGATTGTTAAAGGTGCATCGATTGAGGGTAGGCAATGTGGGCCCGTCGAACCCGTGTCTTGGTCATCGGGGCGGTCCTCATGGTCGGCCTCTTGGCGACGGTGCTGCTTCAAGCCCCGACGCCAACACAGACGGTTGATGAGGTGATGAAGTCCCCAAATAATTTGGTTGATCAGGACATCGCCGTGCGTGGTGAAGTACGGGATGGAACCATCGATAACGGCACCATGACCTTCATTCTTGAAGGGGCCACCTCGACGCTGCTGGTGAGTTTCAACGATGCGTCGGTATCGAACGGATTGGATGACAATCGGACCGTGTATGCTGAAGGTGTGCTTCGATTTGACGGCGAAAACTACCGGCTTGATGCGAACGTGATCAAGACCTCGTGCCCCTCAAAATACGAGGAAGGGGAGAACAACGGCTGAGGTTTGGCTTCGTTGCCTTCATATAGGCTGAAGTGGACCGTTGAACGGGATAGGTGGGGAGCTCGGCGTACCCTGTACCACAAAGCGTCGTTATGGTGGACTGAACGCCTTGGGGCGGCGAAAGCGGTCTCGTGGTTCCCGTAGGCGGACGTTGATGTCTCGCCCCCACATGACTCGGGTGTCATGAACCGTCTCCGGAAGGAAACGGGAATTGGATAACCGGGGGACTAGGTCAGGCCGGGAACGGAGCAGCCCTACCTGGGGCCATGGGTGCTGTGGGGATCCGGGATGGAGGAAGCTTGCGGATTTGGCTGCGCGAAGCGCACGTCCACCCTCGGCCCTCCCACCTAAATGTCAAACACGACTTGAGCGTACCAACAGGGGCCAACAAATTCAGGAACACCGTCATACGGGCTGAGAACGCTTTCATCCGGCTCGATGAATTTGAGTTCGAAGTCGTGGGTCGTGATGGCTTTGATTTCAATTTCACGCTCAATCAGGGTGGCATCCACCCATGCCACCTGGGCGATGAGTTCCATACCTTGCTCAATGGATACGATTCGCAATTGGGACTCCACCAACCATTGCTGATGGACCTCGGCCCGGTACAAGATTTCGTCAAGCCAAGCGAGAAACAGAAAACCGAGGTCTTGGGGGTTGTGTGGGGAACGCACTCGCCATTCACCGCTGTGGCGCAGATGTGAATTGACCTCCTTGGCCGCCTGGGATGACATCAGATAGGTTTGCACGCCATGAGCAGCGTCTTGGAGCAGGGTTGCCGGTGATGGGGCCACGACGGCCATGCCAGCGTCGGCCGTCGTGGGAAACAACCAGGAACTCACCAAGCCACCTCAACGTTTTGAGACTTGGAGGTTCCACACGTGTTCACCGACTCGATGAATCATTGCATCCCGATTGAGGACGAACGCATCGGTCTGCTCGGCGGCCAAGATGCATTCGCAAGCTGCGTTGGCTAAGAGCGCCGTGGACCTGACATCGAGATTTCTGGAAAGGGCGAAGGCAATGGCAACGGCCGCAGCATCGATCAGACCAATCATTTGACGCAGATCCAACAAGCCGCAGGGAGCGTGAACGGTTTCTTCATCGGCGGAATAAATGGTCACGCCAGCCTCACCGGAAAGCACAACAAGATGTTTCCATCGATATTGCTTGAGAAGTTTTTCAGCCGCCTCTGCTCCGGTGGATGCGGCTAATCGCCTTCGCATCAACTCCAAGCCTTGGCTTTGAAAGAGAATCCAATCAACCCCCTCGGTACGGTGAAGTCCAGTGAGTTTCGGGTCCGCAATCACAGGAATGTTTCGCTCTTTGGCGGCGGTAAACAACGCTTCAGCCCCTTGGTCCGTGATGACCCCTTGGCCGTAATCCGAAGCGATCAAGGCCGCTGCACCTTCCAAATCATGGACGGCTTGCTCGTAGAGAGCCGTGGAGGCTTCTTCAGGAACGGGGTCGTCGTCCTCAATGTCCCAACGCAACAACAACTGTTCTTCTCGAATCAGACTTTCCCGGGAAGCGAGCATGCGTGTTTTGACCGTCGTGGTCCGGTCTTCAATGATGGCAATGCCGTGCGTGGTCACGCCCTCATTTTCAAGCGATTCAATGATGCTGAGGCCAGCCGCGTCGTCCCCGACCACACCGAAGAGATGACTTTCCATGCCCATGGAACGGAGGCCACGAGCCACGTGAGCGGCCGCACCCACGTCTTCTTCACGGGCCGTTTCTCGAAGAACGGGAACCGGGGCACGTGAATTGAGATTGTTGGCGTAGCCGTGAATGTAACAATCCATCATTACATCGCCGATAAGCACAATCTTGGCTGATTCGTTTGAACGCAGGTGGAATTTCAGTTCGGACAAGGTGTCGTGGAGTCGTGCTTCTTCATCCGTCATTCCCATGGTGTTACCCCCTTGTGTGTTCTGACAGTTCACGCATGATTCGTTCGTGCTCTTCTTGCGTGATGCCCAATTCTTGGCGAAGCGTACGGAGCATGGCGTGCTCGTCGGCGGTGATGACGTTATCTTGTAGGGCGGTCTTGACGGTCGCTGCATAGGCAGAGTAATTTTCGGATTGAACGGGCTGCTCTCGTGCACGGTCAAGCAAGGCGTTGTGGGTCACTTGGTCAATGCCAAAGGCCACACGGAAGGTTTCGAGCAGGTCGATTTCGTCCTGCATGATTTGACCGTCGTCCAATGCCTGTACAATCATGTCGTAGTACACCTCTTCCGGCGGAGGAATTTTGAGTTCTTTTCTGGCCTCGTTGGACAACCTCCGTGCCCGCTCAGGGTGCATTCCCAAAAATTCAACCACTTCGTTCAGAAGAGATTGTTCGTCTTTGGTGATCTTTCCGTCTTCCCATGCACGGGCAAACATCCGTCGCACCAATTCCTCTCCGTACTGAGCATCGATGGAAGCCATGCCTTCAGGATTCGAGACGGGTGAGACGAGGGGGCCTTCGTGGTAGTTCATCCCCTCATCAACGTGAGAAAGCAATTCCAAAATGGGCTGAGGCGATGTCCAGAGGTCCCCAAGGGGAACCGATTTTTCGCCCTTCACCACCGATTTCGCAAAAATTTTGTCCTTGAGTTCGTTGGCCAAGGTCGCCCCAATTTCGGTGAGGGTGTAGACGCGTTTGCGTTGCTTCCCACCGGGGATGTGTCGTTGAGTGACTTGAATGTGGCCGTTTTTTTCCATACGCTTGAGGGTGCGAGGGATGTGTTTTCGCTGAACATGGACGGCCGCCGAGATGCCTGCTTGTGTGAGGGTGGCGGGTGCTTCCCAGCCTCCAGAAGGCAGTTGTTGGTTGTGGAGGTGCAACAGGGTTCTCTCCTCGGTCGTCAGGCTTCCAAGGTATCCCTCAACCACAACACCGCCCCAACGCTTTGGACCTCATGGTAGCACATAGCCCAATCGGTTGTGCGGCGAACTCAAATGTGGCTCGTCCTTCGCGACATCATGGCAGGGCGTGAACGGAAATACACGCCGCGTGCTCGAACCCAGCGTCCACTCGGCACTTCCATGACGACCAACACGCCTCCTGCACACCCGCTTCCTGAACCGCACAAACTTGACGGGGGGTGGTTTCTCCCCGCGCCTCTTGCTCAACGCCTGTACGAAAAGAGCGCCTTGGGCGTTCCATCCGAGGACGGCGGGATCGTCCTCACCTCTGAGGAGCTGATGTTTTGCCACTGGTACCGGCACGTGCCGTTGCCCGAACACGATACGGCATGGTTCGGGCGTGAACTCAAACATCGCTCTGAACTTGCTCTCCGTTGCATTGCCATGGATGTGCTTCGCAACGGTGGCGAATTGGTCGTTCCAAGCGTGAACTTGGTGACGCGTTTCCCAAGGCTGCCATCGGTCACCTGGGCCGTCCGCTGGGAGCGTCACGAAACATGGACCAAACACCATGGATTTAGTCAGATTCGTGTTCATCACGCCCAAGAATCGCTTGATTGGGATGAATTGCACGGGTGGGTGAATGAGGTGGTTTCCTTTGGCCATCGAGCCGAACTCTGTGTGATTGACGATGAATTTGACGCCACGGTGTACGAACTTTGCTTTGAGAACCCATTGGGTGACCAAACCACCCTGTCGTCCCTGTCCTTGGAACAGCGCAAGCTCGTCACGAGGATGTGCAAGGAGGCGGTCCCCCTTGAAGGCGGATTTTTTGTTCAAAACGCCGATGAATGGCCGCTTCCGGCGGTAGGATTGAACCACTTCTCGGGTCGTTTTCTGCGTCAGGAAGAACACGACCACCTCCTTGAAAACCAACATTCACCCCACGCCGCACTCTATTCAGCGTTGGTGAACCGAGGTTTGTTGCTTCGTCCAGGGTTCAAGTATGGATGCCGTTGGCGTGTTTACGAAACCGACATGATGGCCGAACATGCTCCATGGTTGGTGCAACCTCGAGTGGAAGCACCTCGAAATTGGGAAGAGGTCTGTCTCTCGGTCCGTCTTGCTGAAGGCGTCAACAAAAGGTGGTTGTGTGCCATGCAGTTTGAAGAGACGTTCTCATTTTTGAACATCAAACGTAAGGCTTGACTCGTGCTCGTCAACCGGCCGGCCCCACGGGTCAAGTTGAACGCTTTCTGCTGTCGGTTCGGGTTGTTCCACAACGCCCTTTGAGGTTGGTCGGGTAACGACTGGAAGCGCCGTGTAAAGACCAAACAACCCGATGAGAACCGCCATGATTTCATGGACATCGAGCACGGATTGTTCCATAAAACCCCGAGCGGATTCGGCTTGAAGTTCGACTTCTATCTCCCAGGTGAGGCCTTCTTCCGTTGACATGATGATGGTCCCAAACACCAGCATGTTCTCGGTCAGTAAACCGTTGGGGTCAACGGTTAACGTTATCATGCCATCGTTGAGGTTCAGGCTTTGTGGCCCCGTGGCCACCCGACTCAACGGTCCGTCAAGTTTCACCGAGAGGAGTTGGTTGCCGGACCCGATGGACGCCACTGGGACCGACAGCGTGGTGATGCTGTACGGGTCAACGGTGCTTTCAAACCGCTCGACCTCTGGAATCCGGTTCATGGTGTGAACGCGGTAATCCAGGTCAAGGACGCTTTCACCACATGCTATCGTTCCGCGGAGGTTGAGGTAGGTGTTGCCCATGCCTTCTTGGTCAAAACGAAGGAGGGCGGGCATTGTTTCCGTATCGAGCACGACACGACGCCCGTCGCTTGATTCCAGCGAAGCATTGCAAACGGTGTTGGTGGGTTGAAGTTGAACTTCAATGCCCTGGTTGGGAAGGATGGTGGCCCCGTGATTGGGCAACTCTAGGGTCACCTGGGGTGAGCAATCTTCAGCCGTAAACGCCACCGTTGCATTTCCGTTCTCAATGGAAACGGTGGCCGTCCATGGAACCAAAATCCCGTCATGGTTTCGAATGTTGACCCCTTGCTGGCCAAACATGGTGTTGTTGGTGAACAGGTCCGAGGCCTCACCTTGATTGATTCCCCGGATGAGTTCGCCCCCTTCATCCGCTTCAATGACCATCAACCAGGGGAGGTCAGGGTTGGTGTTCAATTCGTTTTGCTCCAAGTTCCCCACACTTCGGTCTTGGTAGGTCACCAAGACGCCATGCCCTGGGAGGCGTTGATCGTATCCGTGGTCAGAACGGTGTTCGATGTAGATGGATTCTTCTGTTCCAATGGCAATCTTGAGCACCACTCCTCCCTCGGAGACGCCCTGCAAATCAACCGTCGGGCCGATACAGGGAGAAGTCGCCGTGGCTGGCCATTCAAGTTCAACCGTTTCGATGTTTGGGGCACCAATCAAATCCAACGTGGCCCCTGATGGAAGGGCTGGCCACCGCCCTCCACCGTTCCAATTACCGCTGGCCATGATGTCCCAGTCTCCGGGACCTTTCCAAGATTGAAACGAACTCTCGTCATGCACTGGATAAAGGTCCGCTGCACCCATCTGGTGCAACATTTCGTGCAACATGGTGCCCACGCCACTCGAACCGGTTTGCAAACTTGCCATCGTGTAATGGGGAACGGTGAAATCATCGTTGACATCAATGGTGTTTTCAAAATGCGTGAAGTGGCTCCAAATCCGTTGCGTGATGCCAGGACTTTCCTCTTGACCTTTCGTGGTATGCAGAATCAACAATCGATCGACCACTCCGTCGTCGTTGAGATCGTAATCGCCCCATGAGATGTCATCGCTGATGGCATGAACCACCTCTTCAGCGAGCATGGCTGGTAAGAATTTCCCCTCAGCGTTGGTGTCTTTGTTGATACCATCGTCCCCGTAGGCCGACAAGGACTGAGAGGCTCGGATGACACTCGGATGGACATCAACACGAAGGGTTGCTTGACCCATGGACATTTGCTCCAGATAGGGAACAGCGGCCTGTTCAAGCAAGGTCACGGCTTCATCGGGCCCCCATGCTTCGCTTGCCGAATGGTCGGGGAAGTCGGCCACGACCACCAGCCAGCGCTCATTTGTCTGAAGGCCAATGAGGGGAGGGTCATCCTCCTCATCGACCACGATTTGGTGTTGTTCCAACCATCGGTCAACTTGTTCTTCATTGAACCAAACCCAGCCCGCTGATGCCAAGAAGCAGAAGGACATGACCAAGGCCAAGGTCCGCTTCATGACACCATGTCGTGGTGCATGGGTTTGAACCTTCGTCGGTCAGGGCCCTGCAATTGGCGAATTCAGGGACTCACCATCAAGGCCGTTGGTGAACAGCACCGGTTGTTGGGTGTAAGGTCCCCAACCTTGTTCCTCTGGCAGGTGAAGGACATCGTCCAGTAGCCAGCCCTGCTCATCCAAGGCGTCGACCAAGTGCGGAACATCCCCCATGTTCTCCACTCCGTTCATCAGCGATGAAAGAGCAAGATTCAGTTGAAGATCGGATTCCATGGGGCTGACATGATGGTGTTGAAGACGCATCAAATCCAAACCGTAGAGGCGGGCTTTGGTGCGAGTGATGTTTTCTCGAAACATGCGCGGGCACGCTCGGGTTGAGCATCCCGTCACCACCACGTCCGTCAGACCTGTCCTCATCACATGCTCAAGAATTTCTTCTTGTTGGGTGACCGAACGGCACAGTCCTTCAACGTGCATCAAGCTGTAACCTTCGGGACGCACGCTCGGTCGGTGAGGATGGGCACCAAGGCAAGCGCAATCGACCAAGCCGTATGTGCGACGACGACCTTCTGCGTCAAACCTTGGTATGGCCACGCCATGTACGCTGGGAACGGTGTTGTACCAGCGACGGCCCAGGGCTTCGTTGGAAACCACATAGGCTGCGAGAAGCGGGAGCGTGAGCGATTGGGCATGGTCTGGCACGGTGACCAACATCAGCAAGGAACCCAGGCCATATAACCGCCAACGAAACCAGTCGGCAGAGACCGAGGACAACAATCCAAACCGACCGGAGAGGTAAATCAGTAACCAACTGATGAGGACCAACCATGAGACCCATATTGCATACAACCCCAGCATAACCATGTGGACAGCGCTGTACTGGCCGGCAAGTCCTGCCTCGGCATGCTGTTGGTGACCAAACGTGTAGAGTTCTGGCAGGACGTGGGCGATGATGATGTAGGCCATGGCCGCCATCAACATGGCCGCAAGAACAGTCCATCGCTGGAGGACGCGATACTCTGCGACAAGTAAACCCGGCTTGGCAAATTTGTGGGTGTTGTAAAGGAGCAGTGGCAATGCCGACATGATGCCAAGAAGCAAGGCCGACAACCAACGAACAGCACTCCATTGTGCCGGGTCGTAGACGTTCATGCAGGCTTGTTCGCATGGTTGGAGCACGGACAACATGAATCGTAGCCCATCGTCGACGTAAAACGACCAGGAAATCGTGAGAACGGCTGTTGTAACGAACACCACGGTCACCCGCAGCGAGAGTTCATCCAAGTGTGACTGAGGGGGCGCTTCACGGTCTGTTGAAAGCAGGATGGACATGCATGGCCCCTCAAACGAGGTCGGTGTAGGTCTTGGGTGCCCGTGCCTGTACGATGGTGCGGTAAACACCGAAAACGGCCCACAGCGTCAGCATGCCGAGCACCAAACTGTATCCCCATGGTTGACCGCTGTCAACAAAGGAAGCGAAGGCCACCCCAAGAACGGCGGCTAAAGCGCCACGGCGCAAGCCTTGTGGAATGGCCAGACTCTTATCGAGGTGGGTGGGTCCACCACCAAAGCGTCGTTCGTAGAATTCGCCTTGAATCACGGCTGCGACGATGATCAATGAAAGCGTGGTCCAATAGTAGAGGTTCCCGTTGGTAAAGAAGTCATGAGCAATCCCCTCTTGGCGTTCGGCTTCAACGGCTTCAGGGTCTTCTTCAGCCACAAACAGGGAATCGTAATCCCCCACGCTGATGGTTCTGAGGGCGATGTCTTCTGACGTGGCGATTTCCGTCGCTCCAGGTTCGCTGATGGTGAAGGTCAGGATGTTCCATTTGTCGCCTTCGTCAAACGCACCGTTTCCGTTGACAGCGTTTCCGACCAATTTGAAGTTCACAGGTCCAACATCCTCCGATGGTGCGGTCCACGTGATTTCCCAATCGTTGCCAGGTTCGGATTGAGAAAGGGCTCCAGGCTCATCATCCACGGATTTGCTGCCTTCCCCTGGTGTCAAGGTACCGGCTCCGTTGTCCCAAATGAGGTATCCGCCACCGTCGTTTGAAGCGTGTTGGAGGCTGATGGTCATGGTGTAGGATTCACTCAAGTTGTAGGCTCGTGGAACTCCCGAAATGGAAACGACCACTTCCGTTGAGGGCGCACCCCCGCCGTGACATGTGCAACCCGTATCGATCACGAGGTTACCGCCGTTGTCCCAAGGAGGCCCGTTGGGGTTGCCCAAGACCGGTGCAACGAGCATGATGGACAGCAAAATCATCAAGCCGATATTCCGCGTGTTGCGCTGCATCAACTCACCTCGTTTTTGCCACCGGCCCTCGCTCTTTGAATGTTGCTTCACGGCCACCCGTCTGCATCAGAGTTCCTTGATGGCGTTGTTGAGCCCCGTCATCATGGCTTTTCCATCGCCAAACAACATCATGGTCTTGTCCATGTAGAAGAGGTCGTTGTCCACTCCAGCATAGCCCACGGAAAGGGAGCGCTTCACGATCACCACCGTGCGGGCTTGGTCAACATCGATGATGGGCATGCCAGCAAGCGGTCCTTCTCCGGTTCGAGCCGCAGGATTGCAAGTGTCGTTCGCGCCGATAACAACCGCAACGTCACATTCAGGGAACTCCGGATTGATTTCATCCATTTCGATGAGTTTCTCGTACGGAACATTGGCTTCAGCCAGCAGGACGTTCATGTGGCCGGGCATTCGTCCAGCAACCGGGTGGATGGCATACTTGACTTCGGTCTCGAATTTCTCTTCCAGAAGGTCACCAAATTCCTTGACTTGATGCTGACACTGAGAGACCGCCATTCCGTAGCCGGGAACGATGATGACTTTCTGTGCACCGTCGACCATCATGGCCACTTCGTCGGGGTCCGAGCCTACCTTCGTGCGAGTCACCTTTTCTTTGGTGGTGCCACCAAAGGACTTGAACAACACATCGGGCAAGGTTCGGTTCATTGCCTTGCACATGATAAAGGTCAAGATCAGTCCTGAAGCTCCCACCAGTGACCCTGCAACGATGAGCACGGGATTGCTGATGATGAATCCCGTGAAGGCGGCTGCAATGCCTGAAAGGGAATTCAACAAGGAGACGACCACCGGCATATCGGCTCCACCGATGGGCAGAACCAAGACGATGCCCAACAGGCAGGAGATGCCAATGATGGCCCAAAGGTAGTCCGTGTTGGTTGGGTCGTTGATGGACATCACGATGAGAGCAAGGACGCTCACGGTCAAGAGCACCTTGACGGGATTGAGCCAAGATGGTCCCCAGGTGGGCGTGCTGAACCACTTTCCGAAAATTTCAACGCCGCCCTTCAGTTTGAACATGGCCAGAATCGACCCGGTCAAGGTCATCCAACCGACCAAGGCGGACAAGCCAGCGGCGACCACGACGACTTGGAGCGTCAAGCCGGTGGGCAGGGCAAGCGAGGAGTCTTCGATGTATTTCCATGACTCGGACAGAGCCACCAAAGCAGACGCAGCCCCACCGAAGCCGTTGAACAACGCCACGAGTTCGGGCATGCCGGTCATTTCGACTTTGATGGCCATGATGATGCCGATGATGGAACCGATGACCAACCCGCCAACGATGAGTTCCCATTCCATGCCGCCGCTGGACAATTGCATATCGATGACGGTGGTCAGGACCGCCACGAGCATGCCCAAGGCACCGTACTGATTGCCACGCGGTGCCGTACGTGGGTGGCCCAATTTCTTTAATCCAAAGATGAAGAGGGCAGCGGAGAGCAAATAGCCGAGGGGAATCCATGCTTCCATCTCAAGCCCTCCTGTTTTTGCCAGCGATCATGTTCAACATGCGATTGGTAACGGCAAAACCACCAACGACGTTGATCATCGCCAAGACCAACGCCACAAACGCCAACAGGCCGGAGACGGCGGTTTGCCCGCCCTCGTAGGCCACGTTGGCCCCCAACAGTGCCCCGACAACGCTGATGCCGGAAATAGCGTTGGCACTGGGTGGTATCGTGTATCTTTAGTTTCTGCTTCACGCACTTCGGTAAGAGTATACCCTGCGCAATCGGATACAGGAAATTCTGTTGTTGGTTCAAACATCTACATCCAAGATGCCCAATTAGAGCAGGGACTTGTAGCAAGAGACTACATAGAAACAACTACTACTGCTATCTATGGAGGTATTACGGATAATGTACCAAGACTTGACTATACGGATAGTTCGTGTCCTGCTTTGTTATTAGAGCCAC
>JALRLR010000200.1 GCA_023254355.1 Candidatus Poseidonia sp.
GCTTCGTTCGTGGTAGGCAAGGCGCTTGAAGTAATCAACTTCCATGAGAACCAGGGTGTCAAGGGCGCCAGCTAAGGCTACTTTGTCATCCAACGCTTCCAAGAGGGCAAGCGCCTCATTGATGTAGCGTTCTGCGACATCATCCTCCCCGTGAAGACGTGCAATCATCCCAAGGTGTTGTTTGCAATGGGCCACCACGTTTTGTTGACTTGCCTTTTCTCCTCGGTCAAGCATGAGTTCGTACATGGTCTTGGCAAGGTGATAATCGCCTGAAAAGAACGCCTCGGTTGCAGCATCCAGGAGATGAGAACCGTTCATGAACAAACCATCCTCTATCTTAGCACCGTTCGTGGTTCCCTTGGCGTCGCTTATAGTTCTGAATTCTCGTCACCGGTGTCGTTGAAATTGGTGCCGTGTGAGACCACATTGGAGTTCTTTTCAGCGTTCAGAACGTTGCTGAAACTCTTGTTCCGGTTGACCGTCTGTTGGTTCATTTGAGAGAGGGTCACCTTCTTCGAGTTGTCGGTTATGCTGGTGTTGTAAGTTTGAGTCACACCGAGTTCGGCGAGTTTTGATGCTCCTTCAAGTGCATCTTTTACGCTGTTCTTTTTCATGTAACCCAATCCGAGAAGTCCGATGAGGCCGCATAGCAACAAAAACACTCCTCCTCCAACGACAAGGTTCTGATATTTGGCGAAGCCGGTGACTTCTTTACAACCGTTTGGCGTGTCGGCAAAAATGGTTTTGCAATCATCGTAAGCATCGAGCACACCATCGCCGTCGGAGTCTTCCTCTCCATCAAAGCAACCGTTATTGTTAAAGTCCGCGGACCCCAAGAG
>JALRLR010000201.1 GCA_023254355.1 Candidatus Poseidonia sp.
CCCTATTATCTAAAAGGATATATCCAAGATTTATAATCTTTTATGAGAATATGAGCTTTTTCAATTTGTTCAGGAGTCATTTTTTTAATAACTTCTTCCTGAGAAATTGCAGCATCAGGGTCTCCACCAATAGCAGACAAACCATACCACATATAAGCTCTGACAAGATCGGGAGCAGGAAGCCCCCTACCAATTTCGTAATACCATCCAACACCAGATTGAGCGCCAGGATGACCTTTCATAGAAGATCTGAGATACCATTCAAAAGCTCTAACATCGTCTCTTTCAACACCAAGACCCATAGCGTACATAATTCCAATAAGCTCTTCAGCATCGGCATTACCCGATCTAGCTGCTGGCATAAGTTCTTCCATAGCTTCCTTAAATTTTCCTTCTTCCATCAAATCTCTAGCATTTTCTATTTCTGCAAAAACTATGCATGGAAGAAACAACAGTATAAAAAGATATTTAATCATTTAAAAATAATAATATTTATAATTCCATTTTTAATTTCAGTAAATAAATCTTACGCAATTGATTTACCAAAACCATTAAAGAGCGAAGATTTTCATGAAGTTGATATAGAAAAAGTCAAAATTGGAAGACTTTTATTTCATGATAAAATTTTATCTGCAAATCGAAACATTGCTTGCGCAACCTGTCATAGTCATGATCTAGGTGGTTCAGATGGACTTTCATTAGGGATTGGTGAAGGAGGACATGGTATTGGATTAGAAAGAACAGCTGGAACAGGGGATGATAAAATTAAAAAACGTATTCCTAGGAATGCTTTAGCATTATGGAATTTAGGATTTAAAGATATTACA
>JALRLR010000202.1 GCA_023254355.1 Candidatus Poseidonia sp.
CGCCCACGTGGGCACGGAGCCGGGGAGCGCGCCCACCCGCGAGGAGACCCTGCGGCTGCTGGCCGATTGGGTCTCGGCGGCGGCGAGGGGCTAGACTCGCCCGTCGGCCCAACGTGGGTCTGTCTCGTGGCGCCTCGCGGCTGCCCGGACGCACCTGGAGGAGCTCCTCGCGGAGCGCCTCCGGCGCGTGCCGGGTGAGGTGCCCCGACGGCTGCACGAGGTCCACCCGCGCTCGGTCCCAGACCTGGCGGGGGAGGTTCGCGGGCCACCCGTGCGACACCCGTCGTGCGGTGCACCAAGGTAGATCGACACACACGGGGGCTCCGCCCCCGTGGACCCCCCGTCAGAGACGAAAGTGAGACATGCCGAAGAAAGAAGGCGTGATCGAGATCGAGGGCACCGTCGTGGAGGCCCTGCCGAATGCCATGTTCCGCGTCGAGCTGAGCAACGGGCACAAGGTTCTCGCCCACATCAGCGGCAAGATGCGCCAGCACTACATCCGGATCCTCCCCGAGGACCGCGTGGTGGTGGAGCTCTCGCCGTACGACCTCACCCGGGGTCGGATCGTCTACCGGTACAAGTAAGCCGATACCGGAAAGGGCCTCACATGAAGGTCAAGCCCAGCGTCAAGAAGATCTGCGACAAGTGCCAGGTGATCCGTCGCCACGGCCGCGTCATGGTGATCTGCGAGAACCCGCGGCACAAGCAGCGCCAGGGCTGAGCGAACCGCTCACCCGCTGCCCGGCCCTCGTGGCCGCGCACAACTGAACACCACAACGTGATCGCTCGCCCGTCAGCAGACGGGTCACCCACCTCCGGT
>JALRLR010000203.1 GCA_023254355.1 Candidatus Poseidonia sp.
GGCCAAGAACGGCATCACCATTCTGAAGTGGATGGGCGTTTGGTGCATGATTTGGGGCTTCCTCTTCGCAGAAGGCTTCGGCTTTGTTTGGGACAACACGGGTCAAATGGGCGACGCCTCACCGCTGGCAGCGTTCTATGCCTGGACGTACGACAACATCCACTTCCCTGCCTTTGTCACGGACACCCTCAACATGAGTTACACGCACATTCCCTTCCACCGTGCCACGTCTTCACTCAACGAGTACGTGCTTCTCTCGGTGTACCTCGGTGTTGCGCACCTGATGTTTGGGTTTATTCTCGGATTCATCAACGTGGCTCGTGCCCACGGCCTCGTTGCAGCCTTCTTCGAAAAGGGAAGCTGGATGATCATCCTCGCTGCAGGCACGCTCCACATCTACGGGTTCCTCACCACCGACCAAGGTGTGTTTGACCCCACGCCCTACGCCATGGCCACGTTGCTTGGTGTTGGTTGCTTGATCATCGGCCTTGCCGTCTTTGAGAAGTTTGGATGGGCCGGTGGCTTCATCATGGGCCCTATCGAGACCTTCGGGCTCCTCGCGAACACCTTGTCCTACCTTCGTGTGATGGGCGTCGGGGTTGCCGGCGTCAAAATCGCCGAAGTCTCCATCTCGATGGGATGGGACCTGATGTGGTCTGGTTCAGGCGTTCTCGCCATGGTTCTCGGCTTCGTCCTTTTCGTCTTCATCCAAGCCTTTGCGCTTGCATTGGGATTGCTCTCACCGAGCATCCACGCTGCCCGTCTCCACTTCGTCGAGTGGATGGGCAAGTTCTACGACGGCTCCGGTCGGGTTTT
>JALRLR010000204.1 GCA_023254355.1 Candidatus Poseidonia sp.
AGACAAGAGGGGCCTAGGGAGCAATACAAGCTCTTTCAGTACATGGCTCTATTGCCAGGAACCCAGTTCCCAGACGTTGCGTCTGAACTAACTGGCGCGAATGCTCTCAAGCTCGATAACCGTTTCTTGATGGTCTCTCCAAGTTTGTTGGGGGATGCGGTTGGGGACTTGCTGAATAACGGTGTTGATTCTCTATGGGTGGACATAGTGGACCCAAATAATGACTACATCAAGGATGTTGCTTCCGTGCAGCAGGGCCTCGCTGAGACCCTCAGCAATGCAAACTTGGATTTTGCGCACGAACTTACGGAAGATCCCATTGTTCTGCTTTCAACCCTGGATGGCGGGGCGCTGGTTGGGCTGTACATGATTGATACCTACACAATCATCCCGAAGGAACCGGGGGATGCGGTTGCCATTGCCGGAGATGAGGCGATTCTTCTTGGCACAAGCGGCTCCGCAACTGGTATTGAGACTCGGTACGGAGCAATGCTGCTATTCCATGTTCCAGCGACCGGCTCAGACGCACAAGTTAGGCTGCTTGGCGCGACTCAGCAGCTGCTGACCGCGGTAGCCTTGGGGTCATAATGACTGAATTTGGCAACGCCTTCGATCTTTCCAAATTATCCGAGGAAGACGGCGGTAACACCGTCTCTGCGTGGTTGGTATCCGGAGATGAGCAGACGCTTAGGGACTATCTCAAGCTCAGTGAAAAGGTGCCGGTGCTGGTCCTCATCAGTGATGAAAGCCACGACTCGGCATCAGTTAGAGCTCTTTTGACAAAGACCCTTGAGGCGAGTG
>JALRLR010000205.1:0-299 GCA_023254355.1 Candidatus Poseidonia sp.
GGAGTCAACCAAACGCACTTTTATCCCAGAGGTCATACTAGCTGTATTGATGCGACAGATGCACCGATACCAACCAGTCGAGCCAACTGCCTGAATCGTGGAGGTTGTGTTGCTGCCCACGCTGCCCACCACGCCAGCTCCGCTAGTCACATCAAAATTTGCGTAATGCGTGCTAGACTGGTCGTTGTGAATCTGAACGTAGTTGTGAGTTCCAGCTTTGACATAAACCGAAATAACTGGATACGGAGCTGCTGAGATTGAGTTGCTCGACACGTATTTTGACGAAGTGCCAGAATTTC
>JALRLR010000205.1:309-798 GCA_023254355.1 Candidatus Poseidonia sp.
GGTTCTCAGAACTCAGATGCTTCTCATTGCTCCAATAATGCACGGCTGATGGCGCAGCATATGTGGGTGGCGTGTCTGCCCGAGAAAAAGAAATGCGACTATCGAGCTTGCCCGAATTCGCAAAGTCGAGGTTGAGTGTGGGCCGCTGTTGGGGAAAAGAATTTGAATAGGACATATGCGTTAAACAATTTTAAGAATTCCAGAATCGTTGTAAACCTCGCCAGCGGATAGTCCCGTTGCAGAGGTTGGTCAAGTCAAGCGTTCCAGCACTCAAGTGCGAGCGTGGTGTGAGCAGTGTTACACCTCCACTTTGGGTGCCAACAAAATCATTGCCACTAACATCAAGAAGTTTACCAGCGGACTGGTTATAATTCTCTGCGCGTGCGTCGAGGACGCTGCCGATTTGGGTTATGCGGACATTTCGGACATAAAAAACATCGGACCCATTGCCCACGAAAACTGGTGCTGTCCCATCTAATGCTCGAAACC
>JALRLR010000206.1 GCA_023254355.1 Candidatus Poseidonia sp.
ATTGTTTGTAGTCTTCGTTTTTGATCTGTTCTTTTTAACAGATATGAAACGCCTAGTATTATGGTCATAATCCTTACCCTTAATATTCTTCCCAGCTTTGATAGCGGCTCTCCTTTTTCTCTGGTTCTCCGCTTTCATCTTACGTCTCCTGGGTGTTAGGGCATATTCAAGATCTCGCTTACGTTTTGCAAGCAACGCCTTTTTACTAAGTTTTTGTTTCATAATATATTAATTACGCCGTTAAAAAATTTTTTAATGTGACGATTGAACCTTACTAATATTATTATACAACCTATTGTCGCACTAGATGTATAGAGGTTTTGTATTATATACACATTTTACGTGACACCGCCTCATACCAGAACGACTTTTTTTACCCCCACGGGGCCCTGTTTACCCTGTTTCCCTCCGGAAGTTTCAGCTTTTGCCGGCTAACTGCGCGGAGACCTGGCTACTCGGGGTCGTGTGTTCGTTGCGTGTTGCGTGTTGCGTGATTCCAGCTCCGGATCCCGGATGCTATACGTGGTTAATACGACTTCATTTTGATAATATATATGAACTTTAAAATTAATATTATGCAAACAATTAAATATAATAAATCAAAACAACAATACATAATTTCAACTTTATCTAAAAATAAACAAATAATAAATCTTGAAATCTTAACTAAACTTTGCAACAAAACTCAAAGCTTACTTAAACTAAATAACAAATGGCAAACAACAACATTCTTGCCTAACTATGTCAAAATTAACAATGACTATTACTTACAAGAATTTGACTT
>JALRLR010000207.1 GCA_023254355.1 Candidatus Poseidonia sp.
CCGTTTCCAGATTTTCATCCTCAACGGAAAACACCAGCGTCAACCATTGACCAAGTGCTCGCCCCGAGGTGCTGTCGCCCAAGTTACTTTCTTCCAAGCTCCATAGCGTCACGTCTGGAGCCTGGAGTTCAACGATGAGAGGGTCGGGGTCAACACTGTCCATCATGCCGTCGCCATCGGTGTCTTTTCGACGGGGGTCAGTGGCTTCCATGTACTCTTGGTAATCACTCCAGCCATCTTGGTCGGAGTCAATTTGACTGGTTGAGGAGGTCACCCAATACGTCGTGGTGTAGGAAGACATGTCGAAATTGCCGTTTTCAAGCGAGCCAAGAGCTTGCTCGTATTGTGAACGATGGGCAATGAAATTGACCTCCCAGCCTTCCTGTTCAATGTCATCGTCAAGACCGTCGTTGTCAAGGTCGAGTTGGAGGACAAATCCCTCGCTGGCAAGCATGAAAAGTTCGTTTGCAGGCCCTTCTGTGAGTTCGAGGACCGAATTTTCTTCATCAACCACCAACCGAAGAACCGTATCATCGTTGAGATTGGAGGACATGCTGAACCAATGAACGCCACCGTTGGATTCCAAGACTGGAAGTGCAAGTGTCGAAATGAGAGAATCATCTGCATACAACGAGAACGAGGTGCTTGAGGACGGTACATTTCCGTTGTTTGCAATTTGACCTTGGATGTTCCCGTCTGAATAACTCAAAGCCGTCGGTACCAAATCAGGGAATGCTCCACCGAGGCCACCTCCGCCGTTGGTGATGTGGT
>JALRLR010000208.1 GCA_023254355.1 Candidatus Poseidonia sp.
GTCAGTCGCGCCGCCTATCGCGCCGGCGTGTGCCGCATCATGGGCCTGATCCGCCGGGTGGAGGCCCTGACCCGTCCGCGCCTGCACTATCTCACCGGCGAGGTGGCCGACACGGTGACGGGGCTGGTCTGCGTGCTGTTGGCCCTGATGATGGCCCTGCCCGTCCCGTTCGGGGACATGCTGCCCGGCCTGACGCTGGTCCTGTTCGCCCTGGGCATGATGCAGCGGGACGGCGTGGCCATCCTGATGGGCGCCGCGGGGACGGGGCTGTGCGTCCTCTACCTCTTGTTCGTCTGGACCACCGTCGTGGAGGTGGCCCAGCACATCTGGGGCTGGGCGTCCGGCCTGTTCTGACCAACAAAAAGGGCCGCCGCGTCGCCGCGACGGCCCTTCATTGTCTGACCGCGAACGGCCCGACAGCAACTCAGCCTGAAAGGATCAGGCCCGGACCTCCATGAGGACCAGGGTCGAAGCCGCCGTACGCGATTGGTGACAATGAGACACTGGATCACCTCCTTTCAGCTGTTGAACAGGGAGGCGAAAGGTAGGGTGGCCCAGGGCATTATGCAAAGACCCTTCCCGATTTCGTGAAAAAACGGCTGGTCAGGCCGCCTGCTGCTGGCCGGAGAGCCCCTGCATCATCATGCGGTTCAGGTCGATCAGGTCTTCGAAGCTCTCCTCCCCCCGCATCACCGCCGAGGAGTGGCGGTTCACGAACAGGCTGAGGGATATGATCTGGGCGCGCAGCGAGTG
>JALRLR010000209.1 GCA_023254355.1 Candidatus Poseidonia sp.
GGTTAGGATCAGTCGGGTGCGGTCGATATCGGAAGATTGCCCCGCCATCGGCGCTCTGCGTAAAAGTGACTCCCGGAAAGAAACTGTAGTGATACTGGTGCACTAACTGCTCATCATTCATTTCTTTGAACGGCAGGTGCGTTTCATCCTCTATCGATCTTCGATACTCGATCTCATACCTATGCATATCTTTCGCATCAATCGGTTTACCATCGATCTCTATCGCACTTTTCTGAGCGGCATCCGGGTCAGGCGAAGGGCCGAGGGCCGCCTCGCTCAACATGAATCGACGTCGCAACTCCGTCCATTCAGAGCGCTCCTCTAAAACCTCACTCACTGTTCGATTGAAATTAAGCATCCGGGAGTGAATGCCGTACAGTTCAATAGGAATATCATGACCCTCGCCAATTTGAATCATATTGGGATGCAACTCAGCAAAGTGATAGCTCTCGTTAAAAGCGTCCCATGCGTGCTTCCAGTTCGCATGCCATTCAAAGGTTTGAAAGTCGAGAACGGTACAGTCCGCAAAATGATAAGTCTCAAGGTGCTGGCCAATGGGGCCTAGAAACTCTTTTAGCGAGCAACATTCCGGGTCCATATTGAACCAGAGCCAGCCCTCCCAGATGTCAACCTGAACCGGCACCAAGCCTAAATCTTCCTCGGGGATGCCATTATCAAACTGCCTGAAGAACTGCGGGTCCGCCACCTGCTTCAACGTGCCATCGTTGTTCCATTTCCAACCGTGATAGGGG
>JALRLR010000020.1 GCA_023254355.1 Candidatus Poseidonia sp.
TCGACGAAATCCATGCGGTGTTGGATGTCCTTTGGATGAGGCTGGGAGAGCGTGGCCTCGTAGAAGTCACGGGCGTAAAACCAGCCTGCGTCGACGTTCAATGCCTCTTTGTCAACTTCAGTGGGATTCAACCTCGTGGTCAGCACGAGCGGAGCATCCATCTGGCCGCCGCGATTGGCCGGTAAAATGTCACGGCTGAAATTCAGCAAGCCGTCCATCAGCAGCATGATCGCATCCTCATCACCGTCGCAATTGCGCCGTTTAGCGGCGTGGAACAACGGGTGAGCATAGCCTCCCGAGCAATCCGCCCACCCGATGATGCGGGACAGCACCCCGCCGCTGGTGTGAGGTGCAAGGGCACAGATGAGGTGGCCGACCAAGTCGTTGGCCGATTCAGCGTTGTAGTACGGTTCCATGCCGTAAAACCGGACCAACAATTCGTCGATGTATTTGGCCGTTCTAACCAGGAAATCGCTCGCACCCTTGGCCACGATGAAATCTTGGGGGTAAAGCTCCAGCACCTGTTCGTCGTGCGTCAGCGGCTCGCCCGTGTGGTCGTGAGTATAGCCCAAACCGTGGAGGGTTTTCCACGGGACACCGATTTCTCGAGGACGGAAATGGGTCGTGGGAACATCGCTCATGTCGTAGCGAACGGTGCCGTCACGAAACACGGGAAGGTCGAAACGTGCCCGGAGTATGCCTTTTTCGATGGCTTCGGGCGTTTGATCTCGGCTGTTGAGTTTCTTCATGCACTTGACTTGGGCGGGTAATCGGTCGATACCGAGTCGAATGCGGGCGTCTTCCACCATGTCGTTCATGTGCACGGTTTGAATCTCCCCCCGACGTCGGGCCGTCGAGTTGGAAGCGTTGGCCTCGGTTCGCCCACCGCAAACTTCGCCGGCTTTGCCTTCGCCGTACGCATCTTTGGCACGGTGATGGCATCGCAAAAGGGGTGATGATTGACCGCAAACGGAGCAGGTGCGTTGTCCGAGTTGGACCCGTATGGTGCGTTTGTCGACCGCGTGATGAAGCAGCCGTTGGTTGCCACCGTTCAATTCGATGGGGAACAAGGAATGGGTCATGGGGTTCATGATGCGCGGCGCGGCCTTTTCGGGGCGCCCCATCCGACAACCGACCCGTACCGGGGCACTGTGCTCCCAACGAAGGTCGGACAGCTTGCGAACCAGGTGCATGATGCCGTGAACCGCATGTTCGTCCTCAAGACGTTGGGCGGCGAGGTACGCATCGGGGTCACGAGGGCCCTCGTCCACCACGGAAGCCGCGGCATCTCGCCCAACCTTGTCGGTTTCAGCGATGCCCAAGCCCCGCTGACGCGCCCCGGTTTCCGCTGCAATTCGAATGGTGGCCCGTTCCTGCCCCAACGCTCGCTGGCGTTGCCGCTCCTCATCGAGGACCTGTTTCGCTTGACGGAGAGAAGCAAGGCGTTCTTGGGTCAGTTTGGCAGCGTGGCGAACCGGAATCACCTTGGCGCCGTCAAAACTGAACCCGAGGGCTTCCAACAGCGACTCCCAACCGGCCACCACCACCACGTCATCGCCGTCATGAACGTGGGGCAACCCAAGCAACATCATGGCGGCTTTGGCCATGCCGTGCTGATGAAGCGCCCACCCTTCGGGCACGGTGTCCTGAAGCACCGGCTCCTCGGGCAGATGGTCCGTTCCGGGCAAGTCTCCCTCGCCCAATTCTGGAAGGACTTCGGGTTCGAGGTCGTCCATTCGACGGGCCGACCAGTCGCGTGCAGCCCCCTTCAGACGAAGTTGCCGTTGGCTGGGGCTTGGTCGAGCACCTTCGACCGGCTGTACAGCACCGTTTTCCCACGAGCCGGAGGACTCGATGTGACCGTCTTGGAGGATCTCAAGAACGCTGGGGAGCCATTCGATGGGGAGGTCTTTGAGCCAAGGATTGTGAGGCGGCGGGAGCGAGGTCGCAAAACGGCGGGAGATGCCTTCCGCCTGTTGCCAAGAAAGGGTTTGAGAGCGAAGATGCTCGTGCCAGCGACACCGGACCCAAAACTGGGCCGTTTCATCTTCAACCTCGGAGGGCTGCAAGCCGGGAACGCCTGCCGGCCAGGTCGCCGCATCGGCGTTCATGAGGGTGAGAAATGCCTCAACGTCGCTGGGTGAAACAAGGGCATCAAGGAGGTCGCTGGCCCACCAATCCATGGTGTATCCGGCTGGCACTAGCGCCTTGTTGTTCTCGAGGAACTCGCCGTAGCCAATGACCAATTCCCCGTTGTCCCAGATCTGTTTGACGCGAGGTCGAACACCAACGAAGGCCGCTGGGTCATCGACCCGGAGGAACTGCCCGTCGTCCAAGACCACCCACGGACCTTCGGCCTCGTCACAGGGGGTGATGGCGCAGGCTTTGCCGGGCCGTTCAATCTTCATCTGCGTGCCAATGGTGATGAAATCGTCCAGCGCCAGCATGGAGGTCGTGTTGGTTGACGCAGCGGCGAGACCCGATGGGCGAGCGCGCCCGTAGCGAAGGCGAAAACCGCCGGGTTGAAGTGGGCCACCAAAAACCGGTCGACCAGCGATGATGTCGTTCATGAATTTCGTGATCGGCTGAATTTGTTGACTCTTGAACCGAGCGGCGGAATCGCCCCCTTTCTCTTTGCCGCGACTGGCGAATTTAGCGATGAACTCCCATCCAGGAACGCTCAAGCGTTCCGTGTGTTTCTGAATTTTCGGAGCTTTCAGGCACATCCCTTCGCCGATGACCAATAAAACGCCACCCCGAATTCGCGCTTCGTCGATGTTGCGAACGTTGCCGTACCCTGCACATTCAATGCGTTCGGTGGATTCTCCGTTGATCATGACCGGGCAGGCCCGGACAATTTCGTCGATTTCGGGAGGAGAAGGGCGGTATTGCAGGTTGCCCCGGTACAAGCCGAATTCTTCCTTGACCCGTTCCACCTCAGGGTCGGTGGGCTGATAGTGGCCCACGTTGAGTTCACGACGAATCATGTCAGCGATCAGGACGGCAAGGGCTTGGGCGGTACCGCCGGCTGCTCGAATCGGCCCCGCAAAATGGACCGAGACGAATTGGGAGCCGTCGATGTTGTTCAACAATCGAACTTCACTGATGCCTTCAAGCGGCGCCACCAACACCGCTTCGGTCAACACCGCAAGACCGACGCGAAGGCCCACATCGATGGATTTCTCCAAGTCGTATCCTTTCTCGCGGAATCCGCGAGCCACCGATTGAGCGATGATGATGGAGGTGGTTTCGCGGTCGTGCTCCTTGAGCAATTCACGGATATCGTCGGCCACTTCGTAACCGTCCAAGTGTTCGATGAGCAATTTCTCCGTCCGCCCTGCCAGATCTGAAGCACGGGGAATCTCGACCATGGGCTTGTGGTCCAAACCGCGTTGCCGAGCGACTTCGGCCAGACGGTATGCATCGTCGGCGCGCTCGTCTAACCACCGATGATATCGCTCCATCTCCGCTTCCAAGCGGGGCAAGTCCAGACCGATGAGAGGGTTGAGTTCACCCATTTCGGCGCTGGGGGTCTTCGAGGCCATGGTCAGTCGGAGAAATGATGGCACCGACCCTTTATCATCACCGCGGTGGATTTGCTTGGGCACGCGCGAGCGCCGTTGAAGGAAAGTTCATGTCATGGGCCCACGAGAACAGGGCATGGCGGTTGATGCAAGCGTTCGTACCCATGCAGATTGGCACCGACTCGCTGAACTTGTCCACGACCTGGCGTTTCTTGACGGCGGGCACGACGAAGCCTTCACGTTGGCCAGCGGGCGTCACTCGCGTTGGTTCTTTGACACCAAGCCGGTGATGATGCACCCGGAAGCCGCCCGCATCATGGGCGACCTGCTCAATCTTCGCGTCAGGGACCTCGGGGCGGCGTTTGTCGGTGGTCTTGAACTCGGGGCCGTGCCCTTAACGGCCCTGGTCATTGCAACCGCGCCTGAGGCGTTGCGAGGCTTCATGGTTCGGAAAGAAGCCAAGGGACGAGGGGGTCGCAAAACCAACAACCCCCCCGGCATCGAAGGGTCATCGCTTGCAGGCGGCGGCGACGTGGTCATTCTCGAGGACGTCACCACCACGGGCGGGTCGTCCATCGTGGCCGTGGAGCGCATTCACGCTGAGACGGCATGCCGTGTCGTGGGCGTGATCAGCATTCTCGACCGCGAGGAGGGGGCGACGGAAGCGTTTGCAGAAGCGGGCATCCACTTCGAATCGTTGCTGACGCGTTCGGACATCGTGGCCTTGTGAGGGACGTTCCATGCACACGGTGTTCAATCCGGCCCAGGTCAGCCGAGAAGGATTGGTTGAACAGGCCCAAGACCCCACCGCCCCTGAAGGACTCATCTTCGCTCACGCCAAGGAGGGAAAACCGCTCGCGACCCCTTGGCAGGTCGCCAGTTTGCGGGCCAACCTGCTGGCCCAGCATCGGCTGGATGAAGGATGGGTGTTGGATTGTGCCTGCGGCAGCGGCATTCAATTAGCGGCCTATGCCTCAACGCTCGAGCGCCCCGTGCTTGGCGTGGAGTTGGAGAGCGCACGCGCCCAAGCGAGTGCAGCCAACCTCCAGACGGTGGCCATGCATCAACGAGCAAACGAGTCGGCGTGGTTCAGCAAAAGTCGGATTTTAGCCGGGGACGGCACCGCTGCTCAGCAGGTGATGGCCTCGTTGGAAGACAAGGAGAGCGTGAGTCTGTTGCACTTGGACCCCGCCCGCCCTCGCAACAGTCGAACCCACGCCCTTGATGAAATGCAACCACCGCTTCACCGTGTGCTGAATGCATGGGCCCCGTACTTTGCGGGCGAGCCGGCCCTCATCCTCGACCTCTCGCCAAGGTTGACCTTGAGCCAACGCACGGAAGTGGAGGGGCTGGTGGAGGCCGTTTGGCCCAATCTCCCCAAAACATGGGAGTGGACCTCAAGGGGCCGAGGTCGAGTTGACCGATTGGCATTGTGGGCAGGGCAGGTTGCTGAACCCGGCATCCAGCGGCGCTTTGTCCGCGTCCCTCCTTCGCTGAGCGACCCCGCGTTTGTGCTTCGAACCTCCGAGGCGGCCCAGGCCATCAGCAGTACCGTCCACCCGCCAAAGCGCGGCGAATACGTCAGCTTGCTCGACGCCGCTCTGGTCGAGAGCGGTTTGGCGTCGACCTGGTTGGGAAGCGTGTCCAAGGAGCAGCGGTTTCGCTGGGGCGTCGTGGAAGGGCGCCGGCCTCAACTCCATCACGACCATCCCCTTCGTATGACGGAACAGGATGCGTGGATGGTCCAAGCGACGGGTCGAGTGGTTGACCTGTTGCCGATGGACCTTGACGAAACCACCGTTGATGAGGTGGTGGCACGGTCGTTGGAACACAATTTCAAGTCCGTGAAACTGCGTTTGGACATCGACCCCGACCTGCAACCCAAGGTGCAGGGTTCGCTCGATCGCCAACTCCAACGACGCCACGGTGAGCGCGATGGTTTTTTGGCACGCCACCCCACGGCCAAGGTGTTGTTGTTGTGCGTTTCTCACAGCGAGCAGCGATGAAGGGACAAAACGCCCCGTTTCGCGGCTCAGTGGCGCGAATGTCATCATCGCGGTCTTGATATATGGGAGGTTGGTCGGAGGGATGCTTGACACTGCGTGTGTTAACGTATAGGTGAAGACGATGGCACGACCGAAGGACGAGGACCTTGGTGACGATTTTTCATACATTTTGCGAATGGCCGATACGGACATGGACGGACTGAAGCCCTTGGCGACGGCCCTGACCTCCGTCAAAGGCGTCGGTGCACGCACCGCCATTCAAATTTGCAAGAACACGGGTTTTGACCCCTACAACCTCGCCGGTTTCCTCAACGCCGAGCAACAGGAGCAACTCCGAGTCGCCATTGAATCCTATGCCGAGAACGTCCCCGAATGGATGGTCAACCGCCAGCGTGACCTCGAATCCGGATTTGACATGCACATCACGGGACAGCAGGTTCGCTTTACCTTGAAGGATGACATTGAGCGACTGCGCACGATGAAATCCTACCGCGGCATTCGCCACGCTTCGGGCAACAAAGTCCGAGGACAACGCGGCCGCTCCAACGGCCGTGGCGGCCTGACCCTGGGTGTCAGCCGCAAGAAGTGATGAGAGGGATGCACCATGGGAGAACCAAAATTTTCACGACCCAAATACGACACGCCTTCTCACCCTTGGAAGGCTGACCGAATTGAAGAAGAGCATGCCATCAAGAATAATCACGGCTTGAAGAACATGAAGGAGATTTGGAAGGCCAAGTCCCAACTCCGTCGACACCGACGCCAAGCCATGCGTTTGATCGGTAACGTCGACACGAGCGAAGGTCACGGCAAGCGAGAGATGGAGGATTTGCTCCGCTCGCTTCACCACAAGGGCCTCATCGCTTCCGATGCTGAACTCGGCGACGTTCTTTCCCTGAGCACCGAGGACGTGCTCAACCGCCGCTTGCAAGCCCAAGTCTACTACAAGGGATTGGCTTGCACGATGAAGCAAGCTCGTCAACTCGTCACCCACGGCCAGATTTGCATCGGCGACCAAAAGGTCACCATCCCCTCCTACGCTGTCAGCAAAGACGAGGAAGCGGAACTTCGCTACCACCCCAGTTCCGCCCTCAACGACGTGAACCACCCCATTCGCAAAGCGATTGAAGGCGTTCGTGAAAAGGCCGAGTACGAGGACGACGAGGTCGACCCCGAAGCCACGCCTGAATTCGCAGAAGAGGTCCGTGAGGCTGGCGAAGCTTCCACGGCCGCCCTTGAAGGAGGCGATGAGTGATGTCCCGCAAAGCCATTGTCAACATCTACAGTTCAAAGAACAACATCCTGATGACCGCCACCGACCTCACCGGTGCCGAAACCATCACCACCTGTAACGGTGGTGAAGTCGTCAAGTCCGGCAAGGACAAGGGCAGCCAATTCGCCGCCACCCGAGCCGGGGAACGCATGGCTGACGCCCTCAAGGACAAGGAATTCACCGAAATTGTCGTGAAGTTCCGCGCCCCTGGTGGCAACCGCTCCATCCGTGCGCCTCAGGCCACCGCTGCCATTCGGGCCCTGACCCGTGCCGGTATGACGGTGAGTCGGATCGTCGACGTCACCCCCATCGCCCACGATGGAACCAAGAAAAAGGGTGGCCGCCGTGGTCGCCGTGTCTGATTCCAGGTGAAGATCATGAAGACCGAAATCGTAGAAGGCTGGCCTCAAGGTCACGAAATCCGTATTCTCATCAGCAACACCGACGCCTCTCAGGTCAACGCCATTCGTCGCGCCCTCATCGCCGATGTCCCCAAGTTGGCCATCACCCGAGTGGATTTTTCCCAAGGCGTGACCCAAGACAACAAGGGCGAGGTGGTCGAATCCGTGAACGTGCTGCCCGACGAAGTGCTGGCTCATCGATTGGCCATGATTCCCATCCCAACCAACCTCGACGAAGGTTTGGTGTTCCCCGACGCTTGCGAAAACTGCCGAGACGTTGTTGAGAAGGACAAGGGTTGCCCCATGTGCCAGGTGCTCTACACCCTTTCTGCCCGTGGACCTTCCTCGGACGCTGAGGAGAACTTCAAGACCGTTTACGCCCGAGACATCACGACGATTTCCGATCCCGTCTTTGACATTCGAGACGAACACAAGGACATCCCGTTGACCGTGCTCGCCAAAGGCCAATTCTTGGAATTCTACGCCTTTGCCGTCCTCGGTCGCGGCCGAGACCACGCCAAGTGGTCGCCGGTGGCCGCTGTCGGGTTCCGACCACAGTGCGTCGCCGTCTTGAACAAACCCAAGAAGGCCGAAATCTTGTTCAACCTCGGTTTGAAGACCACCGATGGCACCCCCATCGATGCAAAATTGTTCGGAAAGGACAAGAAAATCACCAACATCAACCACGTCATGGACCTCGAGAAAGCGCTGCATCAAGTGGGACCCGGAACCGGTCGCGAGGACGAGTTTGATAATGCCATCACCATGGAACCTGTCGACGGTGCCTTCGTGTTCTCCTACGAAACGGACGGAAGTTTGGACCCGGTCACGGCGTTCAACATGGCGCTGAACGAGTTGAGTGCTCGCTTCACCAACCTGAACGAAGACGTGGCTTCCGCCTTGGCTTGAAGCCTTGAGAGCACAATTCATCAGCCTGCCCGTGATGGGTAAAACGATGCAACCGACGGTTGAGGTGAGGTGCGGCGGCCACGTCACCCTGCTCTTTGCCATCGATAAATCGTCACGCCTTCCACGAAATCAAGGAAGCCGAGGTGCAGGATTCTCGGTCCACCACGGCGTGGTGATGGAAGCCACGCTTCACACGGACAAGGCGCTGGCTCCCGCACCCGTCATGGCGGGGATTGAACCCGACCCTCAACGCACCACGACGTCCCGTGCCGTTTCCGATATCGCCATCGTCGATGCCTCAGGCGAGCCGTTGGAAGACACGGGGTTGTACCTTGATTTCCTGCAGGCCTGCCGAGAATCCACGCTGTTACGTGACCATGAACGACTTGAGGTGCGCGTGTCGCTCGAATGCCCGACCAGTCAGGGCTTTGGCATGTCCGCAGCGGGATTGATGGCCTTGGGCGAAGCGGTTCACATCCTCACGGGAAGGGGAAGACCCGCCCAGTATCACAAAATAGCGCATCGAATTGAACGGGAACACGGCGCTGGATTGGGGGATGTGCTCGGTCTGTCGGTGGGGGGAGTGGAACTTCGTCTTGAACCCGGTGCACCGGGGTGGCCCGGCCACGCCGTTTCCTTTGCTTGCACGACCCCCGTGTTATTGGTGTGGGATTCAACCGGCGAGCGCCACACGTCGCTGTACATCGACGACCCCGTCTGGCAAACATCGATCACGGAAGCCGGGGAGAAAAGCCTCACCACCTTGCGGCAGGGCGATTGGAACGAAGAACGATGGCCGGCCCTCTTGGAAGAAGCGCGAGCGTTCGCCGAAGCATCGGGCATGCTCAGCGAAGACCAACGGGCCACGGTCCACCAAACCGTGCTATCCGCCATCGTTGAGCACGGGTTGCAGGCCGTTTGCGCTGCTCGGTTGTGCATGCTGGGCAGTTCCGTGGTCGTGTTGCCCCGCAACCTCAACCGCCCGCCGACCAACGAGGAGCTTGAACGCCTCGAACATCACGTCCAACAAGCCGGATTCACTGCCATGCAAACCGAAATCGCCCCGGTCAGGCATCCGAATTGAGTCGGGCCAAATCGATGGGGCCCGAGTCGAGCATCTGAACCCCTGGCATGAAGAGGTTCTCGCAGAAACCGTGTCGGAACATGATCGCTCCAGCCCCCCATTCTTCGATGTACCGATTCATCTGCTTCTTCATCTTCTTGCGCTGGAATTCAACATCAGCGCCGTAGAAGTGTTTTGCGTCAATCCAAGCAACGGGATGGCCGTTGATGTAGACGTGGTCCAAGAAAAGCAAATCGGGCGTGCGAACCGGTCGGCCAAGGGCTTCGGATTGTTCCTTCACCATCTCGGGTTGTCGGCGCAGACGAATGCCCTGTGCCTCAAACCAATCCGCCAGAATGTCTTCGAACAAATCCGCCTTTTGTTGGGTCTCGGATTGGTCAACACTGGCGACGCGGTCCACGGCTTCGGCGGCTTCAAACTCCCGCTGTTCCCGTTCCTTCATGGAGCTGGGGTTGCGCAAGCGTTCTTTGATTTGGTTTTTTGACCAACCGTTTGCTTCTAGCACCGCTCGAAAGAGGTTCATGGGCGAAAAATCGTGTTCCTTGGAGAGTTCAATCACCGAGGAACCGTTACGGTATTTCTGAGCAAGCGCTTTGGCCTGTCGCTTCAATTTGTGATGAGAGTAAACCGTTTTTTGTTGGAGGAGGGCTGAGCGAAGGGAGAGGGCTTGGTCAAGCGTCATCGCTTCCCCTTCAACACGCTTTGAGATTTCGTCCACCCGTTCATCGGTGAGCCAGCCGTATTCGCCCCGTTTCACCACCCATCCCGCAACCTTTTCCTCCGTTTTGAGCGGTACGGGCGTCACCGCCCACTCCAAGTGAAATGTTTGAGGTTCGTCGTGGTCGGCGGGGATGGCCATGGGGCGAGGCGACGTGGAGAAGCGGCGTTCGGCTTTGGCTTCCATGGACTTGATGGTGGCTGCGAACTTGGCTTCCTGACCTTCTCGCTTCGGCCCACCGTACCGCTTCTTCGAATCGGAGCGGTGGCCGCGGTGGCGGGAGTTTTTGCCGTTGCGTGAACCGCTCATACCCTCCGTTCGTTGACGACACTCAATGAAGGCTCCCCTGACGCTCGTATCGCACGCCCACACGAGGGGTTCTTATGCAAAACGACCATCGAAGACCATGCGCTTCAGCCTTGTTCAGGCCGTTGTTCTCTCGACCATGCTCTTGATGGCGTTGATCCCTCTGGCAGAAGAGGACACAGCGGTGCTCTCCGGTACCTCTGCCCAACCCACAACCTCCGCGAACACCACCGGATGGCTGGCCTCCGCTGGCGGATACTCGGCCGAACAGGTCAACGCGATGGTGCCGCTGGCCGATGGCGGTGTCATCGTGGCGGGTTCGTTCGAGCAGAACATCGATTTCTTTGGCGACGTTGTCGGTTACTCAAGCCAAGACTCGAACTTCGGTGTTGATTTCTTCATCGGGTGGATCGACAGCAGCGGCAACTGGACCAACACCACCAACGGAAGCAGCACCGGACTTGACAACATTGCCAATCTTGCGATGCTCAGTGACGGCACCGTCGTGGTGGCCGGCACCTTCTGCGACATGACCTTAGGCGATGAGTGCAACATGACGCTTGGAGACCTCGACCCCATCAGCAAATCCTCCGCCGATGACGAAAACGCAGCGTTTGTGGCCGCCATGACCCAAGAAGGCGATTGGATGTGGGCGAAGGCCTTCTCCAACGAGTATCAAGTCGGTGTGGTTGACCTGATGGTCACTCAAAACGACGACATTCACCTTGCCCTTCTCCACCGAGGAGAACTGGTGTTTGAAAATCAAAGCTCACCCGCCAGCGTGACCCAGGAAGCGGTGGCATTGAACGTGATGAACAGCCAAGGGGATTTCATCAGCATCCAAACCGTGTTTTCCACCAACACCCTTGACGACACCGGGAAGTTGTGCAAGGACGGTTTGGGCATGACCTATTTCGCCACCAGTTTCCTCGACATGGTGGTCTTTGGTGAACAGGAGCTCAACAGCACCGGTGGCATCAACGTGGCCGTGGCTCAATACACGCCCGGTTCATGGTCGTGGGTCGCCCACGCTGGCGGCGGTGACGACAGCACCGTCACCGATTGCGCCAGCATGCCCGGTGGCGGGCTGACACTGGTCGGCGATTATCTGAACGACATGAGCTTTGGTGACATCGATTTGCCCAACGCCGTGTGGATCGATTTCTACCTCGCCCAACTCTCGTCAAGCGGAACCTGGATGGATGCATCGGGCTTTGGCGGCGGCGGCGTTGACCGCGCCAAACACGTGGCCATGACCGCCCAAGGCGACGCCATCGTGCTGGGCGAAACCAGCGGTTCGTTGACCCTGGGCGAATTTATCCTCGCCGACCTGGACGGCATCAACGACGGGAACCACCTCGATGTGTTCCTCGCTCAACGGCAAGCCAACGGCCCTTGGGACTGGGCGGTAAATGCGGGTGGAAGCGGCAACGACGTCTCGACCGACCTTGTCCTGACATCGATGGGCTCCCCGGTGGTTGCCTTCATCGCCAACAACGATGGCGTCTACGGGCCGCATGCCTTTGACCAAACCAACGACCGTGATTTGGGCGTGTGGATGTACGAAACCGACCTGGATTTGGACGGGGTGCTGGACGGCATGGACAACTGCCCCAAACTGGCAAACCCTGACCAGGCGAACTACGACGGAGATGCGTTCGGTGATTTGTGCGACGACGACGATGATGATGACGGGGTCAGTGACCTTACGGACGATTGCCCCACGGGCGAGGTCGGGTGGTTGGCCAACGCCAACACGGACCACGACGGCGACGGCTGCAGAGACCTCAATGAAGACCTTGATGATGATGAAGACGGTGTCTTTGACACCAACGATTTGTGCCCAACCGGCCCGGTTGGTTGGGTGTCCACACCCGAAAACGACATTGAACCGGACGGATGTGCGGACATCGATACCGACGGGGATGGATTCGTTGACCAGGCCGACAACTGCCCGGCCTTCGCCAACCCAACCCAAGCGGACCTTGACAACGACGGGGTCGGCGATGGATGCGACGCCGACAAAGACGGTGACGGCATCCCCATTCCAGTGGACAATTGCCCCAACGACTTGAATTCGTGGATTTCCTTTACATGGAACGATTACGACGGCGACGGTTGTTTGGATGAAACGATGGACGACGATGACGATGACGACGGCGTTCTCGACGTTGACGATGCTTGCGTGCTGGGCGAGAAAAATTGGATTGACCAGGCCGACGCCATGGACCACGACGGTGATGGATGCGCCGATGCCACCGAGGACGACGACGACGACAACGACGGGAAAGCGGACGGTGTGGACCGTTGCCCGAAGGGACTGATCGGCGTGGCGCAGGCAGGTCAAGACATGGACGATGACGGGTGCATCGACGCCGTGGAGGATGACGATGACGACCAAGACGGCGTGCTTGACCCGGTGGACCTGTGCCCTCGTTCGGATCCAGCCGACCAAATTGCGTCCAACGGATGCAGCGAATACCAACTCGATGACGACGATGACGGGGTCGTCAACGCCTACGATTTTTGCCAAAATACACCGTTTGCTGCCGTGGTTGACGAGCAGGGATGTGAAGCTGACATCGCTTCGACCGCGGGTGAGGAAGAACCGTCGGGATGGGGATTGGCCACTTGGCTTTTCATCGCCGCTGGCATCATCGTGGGGTGGGCCGTGTACAGCAGTAACCAGCGACCCGGACCGGCATTGCCCAAGTCAACCGACGGCATCGCTCCTCCGCCTCGCCCGGCAGGCATGGATGAAGAGGCCTGATCATTCGTAGACGATGGCCGGGGAAAGCGGCATGGCTGAGGCGGCACGTTGCGTCTCATCCTCATCGCTTTCGCCGAGAACCACCACCACCTCGTTCAAGCCCAACTCAGCGGCGATGAAAGCGGCGGCGTTGTTCAACACGAGGGACTCATCCAGCGCTGACTGGACCACGGCACGAGAGGCGTCGTCCCACTTGAACACCTGAGGGAGCATTTTTTTGCCCCAGAAGCCCAAGACCTCGCCCTTTCGTTCGCCCTGCGCAAGCGGCAAGGATTGCAACACGGGCATGAATTGCTTGGGATGGCCGCCTTCGTCGAGGAAGGCCAACGCTGCACGGGCGAGGTCACGTTTCCACGCTGGGGAGACCACAAACGTGGCTCGTTGAGCGAGAGCACCCAAGTGGCGTTCCGCCACGACACGAACCTTGCGAGCCTGCTCCAAAACGTCTCGGATGTACTGCTCGCCCGAGAGCAACACCCACGCCTCGTCGGTCAGCGACGGCGGTGGCGTGAGGCGGCTGGCCGCCACGTAACCCGTGGTGTCGGCCAAATCGTCCCACCACACCTCAGCCGTGTGCGGCGTCGTGGTGGAAATCAACTGAGACCACACCGGAAGCATCGTCTGCGCCACGCCCAAATGGCCACCACCACGGCGAATGTACCAGTTGATGTCTTTGATGATCTCGTAATGAGAAATTTCCACCGCTCGACGCAGGTCGTAGGCGTCCATGGCCGCCATGAATTCGTGAACGCGTTGGGTGAATCGGGCTTCCATCCAAGCATCCATCGGAGTGGGTGCGTCCGGCCACGCCATCAGTTGGGCGGGCATTCCCTGGAGTTGCATCATGACGCGATGGTTGGCTTCCAACGCCGTGTCCGACCAATCCATGCCCGCCGTCGGGTTGGCGGCGAAGAGAATGAACAGTCGAACCGTATCGGCACCGAACCGTTCAATCATCTCTTCAGGTGAAACCGTGTTGCCCAAGGATTTGCTCATTTTGGCCGAACGAGTACCCAAGTCATCGCCGCAATGCGGGCAAGGTTGGCCCTCGTGTTCAACCGAAAGCGTGACACTGCAGGACGCGCAGAAGGGAGCGGCCTTGTTGACCATGCCCTGACACAGCAATTCGTTGAACGGCTCATCAACGTCCAGTAACCCGAGGTCGCGGAGCGCCTTGGTCATGAAGCGGGCGTAAATCAAGTGCATCTGAGCGTGTTCAATACCGCCGCAGTAGAAATCCACCATCATCCATGCGTTGGCCACCGCTTGACTGAACGGCAGTTCGTCGTTGAGCGCATCGGTGTAGCGCAAGAAGTACCACGAGGAATCGATGAACGTGTCCATCGTATCGGTTTCCCGACGGCCATCACCACCGCAGGATGGGCAGGTGGCGTGGAGGAAGGAGATGGACGTCTCAAGGGGGTTGCCTCGGCCAGCAAACACCACATCACGGGGCAGCTCAACCGGAAGGTCGGCTTCAGGCACCGGAACCTCACCGCAGGTCGCGCAGTGAATCACCGGAATGGGCGTGCCCCAGTATCGCTGTCGAGAGATCAACCAAGGACGAATCTTCCAATTCACCGTGCGTTCGCCCTTGCCGGCCGCTTCAAGCGCGGTGCATACGGCGTCCTTGGCTTCTTGGCCAAACAGTCCGTCGAAACCCGCTTGCGGGCTGTTGACCATGAAACCCAAGTCGGTTTCCGCGTTTGTCATGGGTGCTGAGGCGTCGCCGTTTTCCTTCATCACCAGCACGCGCTGAATGGGGATGTCGTAAACGGTGGCGAATTCAAAGTCCCGTTCGTCATGGGCGGGGACGGCCATCACGGCGCCCGTACCATAGGTGGCGATGACGAAATTTCCGAACCAAATGGGCACTTCTTCTCCTGAGAGCGGATGGACGGCGTGGTGGCCGGAAAACACACCCTTCTTCTTGTTCATGTTCTTGATTCGGTCAAATTCAGACATGCTGGCCACTTCATCGTGAAGCGCCTTCCACGCCGCTTCATGTTCGGTGCCCTCAACCAACGAGGCGGCGAGCGGGTGTTCGGGAGCCAGCGTGACGAACGTGGCCCCAAACAACGTGTCTGGGCGGGTGGTGAAGACTTCGATTTCCTCTTCACGACCCGCGATGCCGAATCGGATGTTGGCGCCCTCGGAGCGACCCAACCAGTCACGTTGCAGGGCTTTGACGTGATCGGGGAATTGAATGGTGTCAAGACCGTCGTACAACTCCTGGGCGTAGGACGGCAAATCGAGGAACCACTGGCTCATTTCCTTCTGGGAAACGGGTCCGTTGCATCGCCAGCATCGTCCCGCCTTGACCTGTTCGTTGGCAAGCACGGTCGAGCAGGCTTCGCACCAATTGACGGGGGCGTGTTCTCGGCGAGCCAAGCCTTTCTCGAGGAACTTCGTGAAAAACCACTGGTTCCACTTGTAGTAACGGGGGTCGTGACTTTTGAGGGTGCGGCGCCAATCGTAGGAGAAGCCCATGCGCTTGATTTGGGCCGTGATGGAGGCCATGTTTCGCTCGGTGATGTCGTGGGGGTGACCGCCTTCGGAATTGGCGGCGTTTTCAGCGGGCATACCGAAGGAGTCGTAGCCCATGGGATAGAGAACATCAAAGCCCATCATGCGTTTGTAGCGAGCCACGGCGTCGCCGATGGAGTAATTTCGAACGTGCCCCATGTGCATTTTCCCGGACGGGTACGGGTACATTTCGAGGCAGTAAAACGTCGGGCGACCTTCGGTGAGGTTGGCCTCAAACAGCTTCGCTTCGTCCCATTTGCGCTGCCAAGCAACTTCGTCGACGGGTTCGATTTCGGCCGACATGGTCACGCACCGTCCACTGGACGGTGTGGCCCACTCGCCGTCATGCTTTCAATTCCCCGCTTGATTCTGGGCAGGGCGTGAACTTGAGCGGTGGTCAGGATTGACCGAACTCATCGCTGGTTTCCAACAGGAAGATGGCCTCGCGAGTGAGTTTGTAACGGTTCATCAGACCCATCTTTCGACGTTCAACCAGACCGTATTTTTGCAAGGTTCTCAAGTGATGGGAGATGAGTTGCTGACTCTTTTCAAGCCGCTTCGCCAGTTCGGCTTGGGTGGGGAATTGACCCAGGTCGCCGTCTTGGTCCAGCAAGCTCAGGATCTTGCCTTGCAGGCTGTTGGGGTCGGGGGACAAGGGCGGCACGGGCAGGTCTTCTTCCGCCGTGGCGGGATTGAGTTGGTTGGTGAGCGGGTAATACCGAACCAACCGCCCGTCGCCCTTGCGCCACACGTGTTCCTCGGCTTCGAGGATTCGAAGGTGGTGCGTGATTTGCCCGTTGCTCATGTCGAGCGCACTCATGAGGGCACGGAAGTGGCATCCCGGATTGGCGGTCAAGTACCCCATCAAGCGTCCCCGTTGGTATCGTCCATCGGTGGTTTCGTGGGTCTTTCCAATCAGCCCGAGGAACCACAAGCCGGCGACCGTGGCGGGCAGTCGAAGACCTTCGTTGGTGGCAATGACCACCGCCAACAGCGAGAGGAGGGAGGTGGTCACCACCACGGTGACCAACGTCGCTGCGGGCGGGGTGGTCGCCTCGACGACGAGGTCCTCTTGGACGACGGGCGGCGCTGGCTCGTCCTCCTCAACGTTCAACGGTTGTTCCATCACCACGTCGGTCACCTCAACGGACGGAGCCGCAAAGTCGGAACAAGCCGGCGACGGGGTGGTGTCTCGAACGGTGTAGACGCCTTGCACAGCGCTGGTTGGGCTCCATGAAGCCAGTGTTCGGGCGTTGGAGAGCAAATACATCTCGCCATCCATTTCAAGCACAAAACAGGTCCCCGATTCGGTCAGGAGCCCCGTCCAAGTGCCCACCAATTCGAAGGTCGGCTTCACCTCTCCGTCGGTCGTTTGCGATTGAGGTTCCTCTTCGGTGAAGGTGGGCGGCCATGCAAGTGAAACGGTGGTCATGGCGTTGGAGGAGGAGGAGAGCAGCGAGAGTTCCATGGTGTAGAATCCATCAGCGAGAATGGGGGCCCCGTTTTGAAGCAAGGCGATGTCCAACGAGGGAAGGTGGAGGCCTTCTCCCCCGGATGGAACGAGCATTTTGCGACCGTCGTACTCGCCGCAGAGCGCTTGGAAGCGATGGACGGAAACGTCGTTGGTGTCAAGGAAGTTGACGCTGTAGGTGCAAGGCTGATTCATGCGTACATAGCGGTCACCCACGGTGGCCGAGAGCGTCGTTTGAACCTGCAACGTCTGGGCGTCAAGCCAGGTTGAACGTGCTTCGACGTCGACGGACGGCGCGGTGTTGCACCCGTTCACGTCTGCATCCCGATACTCGATCGTCCGACTCACGGCCATGGCGTACTGAGGCAGTTCGGCAACGACGGTGTAGGTTCCGGGATGAACCCGACACCCTTCTTGGTCAAAGAAATTCCATTGAGGCAGACTGAAGGAAAGCGGCGTCGCTTGGTCCAAAGCCATCTCAAGGTCAATGCTTTGGCAGGTTTTGCCTGCTCGGGAGTCAAACACCACTTCACCGAGGTCGTCAACGACCCACATTTCGGCCCGGCACGAGGAGGTGAAGAACAACGATTGGTCGACCTCAAGCAAGTTGTTGAGCGTGAGGTCGGGCACCAACACATCGCCTTGACCAAACGGAGAAGCCTCGTTGGTGTTCAGGCTGAGCCTCAATTCAGCCACCGGCGCCGATTCGGGGACATCGGATGACGTCATGGTGTGCTGGTGAAGGAAGCCTTGGCCGGGAGTTGACACCACCGCTTCAACGGACGCTGCACGGGGGACCACGAGATGGTCCACCATCATGACCTCGCCCGGCATCAGCGCGGCCACCTCGCCAAAGCACGAAGCGCCCAAAGAGGCTACGCCGGCGACACGGTGCTCAAAGGAACACGGTGGCAAACCGTTCAACGAAACGGGGTCGGCCGAAGGGTTGTGCAACGACACGGTGCCCAACCAGGCACCGTCATCTCCGGTGGTTCGCTGCTGCCACACGACGTCAAACACCAGGCCTTCGGGAACACCAACGGGCGTTTGAAGGCGCACGGGATGGGTTGAGGAGAGGCCGGTGGTGTGCATCACCTCGACGGTGTAGGCTCCGCTTGGAAGCCACGAGCCGTCGTTGGCTTTCATGTCCCAGGTGAGCGAATCAAAGCGGTGTTCTTCGCCTGCAAACAGGTCGAATCCTTGCGAACGGTCGGGGCATCCTTCGCTTCCGTCCACGACCAGCGTGCCGGTTTCGTTGTACACGTTAAGGACAAATTCGCACACCGGATTGACGGAGAGCGTCACGGCTTCCCCATCGTTCACCAGCGTGGGGGTGAGGACCAAGGGATTGGAAGCGTCCACCCAAGGCGGTTCAGGTTCAAGACCCACCTCGATTTCAAGGCGGACATCGCTGAGGTCGGCGGAAGCAAATCCGGCCAACAACGTCGTCACGAGCAACCCCATGACGACCACGGTGCGGCCTGTCGGCTTCTCGCCCATGCGTCAACATCCTCCGTCTTCCTTTGAAAGGGCAGCGGTGCAAACCGTGCGTAGACCTCAGAGGTTTTCGAGGTCAAGCATGGTTGGAATGGCGGCCTCGGCAGCGGCCTGTTGTTGCATTTCATACTGCTTCCACTCGGGCAATCCTTCCGTGCCTTCCCAACCCAGCGCCCGGGCCTCAGCGTAGTTCCCTTCGGCGATGTAGTGCTGAATCCAAGCTTGGCGACGTTCTTCTTCCTCGGCAAACGAGGCTTGAACCATCTGTTCTTCTCGCTTGGCCGCCACCGCTTTGCGCTTACCGGCGGCTCGGGAAACTTGGGCCACAATGATGAGGGCGAGCATGAAAATGATCACGCCGCCCATCCACATCAGCGTGGAGTTCTCTCCGCTGAGGAACGAGCTGGTGTCGCCGTCACCGCCCTGAGCGTTCGGGTCGGAGGTGATGGTGCACTTGGCTTTGTCAATGGCCAACGAGAAGGACGGGTCCCACGGACAAGCGTCGGCTTCATCGGCAACACCGTCGCTGTCGCTGTCGGGACAACCGTACCATTCGGGCTCAAGGCCGGAGGTGGAGGTCCCAGGAACTTTGTAACAGCGGTCGGGACGGTACCCTGTTTGGTTGTCACCGTACCCGTCGCCGTCGAAGTCAAGCCACTGGCTTTCTCGGAGCGGGAAGTTGTCCACGCGGTTGGAACTGTTGGCGTTGTCGCCCCATCCGTCACCGTCCATGTCGGACCATTGCGAGGTGAGCTCGGGGAAGGCATCGCCCCGCTGGTCGCGAAGCGTCAGGTACGTGCCGGGGTTTTCGCTGTCTTCCACGGTCATGTTCTCCCAGTAGTAATTGTCGCCGTACCCATCGTTGTCGGTGTCGACCCACTGTTCGAAGTCTTCGGGGAAGGCATCGTCAACATCGGCGTAACCGTCAAGGTCGGCGTCAGGACAACCGTGGCGACCTTCCTCGTAGGACTTGCCGAATTCCTCCACGCAGTCGTCACCGCTGGGCACGTTGGTGTTGTCACCAAAACCGTCACCGTCGGTGTCGGCCCACTGGAAGGGGTCGTTGGGGAAGGCGTCCAGCGGGTCGGTCACGCCGTCAAGGTCGCTGTCGGGACACCCGCGGCTCAGGGGTTCTTGCGACTCGCCGTAATCCATCGGGCAAACGTCACCGTCGGTTCCTTCGGCGTTGTCGCCGTAGCCGTCACCGTCCTCATCGCTCCACTGGGTGGCGTCGGTCGGGAAGGCGTCGCCGTTGTTGCCGCCGGGGTTGTCACCGTAGCCGTCGCCGTCGGAGTCCTTCCATTGCGAGGTGTCGTCGGGGAAGGCATCGGGGTTGTTGCCGCTGGCGTTGTCGCCGCGGTTGTCACCGTCGCGGTCCGACCATTGCGTTGGGTCGTCGGGGAAGGGGTCGCCGGCGTTGGAATACCCGTCACCGTCGCGGTCAGCGCATCCGACCCGGTCAATGGAAGAGGTTCCTGCACTCGAAGGACAGTCATCGGGGTTGTTTCCTTCGGGATTGCTGCCAAAACCGTCGTTGTCTTCATCGCACCATTGGGTTGGGTCGTCGGGGAAGGCGTCGGCCCCGAAACAATCGGTGGTGCTGGCCCAATTCGCATCGGGATCAGAGTACCCGTCACCATCGGCGTCGGGGCACCCGAGGCGGTCGTAGGTGGAGTTGCCCCAGACGTTGGGGCAGAGGTCGGCACGGTCGCTGTTGGGGTTGTCGCCCACCCAATCACCGTCGCTGTCAACGTGTTGGGTGCGGTCAAGCGGGAAGGCGTCGGGCTCGTTGGCGGCTGGAAGGAGAAGGCCAGGCCATTCGGTGGGTCGGTACGTGTCCCACGAGGCGTCTTCGTAGTTGTCGCCGTAGCCGTCGCCGTCGGTGTCGTTCCACTGGGTCGCATCGTTGGGGAAGGCGTCGCCCGACTGGTTGACGTGGAATTGGTACTCGTCCACCTCGTAGAGGTAATTGTCACCGTGACCGTCGCCGTCAGCGTCCACCCACTGGTCGGGGTTGTTGGGCGCCCAATCACCGGCGTCGGACCAACCGTCACCGTCAGCGTCCGGGCAACCAAACACGTCTTCGGTCGAGGTCCCCGCCACGGCCACGCATCCGTCGGGCTGGTTGGCTGGGGCGGGGTTGTCACCGTAGCCGTCACCGTCCGTGTCGGTCCACTGCGTGCCGTCGTCGGGGAAGTCGTCAACCACGCCGTCACCTTGGTCAGTGGAGTTGTACCCGTCGTTGTCGGGGTCGATGTCAGCAAAGAGGAAGAACACGCCCTCGTAGTTGCGGTCCACGGCAGCGGCGATGTGGTAGCCATCGGGATGCCAGGACACGCCGTTCACGTCGCCGCAGGGA
>JALRLR010000210.1 GCA_023254355.1 Candidatus Poseidonia sp.
TACCTATCCTGTCAGGAGGCGTTATAGGTGGGCAAGACACTTGTCGAACTCAGTCTGGATGCGCGCCTGCCACTTGTCAGGCCGTCTCTGCCGCTGGGGCGAAATGTGGTTTTGGATCCCAAATGACTCCGTTAGCTGATTCTCGGTACCCTGAAGCACGGCTTGCAGTGCTTACATGAATGACTGGGGGTTCTAAATGTCTCTTTGCAACGAATTGCTGGTTGAAATCGTTGGATTCTCGAGCAGCTTAATAGGCTTTAAAGACTATATATTGTTAGGAACTTGTTATTATAAACTTGGCAGTTTAAAATACTTGGTTCTTCTATAGTTTTTGTTTATGCTTCGGTACCCCTTATTTTGATTTGCTTGGATCATTTGGGTATATTTTGAAAAATCCAGCTGAGGTAGCATATTGACGTCTTGGTGTTCTATGTATTACTTAGTTGGTGGGAGTCGACTATAATTATTTTGACCAGTAACACGGAATCTCGATTAGAGGTGGCTATATTGAAAAGTTGAAGAATTTCGACCTAAGGTTTGCATCACTTAGGCCATTGTAGCCAGCTTTCCCTCAAAAGGAGCCTTGTAGTAAGTCGGAGCTGTGAAACTTTGCATGGTCGAGTGGTGGCCCCCAGTCGTATAGATTGACGAATTTTGTAAACTTTATTACATTTTTTAATATTAAATTATTGTATTCTATATTCATTTTTACGGGGTTTTGGGGTTTTGGGG
>JALRLR010000211.1 GCA_023254355.1 Candidatus Poseidonia sp.
AACATCAAAGCGGTCCTGCCGCTGTCGTAATTCTTCGCATTCACGTCAATGCCCACGGCGAGGAGCAGCTCGACGATGGCTGTGTTGCCATACGCGGCTGCCAACACGAAAGCGGTGTCCTTCACATTCACGTCAATGCCTGGCACGGCGAGGAGCAGCTCGACGACGTCGGTGTAGCCCCGACGGGCTGCCAAGGTCAAAGCGGTGTCGCCGAACTGCTCTTTCGCATTCACGTCAATGCCCGGCACGGCGAGGAGCCGCTCGACGAGTGCGGTGTTGCCACTCCCAGCAGCTTCAACCAGAGCTTGACCCGGATCGTCGAGTACAACGAAAGATTGTCTCGAATATGGTTCTCTTCGAAACTTCTCGCTGTCTCTTCTCGGTATCTGCCTGAGCGTCTCTCTGCCGAAGCAACGACTATTCAAACAAAAGCCTTGATTACTAGGAATGTTTACCATAGTGATAGGGTCCTCTTTTCCGTCACAGTCAGCATTTCGGAGAGCGAAACAGGGTACGTCCGTGCAAATTTCACCACAACGAAAATCTTCGTCATCTTCGTCATCTATTTTCTGTCTTTTTTCGGGTGAAGGCGAGTCGTCTTCACGTCGCCGTTTTGCCATCGACCTTGTTTCAACACCGCCTCGCGATTTTCGACGACGACCGGCGGGCGATTTTCGACGACGACCGGCGGGCGATTTGCGACGACGACGACCGGCGGGCGATTTGCGAC
>JALRLR010000212.1:0-234 GCA_023254355.1 Candidatus Poseidonia sp.
CGGCGACGCCCCGTTTCAGCCGATCCAGCTCGCGCTCGGCCAAGGCGGCGGCGGTCCGGCTGTTGGAGCGGCCCTGGCGCGCCACGTCCTCCACCTTGGCTGGGTCGCGGCGGCCGGTCAGTCGGACATAGAGCAGCTCGGTCGCTTCGGCCGCCGGAGCGGGAAAGCCGCCGGCGGCCAGGATGGCGGCGGTCAGGGTCAGTTGGGGGGCGAAGCCCTGGATCACCTGTTTCT
>JALRLR010000212.1:244-724 GCA_023254355.1 Candidatus Poseidonia sp.
CACGGCGCCGGTCTTGAAGTCGAGAACGGCCGCGCCCTGGGCGTCCAGCTCGATCCGGTCGGCGCGGGCGGTCAGGACGAAGCGGCCGCCTGGCGCCTCGAAGGCTAGGGACCCGGATTGTTCGACCATCAGGGTCGCGCCGCGCGCACGCCGTTCACGCTCGAACCGCTCCAGCCAGCGGGCGCAGTTGCGAGCCAGGGGCCGTTCGCGAGCCAGGGCGGCGTCCTCGAAACCGGCCTCGGCAAGGGCGTCGTGCAGGAAGATCTCAATCTGATCGGCGCAGTCGTCGGGAAGCGCATGGGGCCAGGTGTGGACGACGCGTTCAATGGCGGCGTGGATGGCGGTGCCGCGCGCCATCGCCTCGGCGGAGGCTCCGGGGCGGTCCATCTTGGACAGACCCAGGATGCGGCGCGCATAGACGGCGTAGGGGTCGCGCACCCAGCGTTCGACCTCGGTGACGGGCAGGACCCGCGGGCGGCG
>JALRLR010000213.1 GCA_023254355.1 Candidatus Poseidonia sp.
GATGAAACGGCATCATGTGGCATTGAATGCACGTCAATTAACACACTGTAACCATGACGTAATTTCGCGGCTTTTAAAAGGCGCAGCAATGCGTCGTGATAGGGACGCCAATATGTGCGTAGGCGATCCTTGGCCTCTTGCATCGGGATTTTGCCGCGATAGATGGGGCGGCCATTTGCAACGACGCGGGGGATCACGCCAAGGCCCGATGATATTCGGGGGTTTTGCCCGCGGGTTTGGGCGCCATTCACAATGGCAGGGTCCAGTTCATCTGCCGAGCGATTTAAATCCACAAACGCTCGGGGGGCATGTGCCAGCAAAAGTGGTGCGCCAAATTCAGGTACATAGTCGATCAGCTGATCCACATAGGCATCTTCTGAGGATCGTAGGGTCACAGGATCAAGAATCGATTGCCCCTTAAATGTGTTGGAATAGTCACGCCCGCTGTGCGGAGAGGCAAAAACAACCGCCGACTCCCATACCTTTGGGGCCAATATCTTGTATGCAGGGGTGGTTTCTGACCTAATATCCATAAGAGTCATCATAGACTAAAAACATTCTCGCGCAAAAGCCCTTGATCCTCTTGGAACAAGGTTTTATAGACCCTCCACCGGCGCGGGAAATCCGCGCCCCATTTTTTGGGGCTCGCTCGTTACGGTACGGGCGGTTAGCTCAGCGGTAGAGCACTACGTTGACATCGTAGGG
>JALRLR010000214.1 GCA_023254355.1 Candidatus Poseidonia sp.
CATCTCGACCACCATCGGCAGATCGGTCGCGGCAGAGGTGTCTTGCGCATGGGCAGCCTGCGGCAGCAGCGGCAATCCGGGCGCGCTTTCCGGGCGCAGCAGCGCATAGGTTCCTGCCGCCATGACGCCGGCACCGGCGCCCATCATCAGGGTCCTGCGATCCATGTTTCCTGTCTCTCCTTAGCTTTTCCGGGGGGTTAGCACGTTGCGGGCCAGCCGCGCGAGCGCTTCTTTCAGGCGCGCATCCTCGATGCCCTCGACGCTGTCCATGGCGCGGGCAAGGCGCACGGGATCGGGCGGCGGCGGAGCCTTGGGCGCAGGCCTGCCAAAGGCGACCTGTCCCTCGGCAAAGCCTGTCGGCGCAGTCTGGGTGATATGGACATGGGCCACGGCGCGGTAGCCATAGGTGGCATTCACACGCTCGGCGATGCGGTCCTTCTGCATGTCCAGCAGCGGGGCATGCGCCCCCGTGGTCAGCAGCACCAGCGTTCCGCCAAACCCCCGGCCCCATGTGATCTTGACCGGCCGGGCAATGGCGGCGATGTCCTCGCCCACGATTTCGGGCCAATGGGTCAAGAGTTTCGCCTCGCCGAAACCGCGCTTTTCCGCAGGGGCTTTCAGCGCACCCGCCAGTAGCGCGCCAGCAGTCTCGAACCCACGCTTGCGGCGGCGGGGTGGCTCGGACGGGTCTTGG
>JALRLR010000215.1:0-351 GCA_023254355.1 Candidatus Poseidonia sp.
TGGAATGGCTTCAGGAGATCGCTCTGGCGCTTTCGCCGGGTAACTTCCTTTATGTATTGCTGTTTGCCGGCGGGATTATTTTCTTCTGCTTCTTCTATACGGCGTTGATGTTTAACCCGAAGGAGATTGCAGAGAATTTGAAGCGCCAGGGTGCCTACGTACCTGGGATTCGCCCCGGTCAGCACACGGCGAAGCATATTGATGACATTACGACGCGGCTGACCATGTTTGGGTCCTTGTACATTGCCGCCGTAAATCCACGGAAAGTACCTTGCATATGTAGCAAAAGGGTGTCAACTTGCATCTCACCTGGTTCGCGTGTGCCTGACTGTTCACTGACCGAAACAGCTG
>JALRLR010000215.1:361-680 GCA_023254355.1 Candidatus Poseidonia sp.
GCTCGCTCTACATTGCCGCCGTGTGTTTGCTGCCGGAATTTTTGGTGGTGGGTTTTGACGTCACCTTCCGCTTGGGCGGAACGGCGATGTTGATCGTAGTGGTGGTCTCCATGGACTTCATGGCTCAGGTGCAGTCGCATCTGATGTCCAGCCAGTATGCGAAGTTGATGGAGCGGTCCAATCTCCAGAGCTATGGAAAAGGTGCGCGTCGCTAAGCGCGAAGCCAGGAGTGAGTCATGAAGGTTAGAGCGTCCGTTCGCAAGATCTGCCGGAACTGCAAAATCATCCGTCGCCACGGCAGTGTGCGGGTGATCTGTTC
>JALRLR010000216.1 GCA_023254355.1 Candidatus Poseidonia sp.
ACAACTTTTTACCAAATACTAATGTTGTTACTATTTTTGACACACAGCTGCCGATATCTTATGAGGCTAAACTCACAAACAAAAATTTATTAATCAATTATGAGTATTTTTCAGCTGAACAATGGGTTGACGACTATCATCTTAGAGCGTCAATAAACAAAAAATATAAAAAAATATTTTATATTCCAGGTGTTAGCGAACATTCAGGTGTCCCAATATTTGCTATAAATGATAAGGGTTTGTATCGACCTAAAAGGTTTGAATCAAACACTATTAACTTTTTTTGCTATTTTAATGAGAATATTGAAGCTTCAATTAAAGTTCTACGAATCAACTTTCCGCAATATGATTCTGTATTGCATGATCGATTTGATAAAGATAAGAGTAGAGGTAAAAACTTATTGAGTTTTAATGATTTTGATAAAGCTCTATCTAATAGTTTAATAAACTTTGTTCGTGGCGAGGATAGTCTAATCCGTGCTATTTTGGCTGGATCTCCTTTTATTTGGCAACCTTATATTCAAGAAAATGGTCTTCAAATAACAAAATTAAATGCCTTTCTCGATCATTACTTTATTTCTTTGCCACTACAGTTGAGAGAAATTTTTTTAATATGGAATAATCAGAGCCTAAATTTAGAACACTG
>JALRLR010000217.1 GCA_023254355.1 Candidatus Poseidonia sp.
GAGATCGGCTACGGCCAGGCCTACGCCAGCCTCTTCGTCTCCAGCGCCAGCGGATCGCAGGGCTTCGATTCCGAGATCGTCACTACATTGGGCTGGCGGCCCGAGGCGGCGGGCTTCGCCTTCGACCTGGCGGCCATCAACCGTGAACTGCCCGGCACGCGCGCCGGCGTGGACTCCAACTTCTGGGAGTATCAGGCCGACGCCGCGCGCAAGCTGGGCCCGGTCGCGACGCGCCTGCGGGTCAACTACACGGCCGACGGCTTCGCGGCGACGAAGGAAGCCTGGTGGGTGGAGCTGCAGGGCACGGTGTCGGTCGGGCCGAAGACCAAGGCCTCGGCCGCCGTGGCTGACCGATCGGCCGACGGAGGCGCGGATTACAAGGCCTGGAACGTCGGCGTGAAGCACAAGTTGGTCGACGCCTTCGCGGTCGACCTGCGCTGGTACGACACAGACAGCCACGAGCTGGGCGACAACTACGACGGCCGCTTCGTGGTGGCCGCGAGCTACTCATTCTGAGACGGGGACGACAGCAGTGAATATCCTGGACAACATGCCGGTCGGCCGAAAGCTCTTCGTGGCTTTCGCGGTCGTCCTCGCTGCCATCGCGATCATGGGGGGCGTCGTCGGCGTC
>JALRLR010000218.1 GCA_023254355.1 Candidatus Poseidonia sp.
CCTGCAAGATTTGGCTCTGGGTTTACTACATCAAAGGTAAATAGGTTTGAAATACCGTCTTCATCACCAAACAGGGTCACAGTGCTTTTATATGCAGACTTGTAAATTTCTTGAGCTTCTGGGGTTTCAAGAACCTTGTCCACTATTTCAGCAAATCTGTCACCTGTGATCACATCATACTGCGCTGAAAAATCAGGATTTGTAACCAAGGCATTTAGCTCTGTTGCGTTTAAGAACTCAGGCTTTGCTTCATCTATTACAGACACAAAGCCACTGGCGCCTTCAGACTTTGGCATGATGTAGTATTTGCCACGTTGCTGCGCTGCTAACGCTGCATTTCTAACTTTGTCTTGATCTGCAGACCGCATGTCTAACGCATATTTACCCGCCGCTGCAGCATTTGCTCTTGCTTCTTTGCGGGCCGCATCAAGCTCAGGCATTGCAGACTGACCAGCTTCGCCTACTGAACTTAACATCTTTCCGATGTTAAAGCCTTTACCTGCACGGTTTTGCATAAGAGCAAGACCAAAGGCCATAAGAGCCTGACTTTTGTCAACTTTACCACTGACATCCAAGCCAGTCGCTTCTGCAAACTCTTTTTTGTAATCTTCTAGCTTTCTGACTTGAGT
>JALRLR010000219.1 GCA_023254355.1 Candidatus Poseidonia sp.
GTCGGCTGTGGTGTATATATTGGCCGCCGTCCACGAAGGATCGGCGGCACCGTCGTTCTCGTACCAAGCAATCGTATGGTCCAATTGCGATGCTGAAACGATGTCAAGGTCGCCGTCACCGTCTAAATCGGCAACGTAAACCGATGATGCACCCTCAGCCGAAGTAGTAATGTTAGCCGCTGTCCACGAGGGATTGGCGGCACCGTCGTTTTCGTACCAGGCAATGGTGTCGTCCGAGTACGATGCTGATACAATGTCAAGGTCGCCGTCACCGTCCATGTCAGCAGCCACCACAGAATGAGCACCGTCGGCCGTTGTAGCAATGTCGGCGGCCGTCCACGAGGGGTTGGCGATGTTGAACGATGTGACCCAGGTTCGTGTTTCGGTCTGCTCGTACCACGCAATGGTGTCGTCATCTTGCGATGCTGAAACGATGTCAAGGTCGCCGTCACCGTCCATATCGGCGACATACACCGAAAAAGCATAATCTGCCGAAGTAGCAATGTCGGCGGCCGTCCACGAGGGATCAGCGGCACCGTCGTTTTCGTACCAGGCAATGGTGTCATCATTGACTGATGCTGAAACGATGTCAAGGTCGCCGTCACCGTCCATGTCGGCGACG
>JALRLR010000021.1 GCA_023254355.1 Candidatus Poseidonia sp.
AACGAGACCTGGGTCAAGGTCGACCGTCCGGGCGTCTATTTCGGCCAGTGCTCGGAACTGTGCGGCGCCCGCCACGGCTTCATGCCGATCGCGGTCGAAGTCCTGCCCGAGGCGCAGTTCAACGCCTGGCTCGCCAGCAAGGGCGGCAACGTGAAGGGCGCCGCCCCGGCCGCCGCCGCCGCCGCCCCGCGGAGGCATGCTTCCCGGCCCTGGCCCGGGCGGACCGGCCTGGTACCCGAATCCGCCGCCGTCGTATCCGCCGTCGTTTCGCATCCGTTTGCCGCCGCGGTCTTCGTCAACCGGCGCCTGATTGGGCGGCGGGCCCCTGTTTCACAACGGGCAAGTGGAGCACACGGGGCTCGTCCTCCCCCCGACCGCCCCCCATCACATCACCATCAAATTGGACAACGGCTACAACGTGAGTTTTCCCGTCACGGCCTTGCTCGCCTCCGAAGACCTCGGCAACCCCGAAGACCCACCAGAGATTCAACTCAACGCTCCTGAAAAACAAACCGACCTCCCACGGGTTCGGTTGATTCACACGGGCGGCACCATCGCCTCAAAAGTGGACTATGCAACCGGGGCGGTCGACGCTCGGTTTGAACCGGAAGAATTGCTTGATGCGTTGCCCGAGTTGGCCGACATCGCCCAACTCGACGCCGTCAAAATTGGCAACATGTTCAGCGACGACATCCGCCCGCAACACTGGAACATCATGGCCAAGGCCTGCTCGGATGCCTTTGCTGCCGGCTGTCGTGGCGTGGTGATCGCCCATGGAACCGACACGCTCCACGTTTCATCGGCCGCCATCAGTTTCGCCTTTGCCGGAAACGGTGGCCGACCCGCAGGCCCCATTGCCATGGTCGGCTCCCAACGGTCAAGCGACCGCGGATCCTCGGACGCTGCCGAAAACCTGCTCGCAGCGGTGCATTGGGCGGCCCACGGCCCCGTGCCGAAGGGCGACTGCGGTGACAGCGTCGTGGTCGTGATGCATGACACCTCCAGCGATGGGGTGATGGCCGTTCATTCCGGATTGGGGGTCCGGAAGATGCACTCCTCGCGGCGTGATGCCTTCCACCCGGTGAACGCCCAACCAATGGCGAAAATCACCAACACGCCCACCGGGTACACCACGGCGCTCGAACCGTGGTACGAATCCCTCCAATCCAACCCACCGACGCGCCCCGTGACCGACCAAGCGAGCACCTACGAAACCGGCCAGCGAATCGCCCAATTCATTGCCGGACCTTGGCTCCATGCTGAACACATCGAAGCGGTGGTCGGCACCGGCGTCCAAGGCGTGGTGCTCCACGGCACGGGACTGGGCCACTTACCCATCGATGACCCTCAAAACGACGCCCCAGAAAATCAACAACTGTGGCGGGTGCTGATTCGCTGCGTCAATCGGGAACTGCCCGTGGTGATCGTCAATCAGTGCATTCACGGCCCGGTGGACATGAACGTGTATTCCAAGGGACGAAAGCAGCAATCGATGGGCCTTCTGGGACACGGCGTGAATTCGACGCCTGAAGCCACGACGGCGAAACTTCACTGGGTGCTCTCCCAAAACATGGAGGTGGGTGCTGCCATGACCCAGAACTTGTGCGGAGAACATCGCGAGACCTTGAACGAATGAGCGCTTGAATCAAGAACCGAGAAGGAGTGGAAAAAACGTGGAAGGCAACGTCAACCCTCGCTTGGAAGACCTCCGTTCGAAGCGGGAAACCGCTCGTCTCGGTGGCGGTTTGAAGCGTCAGGAAGCGATTCGTTCCAGCGGCCGCGGGACCGCCCGAGACCGCATCGGTTTGCTCTTGGACGAGGGTTCTTTCCTCGAAGTGGACACGTTTGTGACGCACCGTACCGACGACCACAACATGTTTCTTCACCAGACCTTAGGCGATGGCGTGGTCGCCGGCCAAGGCACGATTGAAGGCCGCCGAGTGTATTGCTTCGCCCAAGATTTCAGCGTCCATGGCGGCAGCATGGGGGAAATGCACGCACTCAAGATTGCCAAAGTGGTCGAGATGGCAGAGCGGGCGAAAGCACCGCTCATCTGCATGTGGGACGGTGGCGGTCAGCGCGCTCAAGACGGTGTCAACGCGCTCGCTGGGACCGGTGAAATGCTTGACCGCTTGGTCCAATGCAGCGGACGCATCCCCATGATCAGTTTGGTGCTCGGCCCCGTGGTCGGCGTTTCGGCGCTGGCAGCCTCGCTTTCGGATTTCACCATCCTCGGCGAAGAGCACGGGCAATTGTTCCTTTCCTCTCCGCTCGAAACTCCCGAGGTGTTGAGCGGCGAAGTTGACGCTGCCGGATTAGGTGGGGCCAACCTACACGCATCACGCTCAGGCATCGCCTCGTTGATTGCGGAAGACGAAGAGGACGCCTGTGAGTTGGCCGCTGCGTTGTTGTCGTACTTGCCCGACCACAACATGGCCGACCCGCCCCATGTGCCGAGCGGCGACCCGGTGGAGCGAACCAACGATACGCTACAAGACATCGTCCCTGACAACCCCAACAAACCCTACGACATGGTCCATGTGGTGGAAGACGTGGTGGACGACGGCCTGTTCATGGAACTCTTCCCTGCGTATGCGGACAACATCATCATTGGTTTTGCCAGAATGAACGGAGACACGGTGGGCGTGGTCGGCAATCAACCCAAGGTACTGGCCGGGTGCCTTGACATCGATGCGTCCATCAAAGCGGCTCGCTTCATCCGAACCTGCGACGCCTTCAACATCCCGTTGGTCACCTTCGAGGACGTTCCCGGCTTTTTGCCCGGTGTGGTCCAAGAGTGGGGCGGTATCATCCGTCACGGTGCAAAATTGCTTTTTGCCTACGCCGAAGCCACGGTGCCCAAGTTGACACTCGTGACTCGAAAGGCCTACGGAGGCGCCTATTTGGCCATGTCCTGCAAGCACCTCCAAAGCGACTACAACGTCGCATGGCCGACGGCCGAACTGGCGGTGATGGGGGCCGAAGGGGCCGTGAACATCATTCATCGCCGCGAAATCAACGCCGCGCCTGATGAAGAAAAGGAGCGCGTTCGCCTGCAATTGGTCGACGAATACAAAGCAAAATTCGGCGACCCATACGTGGCTGCACGCAACGGCTGGCTGGACGATGTCATCGAACCTCAAGAAAGTCGACGGCGGCTGTGCCGTGCGTTGAACATCCTCAAAACCAAACGCGAGTGGTCCCCTCCGAAAAAACACGGCAACATTCCGTTGTGATCACTTCAATCGGTTGGCACGAGCAAGCAGACCACCGCCCGTAGCCCTTTCGTCCTCGGCCGACGCCGCCGCCACGGGAACTTCGGTCGCCGACCCACCACCCCGGCGGCGAACCACCAGGGCCAGCAACAAAACGACCACGAGCCCCAATCCTCCTGCAATCAACATCACGGTTGATGAAGCGCCGTCGGATTCTGTCGTGACCTCCGTGTTCGAAGCGGGAGTGGCGGTCAAATCCAACACCGATTCAGCGATGACCGATCGGTCCAGTTCCTCGTCGGTCAGTTTCAGCTTCAACGAAACCGAGGTGTTCACCTCCAAGGGCAGCGGGACCAACGTGACGCATTGGAAGGAACCAGGCGTGTTCTCCAGGCACGAATGATTGCTCGCTACGAGGTTTTCGCTCACGAAGAATTCAGCGTTCGTGCTGGCCGTGCCATCCACGTCGAGAATGGACCATTGCACGGTCGCCGTGGGGCTTCCTGCGTTGCGTTGAACGTTGGTGATGGAGATAAAGGGGAGGTCGCCCACAGGGAGCACGTCAAGAGAGAACGAAAACGCATGACTTGAGCTGCCGTCGGACACGTTGAGCCAGAGACCGGACGTTTGTCCGTTGTAATCCTTGGCCGGCGTGAAGATGAACGTGTTGTTGTCTTGCACAACCTCAACCGAAGCGGGCGCCCCCTCAACCGACCAAACCAACGGGTCATCGTCCACGTCATACGCCAGATGAGCAACGTTGAGGACGTGAACCGTGTCCTCGTCCATGACCACGTCCCCCTCCCACAGCGAGGTGTTGATGACCACGGGGTCGTTCACGGCGTTCACGACGACGGGAATGTCGAGGTCGATGGGCGGGTTCGAACCGTCGCTGACCGTGGCGCGAAGCACCGTGGCGCCGTGAGCGTTGGGCAACGGCGTGAAGGTGATGGAATCTTCATCGATGACGAAGCGAATTGGGCCTTGTTCACCAACGGCCTGGCCGTCAACACGAACCAACAGCGCCTCGCCTTCCGGGTCGCTTACCACGGTCCGGAAGTCAAAGACCTGAGGCGCCCCATCTTCATCCATTTCTTGGATGGGCACCGTTCCGCTCTTGACCACCTGGTCGTCGACGGGGGTCAGCATCACCCGCAGACTGGTGTTCACCTCATCAAGAACGCCGCCGTCGCTTCGCAACTGAACCTGAAGCATGCATTCGCCGAGCCATTCTTCGTCCAGTGCATGGGCGACGCTCACGCTTTGCTGGTCGTTGGCCACGGTGAGGCTGAAGTGGCTTGCATCGGCGCCGACCAAGCTTGCGTTGACCACCCGTACCGATTGACCATCAGGGTCCACCGCTGCTTGGGCGACCTCAAGGGTTGACGAACCGTGTTGGGGGACAAAAAGCGTTGGCTGAGGATACACCAATTCAACGGGCGTGTTGCCACGAGTAACGCTGGACCAGATCATGGACGGTGCACCTTCGACTTCGACCCGCATCCAGGCCTCCTGCACGCCGGGTGCGACGGGCCCCATCGGATAGGAACATGAAGCCGTTCCGTTGACGTCCAACGAAGGTTGAGCTGCCCAAGAACCGGAACCCCACCCGCACGACACGTTCACGTCCCAACCCGACGGCAGGTCGACGAAGGTCGTGCCGTCTCGTAGCGTCCAATTCGCATGAAGCGAGAAGGTGTGCGAAGCATTGAGTTCAACCGATTCGTTGTGGGAGCGCGTGACGTCGGACCACACCAAGAACCGAGCCGCGTCAAGGTCTTCGTCGATATAGGCCTTGGCGTCGCTCACGGTGCGTGGACCATCGGCTCGGTTGAAGGCATCCCGGAAACGAGCATGTTCGCCCTTCAGGACGGTGTCGAGGTATGCCACCGTGTGTTCCACGGCGAGGTCAATTTGCTCACTTTGACCCATCGTGGGTGAACCGTCGTTCTCGAAGATGGAGCGGGTGTCTTGAAACTGATAGTGGTCAGCACCGAGCACGTGCATCCAATGCCAACCCAGACCGCCGAGGGCTTCAACGCGCTCCATCGTCGCCTGCGAAGGCGCAATTTCGTCCACCGTGCCGGTCATGAACAGGGCGGCGTTGGGTGTCGAGAAACTGGCGTCATCCGCGATGCTTTGCCAAGAGAAGGCGGGACTGAGTTCCTCAAGGTCGAGGCCGTATCCGACCAAACCACGGGGCGGCTGGTGGGACGCGGATTGGTCAGCCAAGCCCCAATACGGGAAAGCGAGGTAAGCTGCGGCGGCTCCTTTTCCATGACCCAAGAGCGCCCAATGCTCAACGTCGATGTTGGAGGCGCTGCCCGCAACGTAGGCGTTGCTGCCGTTTTGATACGCCATGTGCGTCATCACCTTGTCAAGGACATCAAGCGTGCCCTCGATGTCCGTCTCGTCTTGCACCGGTTGGCTCACGACCACGATGAACCCGCGTTGAACCAACGGTTCGGTGAGCATCATGTAACCATCAATCGCCTCGCCCGAATCGCCAATCAACAACGCCCATGGAAACGGACCGTTACCAGCCATGTTCTGATCTTCGCCCTCTTGCATGGCGGGGTAAATCATACGAACTTGAGGACTGAACGGTCCGTTCAAGTTGAACTCGGTCCATCCCACCGGGAAATCGGCCCCTTCATGGACGGGTTGGAACGCCGTGTCTTCTGTCGGTTCCGCCATGACGAGGGGGGCGAGCAGCAACATCACCAACCACAGGCTCCTGACACCCGTCCCCGAACGATGCTTGTTCACGCCCTCACCTCATCACGGTTCGCCAAAGAACCTTCGCTAACTTGCATAGGCATCAAGCACGGCTTCGGCCCGCAGCAGACGAGTCATCAACAAAGCAAGCGAAGGTAAGTCCGCTGCCCGTTCGGGTGCCCACAACCGTTGCCAGCAAGCCAAATGTTGAGCGACCAACAACCAACGACCGTCCAAGCACGGTTCACTACATCGTTTCAGGCGGGCGTTGAAATCGCCCTCCATCGGCTCGTACGAGGCCCGCAAGAAAAGAGGCCCATCGGAGGGTGGATTCTGGGTGCCATCAAAATCCACGACGGCATGGGGGGCAGCTTGACCGATTGAGGACGACCAATCGCCGTCTTCCAAAGGTCGTCGACTCGGCAACAGGTGCAATTCGCCGCCGGCTTTGACCCAAGCCGAAGCCGTTGAACGGGCTCCGCCCCCTCCACCGCACAGACCCAACACGTGGTGTTCGGGCTCGATGCCGTGATGGCGGAACACGGCGATGACACCATCCCCGTCCAAACCAGCACACCACCAACCGCGACCGTCCCAACGCAGCGTGTTGACGGACTTGGTGGCCATGGAATCGTCAATGCAAACCACGGCGCTCGAATCGAGCTGGTGCTTGAGCGGAGAGGTCAGATTCATCCAAATTTCTTCGTCAAACATGCGCGTAGGCAAGCCTTCGAAGGACACATGGGCGGGCGGTGAAACGGGTGAGGTGGCGAGCAACGAGGGGTGTGGAACGAGTTCTTCCATGGCCCCATCCACGGCCTTTTTCAGCAACGCCGAAGTCCTAAACTTCCCAAACACCGAACCGGTGTAGGCCCATGGAGCCGGGGTTGGAATGGCCCCAGCGTATCCCCAAGCCAACGCATCGGTGAGGGTGGAGACCTCAACGAGTTCCATCTTGAGTTGCTTATCGGAAACGGGGAGGCCAAGATGGGCGGCCACGAGCGCGGTGAGCAACGGGGAGAGACTGTGCCCAACCGGTTGACCAGCAATGCCGTAGCGAACGATGGCCATACCGGTGGCACAACGAAGCAACTCAAAAAGACGCCGAACTGCCGTCTCAAACTTCAAGTGGGAGGATGTCATCCTCTCATCATGGGAAAAGCCATCGGTTCAATGACGGCGTTGCTCGGCGCTTACATGACGTTCAAGATGTGGGCTGAGTTTAACGACGCCCTTGGCACGTTGTTCGGAGCATCCTGGGCCGTCATCATTTCCACCCTCGTCTTCCTCATCTACCAGTCCAACAAAAACGACAAACTCTACGAATCCCAATTTGGCAACAACAACCCGGAACACAACGCCATGTTGAAGAACATCGAGGATGAAAACTCACCCCCCGTCATGTTCGTGGCGGGACTTTACCTCTTCGTCCTCGTCGTCTTTGAAATCCTCTTGGGTTCCATTTGAGGCTGAAGTTCCATGGCCGACCTGCTCAACATTCTGTTACTCAAGGACCGAGTGAACGGTGACCGTGACAACATCTTTCTGATTCTGTTTGAAAAGGCCTTCATTCTCATCGCCCTTCTTGTGGTCTTGTTGATCGGCGTGGCCCTCGAATGGCCCCCTTGGGCCGTGGGCATGTTGGTCGGAGGTTCGCTTGGCCCCATCGTGTACGGCCATTACTACGTCATTTACATCCGCCCGCTGAAAAAGGAACAGAACCTTCTTGAAGCAAAGAAACAAGCCAAGTCCAAGAGGAAGTGAGTGAATGTTCGGTTTTTCCACCATCATGGACTTTTTTGGGCTCGGCGACATCACGGGCATTGACGTCTTCTTTGCTGCAATGGCCGTGATCGGGACCGTTCTGTTCACGATTTACTTCCTGCTGGTGCTCGTCGGCGGTGTTGCGGACGGGTTCTTGGATGCCATTCCTGGCCTCGACATCAACTTGGAGATGGATGCAGAGGGCGTGTTTCACATGCTCACCATTCAGGGTTTGCTCAGTTTCATGATGATGTTCGGCATCTTCGGCCTAGCCGTCAGCCAAAGCGATTACGGGGCCATTCCGGCCATTCTTGCCGGAACCGTGACGGGGATTGCTTCCATGTGGATGGTTGGCAAGGTGTTTCAGGTCATCGCCAGTCTGGAGACCGACGGCACGGTGATTCACAGCGAAGCCATCGGCGCAAAAGGTACGGTGTACCGAACGATTCGTCCCGGAAAGTCAGGCGAGGTCCAAGTCGAATTCCAAGACGCCTTGCGAACATGCGAAGCCGTTGCTGAAGACGAAGGGCTTCAAATTGAAACAGGAAAGTTTGTGATCGTCACGGGCAACATCGCCGAAACCCTCGTCGTCAAGCCGCTCAAGGTGGCCGATGCCATCGCCAAGCCGGAAGAAGAATAACCACTTTGCCGAGTTAAATCTCTTAAAGGAGGGGAGGAGTGGTTCAACCATGGCCACCATTGGTGAAACTCTAGTCCTGTTGGGAATTTCCCTGTTTGTCGTTGTTGTGCTCGCCACGATTTATGTTGCAACCAGCCGATACAAACTTGCTCCTGCGAACAAAATCTTGGTGGTCTACGGGAACACCAAAGGCGCCGGTGCCGCCCAATGTTACCACGGCGGTGGAAAAATCGTCTGGCCGCTCGTTCAGAACTATGCGTTTTTGGACCTGCAACCCATGACCATCAACATCAACTTGGAGCATGCTCTGTCCCAGCAAAACATCCGCATCAACGTCCCCTCGACGTTCACCATCGGGATTGACACCAAACCCTCCATCATGCAAAACGCTGCCGTTCGTCTGCTGGGACTCCAACCCAACGACATCGAAGCCATGGCAAAGGAAATCATCTTTGGTCAACTCCGTCTGACGGTTGCTTCCCTGACCATTGAAGAGATCAACGGCGACCGTGAGGCTTTCCTCAGTCAAGTGGTCAACAACGTGGACACTGAACTCCACAAGATTGGGCTTTACCTCATCAACGTCAACATCACGGACATCACCGATGAAGCCGACTACATCAAGTCGATTGGTGCCAAGGCAGCGGCCGAAGCCATCGCCAAGGCCGATGTCGACCGTGCTAACGCCACCCGTGACGGTGCGGTCGGTCAGGCTGAGGCAGACCGGGCTCGTGAAATTGAAGTCGCCAAGAACCGGGCACAGTCCGACAAAGGTCAGAAAGAAGCAGAAGCCGACCGTCGTGTCTTCGTTCAGCAGCAAGAATCCAAGGCCGTTGAGGGTGAAAACCTGTCCCGCGCCGAAATCGCCAGTTACAACGCCGACCTCGCTGAAAAGGAAGCCGAGGCCCTCAAGCGTTCGGAAGTCGCCAAGCGCAAGGCCCAGGTCGAAATCGAGAAGGCTCAGTACGAGTTTGAAGGCCAGCGCCTTCGTGCTGAAGAGATTGCCCGTGAGGAAGTCTCGAAGCAGCAAATCGAAATCGCCGCCGAAGCCGAAGCCGAGCGCCAACGCCGTATCGCCAAAGGTCAGGCTGACGCCACCCTCGCCGCCTACAACGCTGAAGCCGAAGGTCAGCGAGCCGTTCTTGAAGCGAAGGCAGAAGGATACGCCAAACTCGTTGCAAGCGCAGGCGGCGACGCCAAGGCCGCCGCTACGCTGCTGATGGTCGAGAAGATCGAAGAACTCGTGGCCCGTCAAACCGAAGCCATTGCCAACCTCAAGATCGACAAGATCACCGTTTGGGATTCTGGCAACAACGGCGGAGAAGGCGGAGCAACGTCGAACTTCGTTTCGTCCTTGATTCAAAGCCTTCCACCCGTCCACGATGTCGCCAAGATGGCTGGCGTGGACCTGCCCGACTACTTGGGCTCCATGAAGGACGAATGAAACACCGACCTTGGGACCCGACCTCCAAATCGGCACCTGATGCATCAGCGGAAGCGAGGGTTTCAAAGACTCACCGAGTCGCAAAGGGCGCATGGCCTCTGACCTGGAAATCGCTCGTGCCGCAAAAATGGAGCCCATTGAAGCCGTAGCGTGGAAGCTTGGCATCTCTTCTCACGAGATCATGCCGATGGGCAACGGAGTGGCCAAAGTCACCTGGCCAGCGCTAAAAGAGCGTTTTTCAAAACCCTCCGGAAGTTTGGTGTTGGTCACATCGGTCAACCCAACACCGTTTGGGGAAGGCAAAACGGTGACCACCATTGGCCTCACCCAAGCCTTGTGTGCCATCGGCCAATCCGCCACGTGCGTCATTCGCGAACCTTCCATGGGGCCCGTCTTCGGCATCAAAGGAGGTGCGGCGGGCGGTGGACATGCCCAAGTGCTGCCCATGGAGGACATCAACCTCCACCTCACGGGCGACCTTCATGCCGTGACGGCGGCACACAACCTGCTTTCGGCACTGATTGACAACCACCTCAAGCACGGCAATGAAACCAAGCTTGACGCCAGTCGAATCACGTGGCCAAGGGTCATCGACATGAATGACCGCGCCCTTCGCAACGTCACCGTTGGCAAAGGAGGGCCGGCCAACGGATTGGTGAGGGAAGACCGCTTTGACATCACGGCAGCCAGCGAAGTGATGGCCATCCTGGTCCTCGCAAGCGATTACGCCGACCTGCGTACGCGTCTGGGCAACATCGTGGTGGGCACCTCTAACGAAGGCCACCCCGTGAAAGCCGAAGACATCGGGGCCGCTGGAGCAATGGCGTTGTTGTTGCGACAAGCGTTCTTACCGAACTTAACCCAAACCTTGGAGGGCAACCCCGCCTTCATCCACGGCGGGCCGTTTGCGAACATTGCCCACGGCAATTCGAGCATCATCGCCGACCGCATGGCGCTGGCCAGCGCCAACATCGTGGTGACCGAAGCGGGCTTTGGCTCCGACATGGGAGCGGAGAAATTCATGCACATCAAGGCCGCCACCTCGGGCAAAGCACCCGATTGCGTGGTGATGAACGTCACCGTTCGCTCCATGAAACTCCACGGCGGCGCCTTTGGTGACCGTGGCGGCATCCGCCCTGACAAAGCCACGCTCGAGGCCGAAAACGTCGACGCCACGACCATGGGGGCGAAAACCAACTTGGACCGGCACATCCGAAACATGGCTGCTTTTGGCGTTCCGGTGGTCGTTTCCATCAACAAATTTGCATCCGACACCGATGCCGAAATCGCAGCCATCACCCAGGCAGCTCACGAGAGCGGCGCTCAAGCGGTCTGCGTGACGGAAGTCCACGCCAACGGGGGCAAGGGCGGCAAGGACCTCGCCGAAGCCGTGGTCCGTGCGGTGCAGAATCACGTGGCGGCGGGGCGGCCCTTCGTCCCGCTCTTCGATGCCAAGGCCGATGTGTTGGACAAAGCCAACCACATCGCCAAGCGCCTCTACAAAGCGGAAGGCTTGGAGCTAACCACCAAGGCCCACCGTGAATTGGAACGTATTCGCGCTTGGGGGTACGGTCATCTCCCGGTCTGCATGGCCAAAACCCAATACTCCTTCTCCCACGACGCCGCTCTCTTAGGCGCCCCATCAGGGTTCACCGTGCCCGTGCGCGAGTTCCGTTTGAACGCAGGCGCTGGCTTTGTCGTCGCCGTGCTTGGCGACATGATGACGATGCCAGGATTGCCCAAGCGCCCAGCGGCCTTGGACATGGACATGGATGAAGACGGGAACCTCCTCGGCGTGTTTGGGTGACGGAATGGACGTTTTGGCCAAGGACCACGATGCATGGCGGCTACGCGTCGGTTCCGTGGATGATTTATGGGTCCTCCAGCGGCTACTGCGCCCCGGCATGTCGGTTGGGATGTTGGGAGAACGCCGAGACCAGACCACCGGAGGGGACGAAGGGGGACGCGCCAAGCAAGCAGAACGGAAGAAAATGTGGATCCAACTGACCGTTCAAACCTCCGAGCACCGAACCTTCTCGGACACGCTGCGGGTCCATGGCATCATCGACCAAGCCCCCATTGACGTCGGCATGCACCACACCCACATCGTCGAATTACGAGATGAAGTGGTCGTGACCTCACCGGGCGGCTTTCACAAGCTCGACCACGACCTGCTCGAGGAAAGCGTCCAAGCTGCAAAACAGGGCCAGGTCGCCTTGTTGGTGGTTGAAGGCGACGAAATCATCCTCTTCTTCATCACGGGCCGTGGCTTGAGGGAGAGCGCCACCTGGACCATGCGAGGCGGAGGGAAGCGTGGTGATGCCCGGCAATCGCAAAGCGTCGCTGCTTCGTTCCGCGCCACCGTGGTCGAGGGATTGACCCAGCAACTTGACCCGGACATGCCCATGGTGATTTGTGGACCGGGCAAAGCCAGAGACCGGGTGCTTGACGATTTGAAAGCCGCAGGTCATCAACGACACATGGTGTCCATTGCCACGAGCATGGGGGGGCGCGGCGCCGCCAACGAAGTGCTTCGTGAGGGGCTTGCAGGGAACGTGTTGTCCGAACATCGGATGGTCCAAGAGATCGCCTTGCTCGAGCAGGCGTGGCAGCGTTTGTCCACGGGGGGTGCCGTCGCCTACGGCGAGGCGGCCCTGACTCAAGCGATCAACGAAGGCGCCGTGGAAACATTACTCATCGATGCCAATCTCCTGCGAGACCCCGACGCCACCTGCGAAGGTGCCTCCTGGCAGGACATGGCCGCTACGGTGGAATCCTTCTCGGGGACCGTGATTCAATGCTCAGTGGACCACGACGCAGGAGAACAACTGATGGGTTTTGGTGGCGCCATCGCTTTGTTGAGGTACTCGGTGTGAACCATGAACGTCCTCCATTTTTCAGACCTGGGCGAAGACATACGAGCCTCGCTTCAAGGCCAACGCTGGTTGGTGTTGGACGCTTCACACTTGAACGAAGCCACCGCCGCCTTGGCGTTCAGTGAACTCGAGGATGTCTTGGTGGCCGTTGACCATCGGGATGCAGCGTTGGAACTCGGTTTGTGGGTGCGTGCGGTGCACCTGTTGGTCGTTGATGAATCGTTGGAGATTGAGCGCCTGCAGCGTGAAAGCGGCATCACGAAGGTCGTCGCCTCAGCACAGCCCATTGAAGAACTGCTTTGGTAGTGGGTCTGGAGGGACTCGAACCCTCGATCAACTCCGTGTAAGGGAGGTGTCATAGCCGCTAGACCACAGACCCGTTCCGCCGTGAGAAAGCCTCCTTTTCAAGAATCCCCCCGGGGGTTAACCTCAAGGGCAGAAGCCATGAGAGCATCACAATGGATGCGAATATCCAGGCCGCCGCCGCTCGGTTAAGCCGACGGCTCAAAGCCAAATCCAAGACCGTGACGGTGGCCGAATCGTGCACTGGCGGCTTGTTGGCCAGTTGCCTCACCGACATCGCTGGGGCAAGCGCTTGGTTCCAACGGTCCTACGTGACCTACGCTAATCAAGCCAAAATCGAAGAACTGGGCGTTGATCCTGAATCCCTGGCCACCAAAGGAGCGGTTTCCGCCCAAGTGGCCATCCAAATGGCCAAGGGGGCGCTGAAGCGAGCCAAAGCAGACTTCGCCATCTCCGTGACCGGCATTGCCGGACCAACCAACGAAGGGAGTTCCAAACCCGTCGGCACCGTGTACGTTGGCATCGCGTCTCGAACATGGGCCAACGCCATTCGCACTCAGATCGGGGGGTCAAGGGCTGAAAACAAAGCCGGTTTCGTTCACTTTGCCCTGCTCACGGCCATGAATTGCTGGGACGAAGCGTTTGAACGAATGAAACAAGAAAAAGCGCAGGAAATTCACGAACTTGAGGAAGCCCTCCGTCAGCAAGCCAAAGAAGCTGAGCAACGAGCGCAGCGAGAAGAAGCGGCCAAGGAACAAGCACCCTGGCAGGACGAGGCGTGGGATGAATCGCCACCAAAGGAAGAAATCGGTCTCAAGGTGGAATGGGCTGACGGCGAGGAATGAACAACGGCGCCAAAAAAAGGCATCCACATACCTTTTGAATCGTCGGGGGTCATTCATGCCATGGGTGAGCCATGGTCCAACATCGCCGCCCTGCTGAGGCAACAAAAGTTGCTTGCGCCCCAATCGTTGCGTGAACGACTCTTGGCGTTGGAACACCCTCAAAACGTGATTGAAGCGGCTGGCCCGTTGGCCTTTGGAAGCGGCATCTTGACCGCTGACATGCTCGACGCCATGATGGCCCATGCAGCCAACGGCACCGCTGCACCGGTCAAATCGAAGCCAGCCGCCTCCAAGACCGCCACCGACCTCGCCCGAACCGTGGCCCCGCTTCAAGAACCGGAACCCATTGATTTGATGCTCCGCAACAACTTACCCGATTGGAGCGGTGACGATTTCTCGATGCACGCCAGCGATGCCGCTTCGGACATCACGGTCCATTACGACATCACGGGCAATTCCACTACGGAAGGAAAAATGTCCGACATCACCGCCTGCTTCAACGACCGATTGCAAAGCATTCGCAAACTCATCGTACAGAACTCAAACCTCCCACGGAAGCATCAGGAAATTTCCCGCTTGCTGGCCGAAAGTTCCCGCTACCAGGGCTACGATAACAAAGCGGTCGCCATCGGCTTGGTCAACGAGCCAAGGTACACCAAAAACGGCCACTTGATGTGGGGGCTGGAAGACGAAACGGGCGAGATGACCTGCCTTCTCACCAAGCGAACGGGGGACGACCGAGACCGAGCCCACGAACAAATCCTCGAAGCCGGTTTAATGCCAGATGACGTGATGGGCGTGTCGGGAACGTTCAGTCAAACAGGGGACATCTTTTACGTTGATGACCTGCATTTTCCGCTCGAAACCAAGCACCATAAGGTGAGCGCCGAACAAGGGGTGAGCGTGGCCTTCCTTTCGGACATCCACGTGGGGTCGAAGACGTTTCTTGAGGCCCAATGGCACAAGATGGTACGATGGTTCCACACCGACCCGTTGGCGAAGACCATCAAGTACCTCATTCTCTCCGGAGATTGCGTCGATGGCGTCGGCATTTACCCAGGACAAGACAAGGAATTGGCCATTCCCGATCTGTTTGCCCAGTACACTGAATTCGCCCGGCTGCTCGAACTGTTGCCCGACTGGGTGGAGTGTTTGATGTTGCCAGGCAACCACGATGCCGTTCGACCCGCAGAACCCCAACCCACCTTCGAGAAGGACATCCAGCAGGACTACAACACGACCACCTTCGTTGGCAACCCTTGCGATTTTTCCCTGCACGGCGTGCGGCTGCTTTCGTACCACGGCAAGTCCATTGACGATTTCGTGGCGGGCCTTCGAACCGTCACCTACGCCGACCCGGTGGAAGCGATGCGGGAAATGCTCCGACGCCGCCACCTCGCGCCTCAATGGGGCGGCAAAACACCGCTTTCTCCCGAGCCGGAGGACGGCCTGGTTATCCGAGAAGTGCCCGACATCTTCGTCACCGGCCACGTCCACGGGCACGAGTGCGTTGACTTTCGAGGCACCACGCTGGTCTGTTCAAGCACCTGGCAGGACCAGACATCCTACCAGCGCATGCTTGGCTTCCAGCCCAAGCCGTGCATGCTGACCATCATCAACTTGCGAAGCCACAAGTCCATTTCCATTCCATTCGCCTGAAGCGGTCAATGCCACGGGTCGTCCCCGCCCGGCCCGTGGTTGCGTACCCGGATGAAGGCCAACAGGACCAGACCCACCACGACCAACGCTGCAATTTGGAACGTGACGCTGCTGGCCTGTGATGGCTGGGTTTCGTCGTCCGTTGTTGCAGGATCCTCGTTGGTGTCAGGGTCCTGAACGTCAGCACCGGCTTCCACGTTGAAGCTCAACGTGCTTTGATTGACGTTGCCAGAAGCATCGGCGCTGACCACCTCAATCGTGTACGTTCCATCGCTGAGGGCTTGGGTCGTGAAGGCGTGATTTTTCTTGGTGGCAAAGAGGTCTTCATGGAGCACTTCATCGTTCAGAACCACGCGTTCGGTGGCGGATTCCGAGGTGTACCAGGACACAACGACGCGCCCGTCCTCCAAGACCTCGGCGGCCAAGTTGAGAATCTCCGGGGCCGTTTCGTCAACCACATCGGAGGTGGTGAACGAGACCTCAACGGACTGGGTGTCGTTGGCTGCAAGCGTGGCGATGTAGGACGTGTTCGCTTCCAAGCCGGTGAGGGTCACGGCGTGTTCGGTGCTGGCGGCCGTCCATGCGACCGGTTCACCCGAGGCGCCCGTTGACCCATCCAAGGTCACGTGAACCGAGGTCCCGTCAGCCACCGTGGTCGACCACGTCAGCACGGCCGAGGACGCCGTGACGGTCTCGACGGAAGCGCCAAAGATTTGTTGGGGAACTTCGGGCATCTCGAAACCCGTTACCTGAGCATAGGCATGAGCAGCGACATCGTAACTGGACAACATCGCCGTCTGACCCTCGCCGTCCAGAATGAGATCAATGATGTTGGGGTCATAATCGACACCATCGTCGGGAGCGGGGTTTGCTCCTCCACCAAGCGTCCATGTGGACGGATTTTCGGTCACGTCACGCCATTTGCCCGTGCCAAAACCGTCCTGACTGCCGATGACGATGATGTACCGGTAGTTGGGAATGTCCGGCCCGATGACGTCCTTGCTTACGGTGAAGGTGATGGTTTTCGCCTCGACGTCCCCGCTGACATCAATGCCGCGGGCGGAGGCACTCCCCGTTTCGGCTTGGACCGCTTGAACCGCACCCGGCTCACCCGTACCGCTGATGGCCACTTCCCAGGCCCAATCGGGATGCACCTCAGCGTTTGCACCGGTCAGCATCGCCGTGCGGCCGTAGGTCGTCTCGCCTTGGTCAACGTAGATTTGGACGATTTGGTGGCTGAACCCGTTTGCTAAGCCCCAAATGTCGGTCATTTCACTCATGGTGAGGACAAATTGGGCGTTCCAAGCACTTTGCCGGACCGTGAGGTGGGTGACGTCCCACAGCCCACCACCGGAAGGGGTGTTGAAATCCGTCGCCAAGGGATAGACGTAGTCGCCATCTCCCGTTTCATCGCCCACCGCATCCTCCAACTCGAGCAAGGTGACCCACTGTTCGAGGTCGGGAAGCACCATTTCAGCGGGAGCAGGCGGTGCCATTTCAGCGTCCATCCCGTCACCGTAGGAGAGGGAATCGCGCCAGGAGGTGACGACCTTCACGCGTGTTGAATACCGTGGAGCCAAGCCAATCTCGGACCATGGGATGGCAAATTCATACACGTCATCAACCGCACAACCTCCCAAGTTGGAACTTCCAGACAGGACCCATCGCTCTTCGTCCCCGACCTTGCCTTGGGCGCTGAAGATGTTCCACTTCGCGCGGCCGTCTTCACGCACGCTATCAAAGTCAAACGCCACCATGTACTTTGATGGGAATCCGAGGATTTGGTTGCCGTAATACGTTCGGAAGTTCGTTTCGGCTTCGTTGAAGTTAACGGCGTTGGGCTGCATGAAGTACACGGCCAAATCGGGTGAAGTAAACTCGGCATTGGCATCGATGCCCGTCAGGTCATCCAACGTGGTCGCATCCACGCGAAGAAACACGTTGGACGCATCATAGCCAAAGTAGAACGCCTCAATGTCGAAGTCACCCCCTGAAACCGGCGCATCGTATCGAGCGGCACCGTCCCACTCGCCAGGCAGCGCCACACCGTCGATCATGGGCTCGATGATCCCGCTGGCAGCGGGAACGGCGATGGCGGGATTGGTCCACAAATCCTGCAAATACGGCGGCAAATCGAGGTTGATGGCACGGTAGATGTTGGACAGATGGACCTTGAACAGCACGTCCCAATTTTCATCGTAGCCACTGTCTTGGTCGAGTCCGTACCACCAGTACCAGTCGCTGCCTTCAGCGATGTACAACGATTCCCAAGCGGCGGGAAGGCCCGGGTCGTTGGGGTGGCTTTCCTCAAATGCTACGAGGGCCTCTCGGGCCTCCACCAAACGTTGCCATGCAAGGCTTTCCTCTTCTTCTCCAGCCCAGGTACGAAGCGTTCCGTCAATCCACGAACCGGTACCGATGGTTTGGATTTCCGGGAGGTCGGTTCCTTTGGTCAAAAATTCAGAAGGCGTGGTCGTCACGATGGTGGGATGGTCCGCCAACCGACTGTACCACTCTTCCATGAACGGGCGGGCGTTGTCATGATGTTGGAACTCGGACATGAACATCCAATTCTCGCCGTCAAGCGCCACCGTGAGCAAGTGTTCGGAGGGGTCTTCACCCGCATCCAGCAGTTGTTGGCGAACGTTGTCAAGGTAGGCGATGAAATCGGAAACGGCGGCTTCCGGCGTCATGGTGCCGTATTGGAAGGCAATGCGGTCGGAGATGACGCGGTCACGGAAAACCACGGCCACTTCGCCTCCCTCCGCTCCGGTCACCGTCCAGGGCGTGGCAAGGTTGCTTGCGTCGTCCACATCGATGTATTGACCGTTGACGTCCGTGGATTGCTTCAAGATCTCCTCGTCCGTCACCATCCATTGGATACCCACATCGGTGACGGGTTCCACCATTGCAGGCGAAACCGCTTCCTCACTTGGCCACATGCCGACGGGCCGGTACCCGATCTCCGCCTCAAACAAGTCCATACCGTTGACCAGGTGGGTTTGCACGTCCTCAGGCCATGCCTCTTTGTTGACACGGATGCCGTCTTCCATGGTCCAGCCTTCCATCATCAACAGGGGCATGATGGGGTGGTAGTACGGGGTGGTGGTCAATTCCACCTGTCCAGACGCGGCGAGTTCCCCGTACATGGGCAAGACGTTGCCCATGTGGTCGTGCTGAGCATCCAGCACGTAGTTCAAGTCGGCGAGGGAATAGTCCCCGCTTTGCATGAACAGGTCGATCAATCCCTCGTCACGATGACTGGCGTTGTAGTCGCCTTGGACGTAATCGGGTGAGAACTGGTAGAGGTACCACAACACTTGGAGGTCCAAGAAATCCTGCGGAGCTAACAATTCGTCGTCCATGATGGTGTCCGGTTTGAGGTTGTGGAGCGTCATGTCGTAGAGTTCCTTGTACCGTGCGCTGGAGGGATAGAGCCAGCCGAGTTTGGCGTCGGTTTGCGAGACGTTGTAGATCCAACCGCTGTTCCAGAACGATTGGAATTGCATGGTGTGAAGTTCAAGGTCCGTGGCGTTGGGATACCCGCCCGCTGTCCAGGAGCGCTTGGCAATATCGGTGTGAACATCCAACGTTTCGTTTCGGTTGTAATCCAGCAGCTGTTCAAGGAAGGAGGGGACGAGGTTGTAGGTCACCTTGGTCTCGGTAGAAGCCAGAATACCGGGCGAGTCCACGTATTCGGTCATGGCGTGAACACGGACCCAAGGCATTTCGTACATCCCCGTCAGTTTGTTCTTGTAGTACGGTTGGTGTTGATGGAAAATGATGGCCAGGTTGAGCGCATCGTCCACCTTTTCAACGCCCCCGGATTCCACCACGAGGAGGTTGGAAAGGTCGGTCACGTTCGAGGTGTTCGCCACGTGCCAAGCATGCGTGAACACCTCGGCGCCGTTGTTTGACGCCGGATTTTGCGTCGGGAACGACGCCCAAACATTCCCGGCATCTTGCCACTGAGCGTAAATGAGGATCTCAAAGCCGACGGGGTTGCCCAACGCCGACCACGGAAGCGCAATTTCCGTAGCGAGGTTCTCCGACCAACCCGCATAGAGGTCCACATTCGTCCCTTGGTCCACCCAAGACACCCCGTCATGGGCAATGTGCTCGAAATAGGTGTCGTCCTCCAAAACGAAACCGTGGTCCGCTTCGAACGGAAGCGTGTGGGCGAAGCCCCAATCGCGCGCCAACACCGAGCCGCCTTGCGTGGTGTTGAGGTACACGAATAAATCGGCTCCTTCGAAGGTGGATTTCCAATCCGTGCCGTCCCATCCAAGGAAGAGGTGGGTGTCGTTCCATGTCATTCGAAGGTCAATGCCGTTGGCGTCCGTTTGGAGCAACGAATCGCTGGACCAATCCGAATAGTCACCGTCAACGGAAATCGATTCTGGAGGTGTTCCTTGAACGGCTCCGAGAAAAAGCGATGAAAAAAATAACATCGCGAGAAACGTCGCCTTCATCCGCATGGTGCCGGGGTAGCATGATACATTGAAAGGCTTTATCGCCCCTTTCCAATCATGGGAGCGAAAGGTGTGCTCTGTCACCTCACCTCTCTGCCTGACACCACCTCAACCAGCCTGACCCGTTTCGTCGCATGGCTGGAAAAACATGGATTCACCGCTTGGCAAATGCTTCCGATCACGCCACCCGACCAGCACGGTTCACCCTACGCTTCGCCATCGGCGTTTGCGGGTTGGCCCTCCTTGTTACCTTCGACCGAGGAGGCACCTCTGCTTGACGACGATTACTGGTTGGAAGATTGGGCGCTTTACCAAGCCATCAAGGAAGAC
>JALRLR010000220.1 GCA_023254355.1 Candidatus Poseidonia sp.
CGAGGCGTTGAACGAATCGTCCTCACCCGGCAGCAATTTCCTCGCCGATGTGTGCCGGGCTTGGGAAGCCGCAGCTCAGCCAGCGGTGGATGCAGGCATTCGAACGGTTTGGCTGCGAACCGGCTTGGTCATCACACCCATGGGGGGTGTGCTCCAGAAACTGCTGCTGCCTGCGAAGCTCGGGGCGGGTGGGCCGGTTGGCAACGGCCGACAGCAATACTCTTGGATTTCACTCGACGACCAAATCTACGCCATTCACCATCTCATGATGAACGACACGTGCGAAGGGGCGTTCAATTTGACCGCACCGGAACCGCTCCCGCAAAAGCGGTTCGCAAAGACCCTTGGGCGGGTCCTTCGCCGTCCTGCGTTTGCGCCGCTGCCCGGTTTTGTCCTGAAGATTATGCTCGGTGAAATGGCGCAGGGTTTGGTGCTCGATGGACAGCGCGTCCTCCCGGAGCGGTTGGAGGCCAGCGGGTATCGGTTTCAACATCGTGACCTTGAAACCTGCCTTCGCCACTGCCTCGGTCGCCAACGGTGACGCGACCGGGGAAGCGCTTGTTAGGGTGAAGCTGCATTCACACCCATGGCGGCGGCATGCACCCTCGCTCGTTTGGTCCAG
>JALRLR010000221.1 GCA_023254355.1 Candidatus Poseidonia sp.
CTCGCGGCGGCTGGTGGCAGTCGTCATTAATCTGGCAATCGCCCGTCAAGTAAATTGGCCCGTGCCAAAACCCCGCCACGCGCAATCGATTGAAACAGGTTTTTTGCTGGGCTGGCATTGATCATGGTCATCCCCATACCAGCAAGTTTAGCCAGCGGGTCTGGCGCATAGGACATCATCGCATTCAAGCCGCTGGTAACAGCTGTCATGGCGGCGACTTCAATTTGTCGGCCCCGCTGATAGCCCTGTCTGACAGACGCATGGCCTGCTGATAGACCGCGCCGATGGGCCTTGGCGATACAATCAGCCAAGATGGCGCCATCAGCTAGGGCCAGATTATATCCTTGTCCGGCAAGAGGATGGATATGATGCCCGGCATCACCGGCAAACAATAGCTGGTCAGTGCCCAGCTTTGGCATCCATGTGGGCCGCAAAGGCCAGCCAAAGCGTTTGCCAACAACATGCATAACACCAAGATGCGGCCCAAAGGCGGCGTTGCATGCCTGACTAAATATATCATCATCCGCGCTTAATAATGTTTCGGCGGTTTGTTTTGGCAAGGTCCAGACAAGCGAGGCAAGATGGTCGCCTGATGGCATCAGGGCGATTGGGC
>JALRLR010000222.1 GCA_023254355.1 Candidatus Poseidonia sp.
AAGAAATAGCACGGGCATTGTGTTGTACCAGCGAAGCTCGCTTACGGTAACGTGCTTGCCATGCCAAGGAGACTCTTTTGGAACTTGCAGTTCAAGAACGGTGCCTGGCTTAAATCTCTCGTTTGGAGAGTCCGTATACAGCTCTAGCTTGATAGCTCCTTTGAGGCCGTGCGCTTTTAGCAGGCGGCCAACCCGAAGCTTGGTGGTGCTAGTAATCGGTGTCCACCACGTCAACTCGAATGCGCTTACCTCCCGCAAGAGCATTCACAATTGTTCTTAGGGCGTTAGCTGTTCTGCCGCCCTTGCCGATGACCCTACCTAGGTCGTCAGGGTGCACGCGGACCTCCAGCAACTCGCTTTTAGCGATAGTGCGCAGCTCAACAGTCGCATCCTCAGGATTGTCGACAATTGCTCGCACAAGATGCTGGAGGGTCGCCTGCAACATAATTACTCGCTCTTTGGCTCTTCTGCTGCCTCAGCAGCAGGTGCCTCTTCGGCTGGTGCTTCCTCTGCCGGTGCTTCTGCAGCTGGTGCTTCCTCAGCTGGTGCTTCTGCAACAGGAGTTTCATCAGCAGGGGCCTCATCGGCAGGTGCCTCTGCGGCAGGTACT
>JALRLR010000223.1 GCA_023254355.1 Candidatus Poseidonia sp.
CCTGACGTGCAACAAGGCGCCACGCTGCGGTTTTGCCGATCCCGCCTGGGCCGGACAACAAGAGATGAGGCGGGTTCGAGGTCAGGGCGGCCTGCATCAAGACCTCGCGCACCTGCTCGGTCGTGGCCAGATCGTCGAAGCGCCGGGGCGCGAAGGACGACAGCCACGATGGCATGCCGAACGCTCCGCGTCTGCGGTCCAAGAAGGGTGCGCTGGACCTCACTTGGCCTCGATGCGCTTGGTGCCGGGGCGGCGGAGTTTCATGAAGATCCGACCGCCGCAGGACTTGCAGCTGATGCCGTTTTGATCGCCGCGAAACTGCTCGATCTTTCCGCAATCAGCGCACTTGTAGTCGACGAGCTCCACCATGATGGTCCCCACCCCTCGGACGGCGTCCTTGTTTTGAATCCTTCCTTATCAAGGCAAGGCAGTGACAGGCGCACAGCAACACCCGCACAAACCGGGCATGATGCGGATGCCCGTCGCGGCGTCGAGTTGCGAGGACGTGATGGCGCTGGTGTTGACCAGTCGGTCGTCGATGAACACCCAACGGCCTTCATCAAAGGCGTAGCGAATAATCCCCGGTAAGGTCATTTGAATTTCACTCC
>JALRLR010000224.1 GCA_023254355.1 Candidatus Poseidonia sp.
GTACACAGGTTTGATGAACGGATGGTTCCCAAGTTTTGCTGGTTCGACTTCAGGTTAGCAGCATCCTTGTACAGCATGTATGGCGTACCTGTCTCGATCTGGCTCTCCATGATTTTAGCCCATACCTCACGAGCTTTCACGGTGCGACGTCCACGACCCTCTTTTTCGTACTTCGTGTAGAGTTTCACAAACTCATCACCGTGGCAATCGAAAAGACCAGGACATTCGTTTGGACACATTAAAGTCCAATCTTCGTTTGTCTCAACACGCTCCATGAACAAGTCCGGAATCCACATGGCATAGAACAAATCGCGCGCACGCATTTCTTCTTTGCCGTGGTTCTTCTTCAAATCGAGGAATTCGAAGATATCAGCGTGCCATGGCTCCACGTAAATGGCAAAAGATCCCTTGCGCTTACCTCCACCTTGGTCTACGTAACGCGCCGTATCGTTATACACTCGAAGCATAGGTACAATACCATTAGAAGTACCGTTCGTACCGCCAATATATGAGCCCGTAGCGCGAATATTGTGGATGCTCAATCCGATACCACCGGCACTTTGAGAAATTTTAGCCGTTTGCTTCAACGTATCGTAAA
>JALRLR010000225.1 GCA_023254355.1 Candidatus Poseidonia sp.
GCGAGGCGCTGCGCGCGTTCATCTCCACGATGGTCGTCAACCAGGCGCTGGTCACCGACGAGCTGGTGGAGGAGCGCTTCGCGGACGCGACCGCGCCGGGATCCCTGGAGGCGATGCGGTCGATGGGTGCGTCCTTCTGGAACCTGGAGTGGGCCGAGGACGGGATGCTGTGGCGCGAGGCGCACCGCCTGCGCAAGCACACCCTGCTCACCTGGGGCCGCGAGGACCGGGTCAACCCGCTCGACGGCGCGCTCGTCGCGCTCAAGCAGATCCCCAAGGCCCAGCTGCACGTCTTCCCGAACTGCGGGCACTGGGCGCAGATCGAGGCGGCCGAGGAGTTCGCCGAGATCTGCACCGCCTTCCTCGCCCGCCACGTCGAGAGGACGAGGGCATGACGATCGACATCCGCTCCATGGGCTACATCCGGGTGGCGAGCACCGACCTGGACGCCTGGCGGACCTTCGCCGGCAAGGTGCTCGGCCTCGCCGAGGGCCGCGGGCCGAACCCGGAGCACCAGTACTGGCGCCTCGACGAGGTCTCCGCCCGCGTCGTGGTCTTCCCCTCCGACGTCGACCAGCTCGACG
>JALRLR010000226.1 GCA_023254355.1 Candidatus Poseidonia sp.
GAGCCCTTACTGGTGAATGCGGGCGGTGCGCCCAGAACGGCGGTACCGCGCCCTGACTACAGGCCGCTGACAAAATTTGAGGCAAGGGGCGAGCGCCTAGGACACCGTGTCGCTGATTTGATTTATCTCAAGCGAGCCTCTTAGAGGAAGGTCTCGACCACGCTATCCAAAAAGCGGAAGCCCAGCTGCGTCGTGGCAAAGCGGCCCTCTTCGGGCGCTGTCAGCCAGCCCCGTGCTACGGCGGTTTGCGCGGCACCGACCAAGTCGCCTCGAGGCAGACCTGTCCGTCGGATGAAATGGTCGACAGGCACGCCATCCCTGAGTCTTAACGTGTTCATCGCAAATTCCACGATGCAATCCTCATCGGCTACTGGCCGAAAGGCTGGTTGTGGCGTTGGAGACGCCGACAGCTGCTTAAGGTAGTCGCTCGGAGAGCGGGTGCGCTGAGTGCGAATGATCGTGCCGTCGGGAAGAGAAATTTTTCCATGGGCGCCGGCACCCAATCCAATGTAATCGCCGAATCCCCAGTAATTCAGATTGTGCTGGCTTTGCTCGGCCAATCGGCTGAAC
>JALRLR010000227.1 GCA_023254355.1 Candidatus Poseidonia sp.
GGACAAGGTTTCCTCAACGGGGGGGTGCGGCACCTCGTCTTGATGGCGCCCCGACAACTCGTTGCCGCTCCAAAACGTTCCGTCGAGCAACGCCACGTCCACCTCAAGACGCTCGAGCCACTCGCGGACGCTTGAACAGTCGTGCGCTGCCAGCGTCGTTTCCCATCGATCGTGGTCGGGAAGGAAGAGCAAGGAGCGATGCGGCCCTCGCACGACGAAGGCGTGCATGTCGGAAAGTTCGGCTCGATGAGGGACATGAACCGCTTCCACCGTGAGGGTGTCGCTGAGGGTCGTGGCGGCAAGCGGAGAAAGTGATGCTGGTAAGAAGACCCCCTGCTCAAGCAACAACGCCCAGGCGGGTGTTGCCTCAACCAAGGCCAGCATGGACGGAGAAGCACGCAGCGAAAGGCCCCGTGCGTTCAGGGTCTCTCGGCCAAAGAGCCCCAAACCGTCGACGTGCCCAAAATGGGCGTGGGTCAAGAGCACGGTACACACCTCGGGATGACCCCACAGCTCCAATTGTTCCCCCAACGCTCGGGTGGCTTCAATCAGGTGACCGCGTCCTTG
>JALRLR010000228.1 GCA_023254355.1 Candidatus Poseidonia sp.
TTGGGCGAAGGAGATGGAGAAGCCCGGCTCTTCCCACACGAGCGGGTTCAAGCTGTCGTAGTCGTCCACGTCGCTCACGCCGTCGCCGTCGTCGTCCTCGTCGGTGTTGTCACCCACGCCATCGCCATCGGTGTCCACCGATTCGTTGGCGTCGTTGGGCAGGAAATCGCCGTTGTCGCCCACACCGTCGCCGTCGGCGTCGTACCATTCGCTGCTGTTGTTGGGGAAGAGGTCGGCGTTGGTGCCGTTTTGGTTGTCACCGTAGCCGTCTCCATCGGTATCGTTCCACTGGGTGGGGTCGTTGATGAACGCGTCATCCCCTTCCTGGTTGGAGTATCCGTCCCCGTCGGTATCGGACCATCGAAGCGAGTCGTTGGTGTACTGGTCACCGTTGGTGCCATTGGGATTATCACCGTACCCGTCGCTGTCCCCATCGACCCATTGGGTGCCATCGTTGGGCGCCCAATCGCCGTTGTTCCCAACACCATCACCGTCGGTGTCCTTCCATTCGCTCGAATCGTTGGTGAAGGCGTCCGGGTTGTTGCCGTTGGCG
>JALRLR010000229.1 GCA_023254355.1 Candidatus Poseidonia sp.
CGCGCGTCGACATGGTCATGGCTTCTGTCTGGTCATGGGTCACGTAAACCGTTGTGGCTTGTGCTGTGGACTGAAAGCGCTTGAGTTCTACGCGCATATCCATGCGAAGGCGCGCATCAAGGTTCGAAAGCGGTTCATCCATCAAGAAAATCGGTGGCTGAGTTGCAAGCAGTCGGGCCAATGCTACGCGCTGCTGCTGACCACCGGAAAGCTCTGAAGGATATCTCTGATCCAAATCCCCCAGACCTACGTCGGACAGAACCTCGTCAAGACGTTCTTCCGCAACGGATTTGGGTGTTTTCAGCACATCAAGACCGAATTTAACATTATCGCGAACACTCATGTGGGGCCACAGAGCGTAGCTTTGGAACACCATGCCCAGATTACGTTTACCGGGCGGGACCATGATATTCTTCGTGGACGAGAAGACTACCTTATCGCCCATAACAATCTCACCGTCGTCAGGCGTTTCGAGGCCGGCCAGACACCGAAGCAGGGTAGTTTTCCCGCAGCCGGAAGGCCCGAGCAATACCAGAAACTCTCCGCTTTCT
>JALRLR010000022.1 GCA_023254355.1 Candidatus Poseidonia sp.
CGTATCGTCGTGAAAATCTCGTCTTCGTCCATGGATCTCGCCGTGATCCCGTTGGAAACGGTATGGTTTGAGGCCGATTTGGGAGGTTGGCCGGTAAGGTCCTCCGGTGCCCGAACGCCGCCGTGAAACAATTGGGCAACGGCCAGGGCTCCGTGGTGTTTGATGGCGTGGGCCATTCGCCTCAATCCAGGAAGGCGGTCGTCGTGGTCGGTGCCAAAAGCCCCCTCCCATCCCCGGCCGTCCGCTTCAACGTGAGTGGCGGCCGTGCACACCATGCCAAAGCCGCCGGCCGCTCGAGCCTCGAGCCACTTGATTTCATCCTCGGCGACGTCGCCGTTCGGGTGGCTCTGCTTGTTGGTCATGGCGGCCAGAACCACGCGATTTTTCATCCGGATGTCCGCCCGTTCGAACCGATAGGGTTTCTGAGCAGGGTGCATGGTGCGACGGAGGGCCAGATTCCCATCATGTTTTCCAACCGTAGGCCTCATGAATCCATCCGAACTCGCCAACCCGACGCACACGTGATCTAGTGGTTATGATGGGAGGTTCCCAACCTCTCCACCCGGGTTCGACTCCCGGCGTGTGCACCTATTCACGGGTCGTTCCTCGGTTTGGCGAGGCCAGTGTCATGATGTGACGATGCATGGTTGGAAGCATTTCAAACATGATGAGGGCCATCAAGAACATGGCGAACAAACTCACGGCCCGGGCGACGTAGGTGTGGCCGAATTCAAACACGGACATCCCCCAGAGATCCCATTGCGTGTAGGTCATGTGCATCCAAATCAGGCCGGCGTTCCGGAAGACGTTAAGCAAATGGATGAGCGGAACGATGAGCAAGAGGGCTCGTACCCGTTTCTTCCAGGACAATTCGAGGACCGAGATGGCTCCGATGAACAGCACCATCGATTGGATGGCCGTGCACGCCAGAACGAAATTAATGCCAATCAAACTGCCGTCGGCAAGAATGAGTTCGGATTGGAAGGCGTAATCGCCGGTGAAATCGGTGGCAAACCAGCGGTTGCCGTCCCACGCTTCCCAACTAACTCGTCCGGAGGGGTCGTTGACCCAGGTCGTTCCGATCTCGATGTTCTGCCCGGTGGCAAACCCGAGGAACCACGCCGACTGACTGGCCACGAACCAGATGGCGAGCACAGTCAGGTACGGGACGTAGGACACCAACATGTAGGGGCCACCGGCAAACGCCACCGTTCCCCTCGCCCAAACGATGGCTTGGCTTCCTTCACCTTCGGACGTTTCCTCCATCCAGGCGGCAAAAGCACTCAAGGGGAGGGTCAACGCACACATGGCCGTCAAAATGAGGTCGTCGTGTTCAAGGTAGGTCCACGCTTGCGTGAAGAAGTAAAAACCGACCAACACCCATCCAACTTGGGCGATTCGCACGGTGTTGCGTCGACGATACAACCACGAGATCGCGAGGGCCAGCATGCCTGCGGCGCCCAGTGCGGCAGCGGTCTGTTCAGCAACGAGCACACCAAGCGCTCGGTGCAGGTGGTTTTCAACCTCTCTACGTTTCAACAAAACCCAAGGGGTGAATGGCGAACCACAGCCCATGGAGGGGCCCTTCGTGCGGATGACAACGGCCCCATCTTCCCATGTTACCGATGGCCCCATCGCTTTCCTTGACCGAGACGGGGTCATCAACGTTGGACGCCAAGGTTACGTCAATCGACCCGAAGAAGTCGAATTGCTTGAGGGCGTGGCACCCTCCATTGCACAACTGCGCCAACATGGCTACCGCATTTGCGTTGTGACCAACCAATCACCCATCGCTCGCGGCCTTTGGGGTGCCAAGGAATTGGAAGCCATTCATCGAGAAGTTCAACGCCAATTGCTTGAGACCGATGAAGCGGCCCTCGTGGACGTGTTCATCACCTGCCCTCATCGTTTTGAGGAAGGATGCGGTTGCCGCAAACCATCACCGGCGATGCTTTCGTTGGGTCATCGTGTATTGCGCACATCCCTCGAGAACCCCGGGGTTGACTCCCAATACAACGCGGGACGTCAGGAGTACGACGTCAATTGGTGGGGGGCAGCACCCCAAGCGCCTCATCCTCTTGATGCGATGGTGGGCGACCGGCGTTCCGACATGGGCGCAGGTTGGGCCTACGGTGCACGGTTGTTTCGTGTCTCGGGGCGGGTGGGACTCACCCAGGTGGTTGACCGCTTGTGTGACCCGTCGGACAGGGGCGACGGGTTTCATCCGTGAGGTGTTGGTATGGGGTGGTTGGGACTCGACGACACCGATTCATTGGCGGGTGGCTGCACGACCGAAGCGTTTCATCGATTGATCACAAATCTACCCGAGGGGGTGGTCTGTGGCACCCCACGTCTCGTTCGGTTGTGGCCGTTTGCTCGACGCCGAACCCGCGGCAATGCCGCCCTTTCTATAGAAATTCATGCTAGCGATGAAGCCAAGCTTCTGGCGCACTTGGAGGCTTGGTGGCACACGCATTTGGCTCCCCTTTCAGGGCAAGTGGAGGCTTCAACGATCTCCCAACGCCCACAAGTACCGACCAGCCCCGGAATGGTGTGGTTCACCGATGCTCCCGATGAGTCGTATTACTGGGAGGCGGTTCGTGGGGATGTCAGCAACTCCCCTCGCCCCCAAGCCAAGCGTGCGTGGGGTGGGCATGGATGCATTGGTGCCACCGCCGCGGTGGCTTGGCCAGCCCGAGAGGCCACCTGGGAAGCCATCGCATGGCGGATGCCAGGTGTATTGGGGCCGCGGCAAATGGACGACGCTGTTCTACGTGAGGTGGACGGCTGGCCCAACATCGTGTTTTCGAGAGACCCACGGCGAGGCCATCAATTGGTGGCTCCCCGTGGCCCTTCGCCCGTTCTCTTCGGGATTCGCTCTCGAACGATGGAGGATGCCCAAAGGGCGTGTTTGCATCTGTTGGAATCGACCAACACGGAACCCGCCATCGGTTGGCGCGTGTTCAAAACCAACCAAGCCTCTGGGGACCATTTGGGTGCTGACCTGCGACGGGTTATCAAAAGCAAGAACGTTGACCCTGTCCGGAAACACGTGGTGCTTGCTTCGGATTCGGAACCCATCAAGGTGTTTTACGAAGGCGGTCCGGTCAATGCACTGGCACGTTGGCTTGAGCCAGGGGACGAGGTTCTGGTTCGAGGTTTGGTCCATCCCGACGGCACGTTGCACGCTGAGCAACTTCGACTGGCCCATGCGTTGCCACGCCAACGTCAACGCCCCCTTTGCGGCGAATGCGGCGTCCGAATGAAGAGCATGGGTGCTGGGCAGGGATTGCGGTGCCCTGCGTGCAAACGCCGGACGGCCGATGCGTGGGACGATGTTGTGGTCGCTCCCCCAACATGGGCTTGGACCGAACCCGACGTGGACGCTCGTCGCCACCTCGCACGCCCCTTGGCGTGGTCGGAAAACAACGGAAATTCGGGTCGTTTAAATCAAAACGATGAAAAACAGTGGTAGCCCACAAGACGGTCATGGAACCCGATACCACCAAGAACGTGGCCTACATTTTGATGGCGTTGTCCCTTCTCGTGATGGTTTGGTTCATCAGCCAGCGAGCGATGAAAAATCGGATGAGCATGCTCGAAGCCTCGGGACCGAAAATTGCGGGTGACGATGTTCTGGAAGGCGGCGCCCGCAACCCTCAGCAATTTGACGAACCGGATGAGGATGCGCTGGATGAAATGGCCAAACTCCTCGGTGAGGACGACGAATCAGACATGGAAGCCTGAGTCTTCAACGGCCAAAATGATGCGGTCCCCGTTTCGGTCCAAACAACGACCGTTGGTTCGCTCCGTTCTCCAAAGCCGCCAGACCTCGAAACCCATTCCCGTCAACGCCTCCGCGCCCCTCGCCACGATGGGGTCGGTGCTCTTTCCGCTTGCATCGACGCTGCCCTTTGAGATGAGCAACACGGTCATGGACGCTGGGCAACCCTCCATGAGTCGCTGAACTTGTTCAACCGTTTGACCGTCAAGGCGCCCGGTTGATTCGCACCAATCATCGAGCACCACCAGTCCGACGCTCGGTAGCGAGTTGGCCGCTTCCAGCAAGGCGTCCATGGCCCGTTGGAACTTTCCCCCGAAGTTCATGGCGTGGAAACGGGAACTCTCCACCAGGGAGAGATGAGCGAACAATTGCGAGAAGCGGGCTGGGTCGGGCATGTCCACCGACGCCCAAAGCACGCGCTTTCCGGCGTTGATGGTGTCAGCAGCTGCGTGCAACCCCAAGGTCGTCCCTCCTGTGCTGCCTTCGACCGCCAGGTGAATGCGCTGGCCCGAGAGCGCGAAGTCAAACCGTTGCACACCGCGGTGTGGACGCCAACGGTGAATAGGGCTTGTGGAACGATGGCGCTTCGTAAGGGCTATGACCTTCGCCGTCCTCGAGGGATCCATGAGTGGCGATGTAAGGGACGGCGAACGGATTCCACGGCGCCCAGCACCGGAATTCGAAGAAGCGGGCAGTTTTGCGGAAGCCATTACCCGTGACGGGTTCTTTGGCACGGCGCTTGATGACAAAAATCAATACGGGCCGGTGGCGATGATGGTGCTCCTGCTCATCGTGGCTGCCATCACCGGAACGGTCATCCGGTTGCTCGGTTGAAATCACCCTTTTTTCCTCACTTGCGTGGGAAATATCATACCCTGTTCGTCTGGACCGGGGCCCATGAGCGACGGTTCGGTGAATGTTGAGAGTCGCACGTCCTCACAGGACAAACGGTGGACCATCATGGCCGCTTTGTTGGGGACCAACACGGCCCTCATGCTCTTTCAGGGCATTGAACAAGCCAAGGTCTACAGCCCGGTTCGTGAGGTGGCCTTGGCCATCATTGCAGCGGCGTTGCCGTTTCAGGGCATTTATTTCCTCATCTACACCTTTGTGTTGGAGCACGAACAACAGTTGTCGCCTCAACGGTTGCAAAAGCTCGGTTTTGCATCGGCCTTGTGTCAGGTGGTTTCCTACGCTTCCCTGGTGGCCGTTGCCATGATGTGGTACGACCTCTCGGTATGGATCGGGATCTCTTTCGCCTTCTCTTCCATTTTGGCCATCTTCTTGATTCGAGCGGTGATGGGTCCGGTGGACGAAATGGAACCGGCACAATCCTAACGGAACGGCGGTTCCACCGACAGCGAAGGGAAGGTTGATTTAGCGAGGCGGTTGCCTTCCAGCATGGCCTTCTGCCCGCTGGACTACCGTTACGGATGTCAAGACTTCAAACACATTTGGTCAGAACTCGGGCGCCATGAACGCCAACTCGAGGTTGAACGGGCGTTGATTTGGGCCCATTGGCAACTGGGTCGCGTCAGTGAGGAGGATTACAACGCCGTTGCGGCGATTGCAAATCCCGTGGACGTCACCAAAGAGCGGGTCAGTGCCATCGAAGCCGAAACCCGACACGACATCATGGCCTTGACCAAAGCGATGGCTGAAGCTGCCGGCGAGGCAGGGTGGTGCATTCACCTTGGCGCGACATCCAACGACATCGTCGACACCGCCGTCGGATTGCAGCTGAGAGACAGCATGGTCCTCCTTCGTGAGCAACTTTGCCACCTCATCAAGGTGTGCGCCGACGTCGCCGAACGTGAGCGGGACACCGTGATGCTCGGGCGAACCCACGGTCAAGCAGCGGTCCCCATCACCTTCGGCCTAAAAGCGGCCGTTTGGTTGGATGAGCTGCGACGCCAACTCGTTCGCTTGGATGAAGCCTCACCCCGAATTGCCGTTGGGAAATTTTTGGGTGCGGTTGGAACAGGTGCCGCTCAAGGTGAAAACGCCCGTGAACTCCAACGGCTGATTTTGACCCATCTTGGTTTGGGTGTCCCGTTGGCGACCACTCAAGTGGTCGGTCGTGACCGTTACGTGGAGTACGTTTCATGGCTTGCCAACGTGGCGACGACTTGCGAAAAAATCCTTCAAGAAATTCGAAACCTTCAACGCTCCGAGTTGGCTGAGGCTGGAGAAGGGTTCGATGTCAAGAAACAGGTCGGGTCCTCCACCATGGCGCACAAAAAGAACCCCATCAAATCCGAGAACGCTTCTGGATTGGCTCGAATTGTACGTTCCTTCATCATTCCTACGTATGAAAACGCCTTGCTTTGGCATGAACGTGATTTGGCTAATTCAAGCAGTGAACGATTCACACTTTCGCACGCTTCCGCTCTTTGCGAAGACGTGATGGCCAAAACCGCCGATGTACTCACCCACATGTGGGTGGACGCTGAGCGCTGCCTGGCCAACATCCATGCCCAGCGTGGGTTGGTGATGGCGGAAAAGGTCATGATTGAATTGGTCGACCACGGCATGGCCCGTGATGAAGCCCACGAGGTGCTACGTGCTGCTTCGTTTGAGGCCGTTGAAAAGAAGGAGGAACTCATCGATGTCTGCAGCCGAACACCGGCCATTGCGGCCGCCTTCACGGCCGAGCAACTCGAAGTCATGTTTGACCCGATGAATCACGTAGGTGTTGCTGGGGAATTGGTCGACGAGTGCGTGGCGCTCGCCCGTGCAGCCATTCAGTGAAACTCCAAATGGCCCCGCCGACCGTCCCAGACGGTGGTCCACTCAACCTCCAAGCGCCCATGCAGGTGAGGGCCGGTTAACACGAGCGTTTCGTACTCGCCACCTTCGCCTTCAACGTGGAAGCGATGTTTTGTGGCCAAGCGTTCCAATTCAGCAAACGATTCATCCGTGAGCACATGCCCAAGCCACCGTTCGTCCAAGCCTTCAGCCGAGACGCTGGTGATCATGATTTCAAAGCCGTGTTCGATCATACCCTTGAGATGGTGCTTGCCAGATTGATGCCAGAGCGGCGTCCAACTCTGGAGGTCGAGGCGCTCACACATACGCTCAATCCTGGACTTTTGGTAATCGGACCGAAGGGCCCCCGATACCACCCCGTCAAGCGCCCGCCCCTTTAGTGCCGCCTCAAGCGCTTCAATGTCTTGGGGCGTTTCCCCGGTCGCATCGACGGCCACCCACGGCAGGCCGGCGAGGGTGGCCTGCCGCTCAACCAACGCTGTTCCAGGAAGTTGAAACATCGGCGAATCTTCGCCGGAGATGCAAACGGTGACCAAGGAATCAACGGTCCACCCTCGGCATTGGGCCCACCACCATGCGGCCGCCGAGTCTTTGCCGCCGGAACTGAGGACAGCGACTCGCACAAACGCGGGAGCGAGTGGATGTTGATGAGCGTATGCGTGTCCGTGGGTTGATACGGGTCGGCGTCAACCCGACGATGGCACGGGACCGATGTCATGGAAATTGACCCGCATCCTCTTAAAGTGTCAACCAAGCGAACAAGGTGAGGTCAGATTATGCAACCAAGCGGACGAGGGTACGACCACGGAATCACAACTTTCAGCCCAGATGGACGACTGTTCCAAGTTGAATACGCACGAGAATCGGTGAAGCGGGGGACCACCACGGCCGGTCTCAAATTCAAAGACGGCGTCGTCTTGGTCTGCGACAAGCGCATCATCAGCCGTCTCATCATCCCCGAGTCCATTGAGAAGATGTTCAAAATCGATGGCCACATCGGTATTGCGACCTCCGGTTTGGTCGCTGATGCCCGTCAATTGGTCGCACGTGCACGGGTGGAAGCCCAGATCAACCGAATCACTTACGGAGCCACGATTCCGGTGGATGTGATGGTCAAGAAAATTTGCGATTTCAAGCAATCCTTCACCCAGTACGGCGGCTCTCGTCCCTTCGGTACGGCGCTGCTCATCGGTGGCGTGGATGACAGCGGCATCCATCTCTACGAAACCGACCCCTCCGGTGCGTACCAATCCTATCATGCAGGTGCAATCGGCAGCGGTCGAAACACCGTGATTGAATTCTTTGAGGACAACTGGAAAGAGAACATGACCTTGAATGCGGCCATGAAAATGGGTCTTGAAGCCCTTCGTGCAGCCAACGATGCTGAGCTCAACCGAGATGCGGTTGAAGTCACGGTTGTGGATTCAACCGGCTATCGCGTGCTCGACCGCGACGAGGTCAACAAGCAAATTGACCGGCTGAAGCCCCTTGAAGAGTGAGATACGTTCAAACAACACGCCTTCCTTGGAGGGGTGAGGTGAACTCATGGTCAGCCTGGACGATGCCGTGCTTGCCCGAATGGAGAAAGGTGGAAAGCGGTACGAAGTGTTGGTTGACCCCAGCCTTGTGGAGGCGTTTCGAGCGGACCCAGCCTCCGTGGACATCAACGACTTTCTTGCCATGGACGAAGTCTTTCACGACGCGCGGGGGGGTGAACGCCCCACGGAGGAAGCGATTGAAGCGACCTTCCAAACCCAGGACATCAGCACCATCGCCTCAATCATCCTCGACAAAGGCTCCATCCAACTGACGACGGCTCAGCGAAAGGCGATGGTCGAGACGATGCGCCAACAAATCATTCACCACATTCACACCCAGGCGGTGGATCCCAAAACCAAGTCACCCCACCCAAAAACGCGATTGGAGCTGGCGTTGGAGGAATCCCGCTATTCCGTTGACCCGTTCAAGCGGCTCGAGGAACAGGTCAAAGACGCCATCGCCAAACTCAAACCGCTCATTCCGCTTTCGTTTGAGACGGTGCGTTTGGCATTCAAAGTACCCGGGTCGGCCTACGGAAGCATCAGCCAGTTGCTGAGAAGTTACCAACAAAAAGAGGGGTGGCTCGAAGACGGCTCATGGGCGGTGGTCATCGAATGCCCAGCCGGTATGAAAGGTGACTTGATCGGCCAAGTCATGCGCAAGAGCGCCGATGCTGAAGTCAAGGAACTGTGAACCTTCGTCGGTGAGGCCGAGGGTGGCCTTTATCATGGGATGGCGGCTCGGCACGACTGGAGAGAAAAGAATGTCCCAAGGTCAAACCGGCGCCGAGCAGCGCCTTGTGACCCCGGGAATGGCCGTTGGGCCATCCGCCGGGAAGCGTGCAGGCAGCGGAATTGTCGCTGCCGACAACCAATTCATCGCCACCCAACTGGGTTGGCTCCAAGAACGAAACAACACCGTTTCAATCGACCCCATTCATGCCGCCTACATGCCCCGCTCGGGCGACTTGATCGTTGGCATGGTGGCTGAAGTCCGCAACAACCTCTGGTTCATGGACATCAACGGTTCATTCCAAGGCCTGCTCCCGATGTCCCTGGCCCCATGGAAGGTCGAATTTGGTGCTGCTCGCCAACACATGGACATCGGCGATGTTGTCTTGGCTCGAGTCCAAGAGGTGGACGAATGCCACAACGTGGTGCTGACCATGAAGGGCGTCGGGCTCCGACGGTTGAAGCAGGGTGCGGTTGAGTCGCTTCCCGTTCAACACATTGACCGAGTCCGTGGACCCAACAACGAACGCTTGCAGCGACTTCGCGACGCCTGCGATTGCCGAATCATGGTGGGCGAAAACGGACGCGTGTGGATTGATGGCTCTTCGGATGGCATCAAACAAGCGCGTGAAGCCATTCACGCCATCGCCAAGGCAGCCCACCACACGGACATTGATACGATTCTCAACGAACTTGAAAAGAACATGAAAGGTGATGCATGATGGGTGGATACGGCGATGTACAACTGCTGCGAGACGACGGCCTGCGACTTGACGGCCGAAAATTGGACGAAATGCGACCGGTGACGATTGAAGCCGGCATCTTGCCAGCCGCTGACGGCTCGGCCAAGGTGACCCACGGCCTCAACGTGGCGGTCGCGGCCGTTTACGGGCCCATGGAGGCTCACCCTCGCAAGATTCAACGGCAGGACCGTGCCGTGATTGACGTTCGCTACAACATGGCGCCGTTTTCAACCTCCGACCGCATTCGCCCCGGATTCAACCGACGTTCTCGAGAGATTTCCAAGGTGACGGCCGAGGCCCTCGAATCAGTCGTTTTGGTTGAGCGCTTCCCTCGCTCTAAAATCCGCGTTGAGATTGAAATTCTCGCTGCTGAAGCCGGTACCCGGTGCGCTGGCATCACGGCTGCTGCCGTGGCGTTGGCCGATGCCGGCATTCCGATGCGTGACCTCATCGTCGGTGTAGCCTCCGGCAAGGTGGAAGACACCGTCGTGTTGGACCTTGACAAAGCCGAAGACAACTACGGTCAGGCGGATCTGCCGGTCGGGATTCTCCCCAACACCGGTGAAATTGCCTTCTTGCAGATGGACGGCGACCTCTCTCCCGCTGAATTTGAATTGGCGATGGAGTACAATTTCAAAGCGGCCAAAGAGATTCATGAGATCATGGTCGATGCTCTTCGCCGCCGATACGAAGGAGGTGAGGCCTGATGGTTGAACTCGTGCCCACGCTGCTTCGACAAGAACTCACCCGCCTCGCCGAGAACGATGCTCGGCTCGATGGACGAGGACGTTGGGAGGCACGAGAGGTCTCTCTGGAAACCGATTGCCTGTACAACGCCGAGGGCTCGGCGAAAGTGGTCATCGGCGGCACCGTCGTTTACGCCGGTGTGAAATTTGAACTTCGAACCCCTTGGCCTGACCGTCCAACGCAAGGCTCGCTGATGTGCGGTGCCGAACTCCGCCCCGTGGCCGGTCGCAAATACGAACCCGGACCCCCTTCGCCCGAGTCCATTGAACTCGGTCGCGTGGTCGACCGCGGTATCCGTGAATCCGGCTGCATCGACATGGACAGCTTGTGCATCGTGCCCGGTGAGAAAGTGTGGGGTGTCATGATTGACATCCATGTGCTCTCCGACCAGGGGAACATCTTTGATGCGTGCGGATTGGCCGCCATTGCTGCTTTGCGAACGGCTGTGGTCCCTGCAGAGCGGTTTGATGTCGGTGAAGATCATCGATTGGAAGTCAACGGCACACCCATCATGGCGTCCTTCACCCGAGTGGGTGGTCGCTATGTTCTCGACGCTTCGGAAGAAGAAGAACTCGGTGGGGACGAGCGCATTCACATCACGCTTGGAGATGAAGGGCATCTCCACTCCCTACAGAAGGGCCTAAAAGGGGTGTTCACTCCCGCCGAGTTTGCCGAGATCTTTGAGGTGGCCCAGCAACGATGCGTGGAACTCCGAAAACTCGTGGCAGAAAAGGAGGGGAACTGATTGGCAAAGCGAACCCAGAAAGCCGGTGCAACCGCCCGATTTGGCGCTCGATACGGTGTGTCCGTCCGTCGAAACGCTGGCGCTGCGATGGCCAAGCGATCTCACAAGTACACCTGCCCCGTGTGCCAGTACCCCAAGGTCGAGCGCACCTCGGTCGGTATCTGGTCCTGCAAGAAATGCAGTCACACCTTCGCTGGCGGTGCTTGGGAACCCTTTACCCGGGCTTCCGATGCAAACAACCGTATTCTCCGACGCTCCGTTGAGGGCGCCACCACCGCCGACATGGCGTTCATCGCTCAAGAAGCCGCCATGAACTACGAGCGTGAGTTGGCGAACCGCCCACCGGTCGGCGAAGAGGAAGCCGTGGCCGAGGCCGCTGGCGAAGAAGAGTGATGCATCCGCTGGTGGTCCCATGTGGGAACTCCAACTCTCCGTTCAATCGCGGTCTGAGGTTGACACCAAAGCCCTCGCTGCGTGCCTCGCCACCGATTGCGAAACCACATGGACGGGCGAGAACACGTTCACCATTGAACTTCAAGAAGCCGCCTGCAAGGATTTGCGAGCCATGTGGAACACTCGACTTCGAGGGCTCATCGCCACGGACAACGTGCTGAAGGTTTTCGGAAAGCATTCTTGAACCACCGCCTCCCCGTTTTGACCGGTGAGCCCATGGAAAACATCGACCAATTGCAAATGGTGGTCGCCGAAGTTCAGGCGGCTCGTCAACAAGTGAGCAGTGTTCGTGCCCAAATCCAGGAGTTGGAAGGGACCATCGCTGCGGTTCAATCACAACCTGATGGATTGGCCCTTCATCGTCAACTCGGTGGTGTGCTGATTGAAGTGGCCGACCGAGCCGCTTTGATCAACGAACTCAACGAGACGTTGACCTCGCTTCGAACCCACATGGAACGATTTGCTGAGCGTGAAAAACAATTGATTGAAACGTATGACGAGTTGAAGCAATCCCTTCAAGGTGCTTGAGCATGGGAAAGGTTCACCCTCAAGAAGAGGAACTCACCGCTCTTTTCCAATGGATTTCGTCGGCCGTTGCTAACGGTCCCGTGGCCGTCGTGACGGGCAAGAACGGGGACATGGATACGGTCGGCTCAGCGATTGCCCTTGCGGCATCCCATCCCAACATGATGGCCTGCGGCTTGCATCTTGGGCGAATGGCTCGAACCTTGGTTGAGCGTCACCGAGCTCCCTTCCGCCAATTGAAGGCGCAATCTACTGCCTGGCCCGCTCAACTGAGCGGTATTGTCGTGGTGGATGCTGCGGCCCCCGATCAAACGGGATTGGAACTTCCTAACGTACCACGTTGCATCATTGACCACCACGCCACCGATGCTTGGGTTCTGGGTGAACGCGACCTCTCCGTGAAATGGGACGTGAGGTCAACCACCGAAGTCGTGGCTCGCTATCTTGAACATCATGCAAATGAAAGCCTCACCCCTGCCGTGTGTGAATTCCTCCTCGCTGGCCTGGTCACCGATACCGGGCGCTTTCGCCATGCAGACGCCGGTTCGTTCGCCACCACGGCGATGCTCATCGAAAAAGGGGGCCTCGACTACCAAGCCTTTCTTCAGTCGATGGAAGAAAACCCCCCCTCGCCCAGCGAACGTGGGGCTATTTTACGTGGATTGCAACGAGCGGACATCACGGAAGCGGGTCCATGGACCGTTCTGAGAACCAGCGCTGGTACCCTCGAAGGCCGAGTGGCGTCGTTGTTGAACGGTTTGGGCGCCGATGCCGTGGTCGTCACCCATCATCGGCACGGTGAAACTCGATTGACCGTGCGTGCGCCACGAGCAAGCGTTCTTGCCGGGCTTCACCTGGGTGACGTCATGGAGCGTGTTGCCAGTCACATCGGAGGCGATGGTGGAGGCCACGACGGTGCAGCGGGATGGTCAGGGGCCAACGATCCCGTTGCTGCCGAGACGGCGTTTTTGGATGCCGTCGCCCGAACACCGAGAGCGGAGGGGAATGTTTGACGGCGATCGACACCCCGGTTGGCCCCGGCGTTTTTGTTTCGAGGTGGCGCACAGAGGGTCCCGTTGACGCTGAAACGTTGGCCGTTTGGAAGGCGGAACTCGACTGGCCTTCGTGGCTTTCACTCGCCGAGGCGGCCTTGTTTCTTGATGCACCGGAATTGCTTGAAGCCATGAGCCCTCATCTTACGGCTGGAGAAGAGGCCGTCTTGGGCTTGGTTCGTCGCCGATGGTTGGGCGACACTCACCTTGAGGAGGCCATTGAATCGGCCCTCTCGGTTGTTCGTGCCCCGGAGACTCGAGACCTTGCTCTGGAGGGGCGCTTGAGAATGGAACGCGGGCTTGCTCGGTTTGAACGAGGTGATGCCGAAGGAGCGGAGGAAGACCTCACGTGGGCTGAAACGCGGTTGAAATCCGTTGCGAAAGCGAGTCGGGACCATGACCTCTCGCTCTTGAATAAAGCCGCTTATCACCTTGCTCAAGGAGAAGCGCTGATGGCCCTCCATGTGTACGGTGACATTTCACGAACCGCCGGTCACGCCCACGAAACCATCGCTATTTCTCGCCTTGGCGCCAGTCGGATTCGATATTCTCTTGGTCACCTGTTCGATGCTTGCCGTCATGCTTGGAACGCCCACAAGCATGCCATGCTGGCTTCGCAGGTTCACATGGCCATTGAAGCCGGGACCCTCTTCCTCGACCTTGCTTTGGACCACCAATCCAAGGAGGCTCGGCCAATGCACGTCCAAGTTGAAGAGGCGAAGCCGGTGGATTTGAACGAGCCGCTACCGGTGTTGGCGGTTCATCCCGACGATGTTCTTGGCGTCTTCGATTGGTGCATGGAGCAGCTTTCAGAAGGCTACAGCGGACCCGAACGCCCGGATGTTCGGGCGATGCTGACCATGGCGCACCGCATGGGCCAAATGGAGCGTTTTGATGATTTGATGGCCCACCCAGAGCGGGTTGACGACCCCATGTTGGCCGCCGTGGCTCAGGCTTGTGCCTCGTCCGATGAAGAAACACAGGCGTGGGGTCATCGCTTGGCAACCCTCACGATGCTCTCAGACGCTTGAAAAATAGCGAGCCAATTCCTCAAACTCTTCTTCCGTCCAAACGATGACCGGAGGCGTTTGATGCCACCATTGAACGGTGGCGACGTTGGCATCGTTGACCTTCCATGCCCCGCTCTTGGTCGGTTTGACCTCGACATGGGCCACCCATCCTTCAGGGTAATACGAACGATGCCACTCTCTGATGACCCCCTCGAGGCCGGTTTCTTCTTTGAGTTCGCGCAACAACGCCGCATCTGGAGATTCATCCTCCTCAAGATGACCACCTGGGATTTCCCAGCCACGTTCAGGGTGCTCAACAAAAAGCACACGTCCACCGTGGCCCATCGGGGTCATCGGTTCGCCTTCGGCCGTCACCCAAGCCAGGACGAAAACGGGGCGTTGGTCCATGGTTCCACCTACCATCGAGATTGAATCTCATCAAGCCATGACCGAGCCCATTCCTCACCGCTGGCCACCAACCGGCGTGCGAGGAAGAAGGCCGCTTGAAGGTCATCTTGCTCCAGCAAACCACGAAGCTTTGCCTCGTCTGGATGGGCCGTAGGGCTTTCTTCCTCAACCGCGGCGACCTCCGCTTCAACCGGCGTGGACGTGATGCGGTCGGTGAGGGTCTGCATGCCCTGCAAAAAGGCTTCTCGATGCTCGATGGTGGGTCCAGACCAGGCCGTTTTTGATTGGCCGTCCATGCCGTCTTTGAGGCGGTCCAAGAACCGATCCCGCTCGGTCATGTGGGGCCGAATCTGTTGGACTTGGTCGTAACACGACCAAGCATGGTCAATCTCGCCTCGGCGTTCGTGCAAACGCCCCAGTTCCAGCCAGAGTTCGTGGTTCATCGGTCGATGAGCCAGCAGGTGCCGAGCCAATTCAATGAACACCTCGACATGGCCTGCGGCCTTGAGCCGTTCCAATCGACGACCGTACACGACGTTGGCTCGCTGGTCACGAAAGTCCAGTCGCCTGCACCGGTCAACGAACTGTTCGAGCGCTTGGGTGTCGGGATGGGCCGTGATTTGTGACCACCAGGTCTCGGGGTCGAGGGAGTCGTTCACAAACGCCGCTTCCAGCAAGGTTGGGCCGTGCGTGAGGAAGTCAATGCCTTTGAGTTGGTCGATTTGTTCCGGGTCCCGTCCCAACACGCTGAACACGTCTTCAAGCACCACGTGCAAGCCGTCGCTGTCGTTGTTCAGCACCTTCAATTCAGCCAAACAACGCCAGTTCCGTTCATCGGTGAAGTCGTGCAACAAGGCTTGACGTGCATTTTGCTCGGCCCAAGCCAAATTCTCGCTGGCTCGCTGAGGGTCCGCTTTGGCCAATTTGGCGAATTTTTGGGCCGTAGAACGGTAGCGGTTACCAAGATTCCTGCGAGGATGTTGCAAGAGGTCTTGGCTATCGGTCATGGTGCTCATCTCACTGCACGGACATGAATCCCGAGGGGTCCACGCCAAAGTCGATGGTCGCATCGTATCCTATCTTTGAAGTGTTTCCATCGGCGTATCGTGAGGGGTCAAGCGAACTGCCCTTTTGGTTGCTCAAAATCAGCGTGTCTTTGTCGGGTTGCCAGCGGGTCATCATGGCCCATTCAACACGGACGGGGTCGGTGATGTCGATGTCTTCGTCAACCACGGTGACCATCTTCATGCTTTTATGCCCGTCAAAGGCGGCTTGAATGGCGCGCATGCCGTCGTCAGCATGCTTCTTCCGGATTTTCAACACGGCGCCCAACCATCCACAACCGCCCTCCGTCATGTGGACGTCCGTGCATTCCACCACCTTGTTTACGGCGGCTTTGATGGTGGGGGCTCTTGGGAGTCCCATGAGCGTCTTGTGCTCGGCTTCACCGGGGATCAAGGCGTGGAAGATGGGGTCGTTGCGATGAGCGAGCCCATCAACGGCGATGACGGGTTCCTGGCGAACATCGTCCACCGTTCCGGTGATGTCCACGTACGGCCCCTCGTCGTCATCTTCGAGCGTGATTCGGCCCCACCAGACATACTCGGCATCCGCAGGTGCCTGTACGCCGTTGGGCAACTCGACCAAACGGAGCGGGGTGCCGTACAGTCTTTCGTGCAACGCGGCGGCGATGGTCAATTCGTCAATGTTCTCGTTGAATGACATCGCCGCTGCCAGAAGCACCACCGGGTCGGGAGCGTTGACGATGGCCACGGAAACTTCTCGGCCCTCACTCCGAGCTTGATTGACCATGGTTCGGAGGTGCCGTGGGACCAACCGAACCACGAGGTGATTCTCGTCGCGCAAGAATTGTCGATGGAAGGAAACGTTTCGGATGCCGTTGTCCTCGGCGATGATGATGCTGGCCGACGAATAGCGTCCTCGGTCTTCCGGCCAGTGGTGGGGGATGGGGATGGTTCGCAGGTCCACTTTCTCGGCGATGTTTTCCAAGCAGGCCGCTTCGTTACGGGGAACCACCGCGGGCGTGCTGGGGTGGTCCATGGCCCAACCGAGGGTGTCGATGTAGGCCTCGGGCTCAATGCCGATGGCCGCACACAATCGGTCACGGGTGAGCATGTTGACGGCGGCTCGGTGGCCGGGGCATTCGGCGATGTTGGTGAAGAGGGTCATGGCGTGCTGGCTCTTTCGGGAATGCTCCAGCATACCGTGAACGAGGCTGATGGGTGCCGATTCGTGGGTCGCCGCCGCCAGATGGTCGCGAAAGGCCATGTTTGAGCGAGCCGAAGGCGTCGCTTGAAGTTGTTCATTCTTTACGGTGGGTTCAAAGGGTGAAAAACAAACGACGCCGCCGATGCCAAGCCAAGGTTGAGGGATTTGATTAAATAGGGGCGGCAAGTCGGCGAAGTGCTTCATAGAGGTGACCATGATGGGCAGAGGACTCTTCGCCGGTGCTAAGATGGCCAAAGACCGACAAAAATTCCGTTGGTCTGACCGCCGATACAAGAAGCGCATGCTCAAGTCCCGCGCCAAACACGACCCCCTCGCAGGGTCCACTCAGGCCAAGGGTATCGTCGTTGAAAAGGTCGGCATTGAGGCCAAGCAACCCAACTCCGGCATCCGCAAGGCGGTCAAAATCTCTCTCATCAAGAACGGAAACAAACTCACGGCCTTCGCTCCAGGCGACGGCGCCATCAACTTCATCGATGAACACGACGAAGTCATGGTCGAAGGTATCGGCGGCCGCATGGGTCGTTCGTACGGTGACATTCCCGGTGTTCGCTACAAGGTCATTCAAGTGAACGGCGTCTCCCTTGACGAGATGGTCCGTGGACGAAAGGAGAAGCCTGTCCGCTGAGGTGTTGATCATGAGCGACGAAGAATCCAGTGTTGTTGAAGTCAAGCCCATCGCCGGTATCGGCACCAAAGTGTTTGGCAAGTGGGATGCCAGCGAAGTGACGTGCCGGGACCCCGGCTTGGCACCATACATCAACCTCACCACGGTGGGTGTCCCTCACACCGGTGGTCGCCACGCCAACGCTTGGTTCGGTAAGTCGAAACTTTCCGTTGTCGAGCGCTACATCAACAAACTCATGCGAACCGGTTCCTACACCGGCAAGAAGATGGGTGCCATGAAGGCCTTTGAGGGCGCCCTCGACCACATTGCAGAGCGCTCCGGAAATAACCCGCTCCAGGTGTTCGTCGACGCCATTTGTTCCGCTGCCCCCATGGAAGAGATCACCCGTATCAAGTTCGGAGCCGTCTCCCAGCCCAAAGCGGTCGATTCCTCTCCTTCACGTCGCCTCGACGTGGCGCTGGCCAACCTGGCCAAGGGCGCTCAGCAAGGCACGCACAAGTCCAAGCGCACGCTCCAGAGCTGCATTATCAACGAATTGACGAAAGCCAGCGAAGGCGACGTGACTTCCTATGCCGTGAGCAAGAAGGAAGAAGTCGAGCGCATTGCTGCTTCCGCTCGCTGATTGCTTCGACTCGTCCTTCAGCCACCTCGTGGCTACCTGACTGCCCTCAATGTTCGCCGTAGGTTTGTCTCCTCTGAACCGTTGAGCGAAGCAAGGACCAACCACGGCCCGCCTTCCTTCAACGCGGCACTTAAGAACCCCGTTCAGGTGGCCCAAATCAACGAGAGTCGGTGGTAACCATGGGACGCAAAGAAGACAACATCAAGAAAGCAACCGAAGTGATGCACGTTCTGCCTCAAATCAGGAACTTGTGCATTGCTGCTCACATTGACCACGGAAAGACCACCCTTTCCGACAACCTCATCGCCGGCGCCGGCATGATGTCCAACGAACTCGCCGGTGCTGCTCGTGTGCTCGACTTTGACGAGCAAGAGTCGGCTCGTGGCATCACCATCAACGCCGCATCGGCGTCCATGGTCCACTCGGTGGAGGGCACGGACTACCTCATCAACCTCATCGACACCCCTGGTCACGTTGACTTCGGCGGTGACGTGACCCGTGCCATGCGTGCGGTCGACGGATGTTTCATCCTCGCCTGTGCGGTTGAGGGCCCCATGCCCCAAACCGAAACGGTGGTGCGCCAAGCCCTGAAGGAGAAGGTCAAGCCCGTTCTTTTCATCAACAAGGTCGACCGCCTCATCAACGAGTTGCAAGTAACGCCTGATGACATGATGGCTCGCTTCACCGAGACCATCAAGAAAGTCAACAAGCTCATCAAGCAGTTTGCCCCTGAAAACAAAAAGAAAGACTGGCAGGTTTCCGTCCAAGACGGCACCGTCGCCTTCGGATCGGCTTACCACAACT